>JBBPIU010000171.1:0-5050 GCA_038040245.1 Pseudomonadota bacterium | reverse complement strand
CGCATGATCCGCTTTTCCCAAATCAGCCTGATCCGGGGCACCAAGGTGCTGCTCGAGGGCGCCGACGCGGTCCTCAATCCGGGGGACCGGATCGGGCTCATCGGCGCCAATGGATCGGGCAAGTCGAGCCTGTTCGCGGTGCTGCGCGGCGAACTGCACACCGACAAGGGCGACGCCGAGTTTCCGGCGCATTGGCGCGTGGCGTACGTGGCGCAGGAAACACCGGCGCTGGACCGGCCGGCGGTCGAATACGCCATCGATGGAGACACGAATTTAAGAATTCTTGAGAAAAAACTTTCCCAAGCAGAAAAAGAAAACAACGGACACCTGATCGGCGAGTTGCACGCGGCGCTGTCCGACGCCGACGCCTACACCGTGCGCTCGCGCGCGGAGCAACTGCTGGTTGGTTTGGGGTTTAAGAATAAAGAACTGGAAAAACCTGTATCGAGCTTCTCCGGCGGCTGGCGCATGCGCCTGAATCTCGCCCAGGCGCTGATGTGCCCCTCCGACCTGCTGCTGCTGGACGAGCCCACCAACCACCTCGACCTGGACGCCATCCTGTGGGTGGAGGACTGGCTCAAGCGCTACGCGGGAACGCTGCTGGTGGTATCACACGACCGCGATTTCCTCGACGGCGTGGTGAACGTCATCCTGCATATCGACCAGAAGAAGCTCAAGCGCTATGCCGGCAACTACTCGGATTTCGAGGTGCAGCGCGCGCAGTCGGTAGTGCTGGCCGCGGGGCAGCGGGTAAAGCAGGAGCGCGAACGCGCCCACCTGCAGTCCTTCATCGACCGCTTCAAGGCCCAGGCCACCAAGGCGCGGCAAGCGCAGAGCCGCATGAAAATGCTCGCGAAGATGGAAGACCTGGCGCCGCTGCACGCCAGCGCGCCGTTCTCGTTCGAGTTCCGCGAGCCGCTCCGAGCGCCCAACCCGCTGCTGGTGCTGGAGGATGCGGACGCGGGCTACGGGGAAAAAACCGTCCTCGCGAACATTAATTTCTCGCTGCAGTCGGAGCAGCGCTATGGCCTGCTCGGCATCAACGGCGCCGGCAAGTCCACCCTGATCAAGACCATCGCGGGCGAGTTGAAGCCCCTGAAGGGTTCCGCGATCTTCAACAAGGGCCTCTGCGTGGGCTATTTCGCCCAGCACCAGATCGAGATGCTGCGCGACGACCAGTCGCCGCTGTGGCACCTCGCGCGCGCCGCCCCGAGCTCGGGAAATGCGCCGCGCGAGCAAGACCTGCGCAGTTACCTCGGCGGCTTCAACTTCCCCGGCGACATGGCGACCGGCTCGATCGCGCATTTTTCGGGCGGCGAGAAGGCGAGGCTCGCCCTTGCCTTGATTGTCTGGCAGCGGCCCAATCTGCTGCTGCTGGACGAGCCCACCAACCACCTTGACCTGGAGACGCGCGAAGCGCTCACCGTGGCGCTGGCGCAGTTCGAGGGCACGCTGGTGCTGGTGTCGCACGACCGGCACCTGCTGCGCGCCACCACCGACCAGTTCCTGATCGTCGCCGATGGCAGCCTGCAGCCCTTCGACGGCGACCTGGACGATTACCGCGACTGGCTGCTGAAGAGCAAACGCGAAAAACCGGAGGCGCCGAAGGCCGCTGCCAAGCCTTCCAACAACAACAACAAGAACCTGGCAGCGCGGATCAAGCGGCTGGAAGAAATGATCGCCCGGCTGAACGCGAAGAAGGCGGACATGGAAGCGCGCCTCGCGGATCCGGCAATCTACCTGGCCGCGTCGAAGGCGGCGCTGGAGGCCGTGCTTCGCGATCAGGCGTACGTCGGCAAGGAACTCGGCCAGCTCGAGGGCGAGTGGCTGGAGAAACAGGCGGAGCTGGAACAGCCCGTCAAATGAAAGGGCGCCTCGCGGCGCCCTTTCACCCTGGCCCGCTATCCATCAAGCCTATGACGATCCGGGTGCGCCGCGAGTTGTGCCGCGGGGAGTTCCAGGGCGCTGTGTATCCCCCGTGCCGCGTCCCACCGCTCGGCGTGCCGACGCTGCGTCACCCTTTTGCATGCTCCCTGGATCGTCCGCCGCGCCGCCGCTTGCTGCCGCTTCCTGCGCTGTGCCATCACATCGGCCCTGGCCGGTAACGGGGAAAGCGCACGCGGGTGCCTTCGCCTTGCGCTGCAGGTATTCGGCCATCGAGAGATCGAGGCGCCTTGCCAAGGCCGCATCCGCGATGTCTTCAGACGATGGACTGATCCCCTCCAGATAAAAACTTTTCAATTCCGCCGGAGCCAGTATTTTCATGGATTCCGGGGGTACCACCATCACCGCTTCATACAGGGAAGCGGGAAAGTCCATTTCCTCGACGTAGTCCTTCAATGTCTTCTGCAGATGGCGAAAGCGGGCCTGGCGATCGGGCATATCCTGCGTGAACGGAAAAAACGGACGGTGGATTCCGAGCCGCCCCGCGACGCTGCGCCGTTCTCCGCCCATGAAAGCGAAGACGCAGGCACTCAGGCATTGGTCGTTCTTGCCGATGAGGGTGAAAACGCCCAACCCGCGCAGCAGCCGCCCCAGTTCCATCCCGGCATCGATATCGCCTCCATTGCTGGCAAGCCACACCGTGTTGCCCGCTATTTTCTGCTTGCCGCTCTTGAGCAGGCTTGCCATCACTCCCGCGCTGTCCACGTCTGCGCGCGTTATCTCGCCGGAGAGAAAAACGCGCACCTCCTCCGCCGGCGCTGCCGCACCGCTTGCAGAGACCCGCACGTAGGCGGTGTCTGACGGATTGCTGTATTTCCTGATGGGCGACGAGAGTGGCTGGCCGTTGGTCTGCTCTACGCTGCGGAAAAGCAATTCAGCGCGCAGCTCGAAACACTGCAGGACGAGCACAAGCAGAACCACGACGGCAGCCGCAGCCCGGTGCTCGCGCAGCGGATGCACGTTGAACCAATGCCCGAAACTCTGTTTGCCGGTCATCGCGCGATTTCCCCGTATCTCCCCACCATAAGCAGGGACATAAGCGACATCTGGGGATATGCTGCGCGCAATCGATTTTTACCGCAAGCGCGACAATAGCTCTGTGCGGTGGCACACGTACAGAGCGGCAAATTTGAATAGCTGCCTCGGGCCGCGAGGATGCTGGATTCGGCCCACCGCCGATGGTTTGAGGGTGCCTAAGCTCTTGTATTCATAGCGGAAACGGCGCCGCTCCGGCTAGCGCCTCTTCCGGTCGTCCTCGTCCTCGAGGATGGCTATGACCCGCGTCGTTTTCGGGCCGGCATACTTTTCCATCTTCACCTGCACGGGATAGAGCGATTCCAGCTTGGCGCGGGCCTCGGTTTCGCTTTCAAAAATCAGCGCGGATCCCTCCGGGCCTTTGACGTCGTGCCAGGATCTTGGATCGTTCTCATCATCCTGTACCTGCATCTTGAACATGTGCGGCCTCCTGGGGAAACATCAATCGCGGCAGGAGTGCGGCCTGCTGCCGCAGGTACTCCTTGCGTTTCATGTCGAGGTACTCGCCCTGCTCCATTTCATGCAACTGGCGCGGATAACGCTCGGCAGCCGCAAACCAGTCGCGCAGACGTTTTTCGAGCCGCGCCTGCGGCGGCGCGGACAGGGCGCCGAGGAAGGCTTCGATCGCGAGGTAATAGCGCATCGTGTTGCGTTCCACCACGCCCCGCGTTCCGCCGATGTACAGGGGCTGGCCGTCGGCTTGCGTCCCGGTGACGGTAAATCCGACCTTGCTTCTCCCGGTCGTGCCGAGATAGACCTGCATCGCCATCCGTCCCGTCAGGCCAAAGGCATATGAATACGAAAAGTGGATGAATGTCCGGCCGTTATCCAGCGGAACTGCCTCGAGCACGATGCGGTAATTGCGCGTGCTGAGCGGCCCCTGGTCTGCGTTCAGCCTTACCTGCAGGTAGTCCGGGGTTTGAGCGGCGACATGATACGCAAATTCCACCCGGTAGGCCTGATCCAGCGGCTGGTCGTATTTTTTGCCGATATTTACGTTGAGGACGCTCCCCTGGTCGCCCCTGGATGCACGGCAATATTTGGTATTGATGTGCAGGATCAGAATCTCGCACCAATTGTCCGGACTGTTCAGCGCCGCAGCCGCAGTGGCAAACGGGTGATCGATAAGCGCATATACGTTGCCCGTCACGCCATCCGGGGACTCGCTGGAGTCCAGATAAAGCGGCTTCTGGAACTGGTTGTTACTGAGCTGGGCGCGCAATTGCGCGTACTTCGCGCGCAGGCTGCCGGCCGAATTCACCTCTGCGTCGCCGGCATGGGCATGGGCAGCGAGCATCCCTGCCATCAGGCATCCCGCGATCCGGCAAGCAACCACTGACCGCATTGATTTGTTCGGCAACACCGCCTCCATCTCAGTTCACGGTGCGGTTCATACTCTGCACGACGGCGTCTACGGCCTCGCGCTCATCCTCGTAATCGACAAGGCTTTCGCTTACGCGATCGTCGAAGGTGTCGGCGAAATTGCCTTGCAGCGCGGCATACCCGAGATCGCTCCAGGCGACCGAACCTTTGCTGGTACCAAGCGGCGTGCGTTTCATGATCTTGCCTCTTTCAATTTTCCGAGACGGAAAGTCTATGCGCCTCCGCAATGGGAATATGTGCGCAAGCCAACATAGGGAGAGCGGGCTTAAGCCTGAATAGTGTGGAATATTCCCTGCCGCCGCCAGAATCAGCCTATCGTGGCGTTTGCTTATCTCAATCCGCCAAGAGGTCACACATGATTCCAAAACTCCGCATCGCCCCGGCCGCTCTCGCGCTCGGCATCGCGCTGGGGCTAGGCGCCGCACCCGTGCTCGCCGAAAAGCCGGCATGGGCCGGGGAAGGCAAGGGACAGGGCAAAGGCAAGCAGAAGAACAAGCACTTCAACGACGACAAGCGCGCACACATCCACAGCTACTACGAGGGCGAATTCCGCGGCGGCCGCTGCCCGCCGGGCCTCGCCAAGAAGCACAACGGCTGCATGCCGCCGGGCCAGGCGAAGAAATGGCGCATGGGCCGCCCCCTGCCCCAGGATGCCGTGATCTACGACGTGCCGCCCGCGCTCGCCGCC
>JBBPIU010000170.1:0-5086 GCA_038040245.1 Pseudomonadota bacterium | reverse complement strand
TTGCCGATGGCCGCCTCGACTTCCGAGGCGCTGGAAACGAGGTCCGAGTGCTCGAGAAACGCCCAGGATGCCTGCAGATCGGGCATCTCAGCGTCCGCGATGCGCGAGGAACTCGGCAAAATCCTTGCCGACTTCGCGGTGGCGCAAGGCCAGCTCCACCGTCGCCTTCAGGTAACCCAGTTTGCTGCCGCAGTCATAGCGCGTGCCGCCGATGCGCATCGCCAGTACGCGCTCGCGCGCGAGCAGCGCTCCGATGGCATCGGTCAACTGGATTTCGCCGCCGCTGCCCGGTTTGGCGGACGCAAGTAATTCAAAAATCGCGGGCGTCAGCACGTAGCGCCCCACCACGCCCAGCGTCGAAGGCGCATCCTTCGGGGCGGGCTTCTCGACGATGGCGTGCACCTGCGTCACGTCCGCTTTCGCGTCGGCAGGACTGACGATGCCGTAGCTGCCGGTCTGCTCCCGTGGCACATCCTCGACGCCGATCAGTGAACAACCCTCGGTCTCGAAGCGGGCCGCCATCCGCGCCATCGTCGGCGGTACCGAGTCGATCAGGTCGTCCGCCAACAGCACCGCGAACGGCTCGTTGCCGACCACCGGGCGTGCGCACAGTACCGCGTGTCCGAGACCGAGGGGCTCGGTCTGGCGGATGTAGATGCAATTGCAGCCCGCCGGCAGAACGGTTCGCGCGATTTCGAGCAGATCTGACTTGGATTCAAGCGTTCTCTCGAGTTCGGGATTCTTGTCGAAATGATCCGGGATGGCGCGCTTATTGCGGCCAGTGATGAAGATCATATCGGTGATGCCCGCGGCGGCCGCTTCCTCGACTGCGTACTGGATCAGCGGCTTGTCGACGATCGGCAGCATTTCCTTCGGGCTTGCCTTGGTCGCGGGCAGGAAGCGGCTGCCGAGTCCTGCCACGGGGAATACCGCCTTGGTGATTTTTCTTTGCATCCGGTTACCGCTTTCCGAGTAACTGCATCAGTCCGTTTTCGTCCAGAACGGCAATTCCGAGCGCGCGGGCCTGCGCCAGCTTACTGCCCGCCTCGTCTCCGGCCACCACATAGTCGGTCTTCTTCGATACCGAGCCGGCGACCTTGTGGCCCCGCGATTCGATCAGCGCGCGTGCCTCATCCCGGCTTAACCCCGGGAGAGTACCAGTGAGAACGAAGGTTTTGCTGGCCCGGGCGACCGACGTTGCCACAGCTGCATCTCTGAGCGCCACGCCGCGGGCCGGATCGACAAGGCTCGCGATGACCTTGCGGTTATGGGGTTCGTGCACGAATTTGTCGATGCTTTCCATGATCTCGGGGCCGATACCCTCGAGCGGAACCTCGAGCAGCGCCTGGTTCTTCCTTTTGCGCTTTGCATTCTCCTTGCGCAGTGCTTCCTTCTGCGCCGCCAGCGCCGGCCAGTCGGCCTCGAGCAGCGCCCGCAGCGAACCGAAATGCCGCGCCAGGATCCTGGCGACCTCTTCGCCGACGCCCGGAATGCCCAGCGCGAACACGAACCGCGCAAGGTCCATGCTGCGCGAGCGCTGGATGCTGTCGACCACGTTCTGCGCCGATTTCTCCGCCATGCGCTCCAGTCCCGCGAGCGATTCCTTGTCCAACCTGTGGTAGAGGTCCGCCGGGTTTTCCACCATACCGCGCTCGACCAGCTGCTCGATCAGCTTCTCGCCGATGCCTTCGATATCCATCGCGCGCCGCCCGACGAAATGGATAATCGCCTGCTTGCGCTGCGCACGGCAATACAGGCCGCCGGTGCAGCGAGTCGCCGCCTCGCCCGGCAGGCGGACCACGGGCGACTGGCACACCGGGCATTTGTCCGGCATGGAGAAGCGCTCTTCGGCCCTGCGCGGCCCCTTCTTTTGGACGCCCACGACCTCCGGGATCACGTCTCCCGCGCGGCGCACGATCACCGTGTCGCCGGGCCACACATCCTTGCGGCGCAGATCGTCCTCGTTGTGCAGGGTTGCGTTGGTAACGGTGACGCCTCCGACTTCGACCGGATTGAGGCGGGCAACCGGCGTCAGCACCCCGGTGCGGCCCACCTGAATTTCGATCCTCAGGACTACCGTGGTCTGCTCTTCGGCAGGATACTTGTGCGCGATGGCGAAGCGCGGCGCGCGTGAAACGAAGCCCAGCTTCTCCTGCCAGTCCAGCCGGTTCACCTTGTAGACCACGCCGTCGATGGCGTAGGGAAGTTTTTCGCGCCTCGTTTCGATTTCCCTGTAGAAAACTAAAAGACCCTCGACACCCTTCGAGATGCGACGCTCCGCGCAGACCGGAAAGCCGAGTTCGGCCAGGCGGTCGAGCATCTGCGAATGCGTCTTCCATTTCGCGCCAGCCGCAACGCCGACCCCTGCATTTCCGACCCCATACGCGAAAAAACGCAGCGGACGCTGCGCCGTGATCCGGGAGTCGAGCAGCCGCAGGCTGCCGGCCGCGGCGTTGCGCGGATTCGCGAACTCCTTGTCCCCTGCCTGCCGTTGCCGGACGTTCAGCTTCTCGAAGTCGCTTTTGTAGAACAGGATTTCTCCCCGCACCTCCAGATCCCCGCTATCGGGTCCATTGGGCAGGCGCAGGGGAATGGAGCGCACCGTCCGCAAATTGGGCGTGACGTCTTCCCCCGTCGCGCCATCGCCTCGCGTCGCACCCTGCACGAATACGCCCTTGCGGTAGGCAAGGCTGATGGCGAGACCGTCGAACTTGGGGTCGGCCGCATATTCCACCGCGCCGTCCACCACATCTGCGCCCAGCGCCTCGCGCACCCGCCGGTCGAAGGCGCGCACCTCTTCTTCTTCGAATGCGTTTGCGAGTGACAGCATCGGCGCGCGGTGCCGCACTTCGGCGAATTCAGGCAGCGGGGGCGCGCCCACGCGCTGGGTTGGCGAATCGGGGCGCCTTAATTCCTCATGTTCTTCCTCTATCTGAACGAGTTCGCGGAACAGACGGTCGTATTCGACATCGCCGATTTCCGGATCGTCGAGCAGGTAATAACGGTGATTGTGGTGCTCGAGATCCTTGCGCAGCCGCTCGGCCCGGTCTCGAACCTGCTTTGGAGCGCCCATCGGATGCAAATTTAGGAAAACAGGCGCAGCGCCGCCGGGCTGCCCGGCGGCAAGCCGTGCGCTTCCAGACTGGCGCGCACCGAATCGAGCTGAACGGCGATGGCGGCCACGGCGCGCTCGTCCAGCGCATTGCCATTGTCGTCGACGATGCTCCCGCCCAGCACCGAGGCAAGCTGATGCGCGAGCCGGACCATGCTTTCGAACGAGCGCCGGGTATCCGGGGCGCGCGTGACATCGAGCGCGAGCGAGAGCGCCTGCGGCGTGGCGTCACGCATCGCGGCCGCGGAGAACGCCGTGCCATCCTGGGCGCCGAGCGTATAGAGCAACCGCTGCTCGTCGTTGCGCAGCGCGAATTTGCCGTCTGCCTCCAGGGCCAGGCCGCTCGCTTCCGCCGCGGCGCGGATCTTGGTTCCCGCGAACGGGCCCCCGTTCACGTGCACCACCACCTGGATGTCCGATTCGGCGCAGAAATCGTCCAGCGCGCGCGCCGCCTCGACCGCGGCCCGCATTTCCGGCGCCGACACCGCGCCGCCGACGGAGGCGGCCAGGGTCTCGACCGCGGAACGAAACTCGATCAGGTCGGCCTCGCCGATGGCGCCGTCGCGAGAAACGAGCTGCAGCGCCGCGCGCCACGACCTGCCGTCGGCGGATCCGGCCAGCAGCGCGCGCCGCGCATGCCGGCGCTCGATGGCGTTCCATTGCTCGCGCAACGCGCCCTGCGCCACGGGATGCTCGGCGGCAAACTCGATGATGTAATCGATGGCCGGATCGGGCTGCGCCGGCTCCCGGCCTTGTTCCGCTGCTCCTCGCGCCACGCTTTCCGCCGCGTTTTCCGCCGCGTTTTCCGCCGCGTTTTCCGATCGGTGCGCCGCGGCGGGCTGCTCAAGGAGGACATCGTCATGGCCGGAGCGAAATGCCCGCTCCGCGGCGCGCTTCGCGCGGCTTTCCTGGACGCGGTTGTAGATCAGCACGCCGGCCACCACCAGCGCGCCGATTGAAAACAGACCAATCTGAAGTTCGCTCATGGCCGGGTCATGTAACGCGACAGGGCCGCCCAAGCGAAGCTCAGGCAGCCAGTTCCTCCCGGATCCGCAGCGCTTCCTCGATGTCCACCGCGACCACACGGGACACGCCGGATTCGGGCATCGTGACTCCGATCAGCTGGGTCGCCAATTCCATGGTGATCTTGTTGTGGCTGATGAACAGGAACTGGGTCTGCGCCGACATCTTGCGCACCAGGTCGCAGAAGCGGATGGTGTTGCTGTCGTCCAGCGGCGCGTCCACCTCGTCAAGCAGGCAGAACGGCGCCGGATTGAGCTGGAACATCGAGAACACCAACGAAATCGCGGTCAAGGCTTTCTCCCCGCCGGACAACAGGTGGATGCTGGTGTTGCGCTTGCCGGGCGGATGGGCCATGACCTGCACGCCCGCGTCAAGGATTTCCTCGCCGGTCATGAGCAGTTTCGCCTCACCGCCACCGAACAGTACCGGAAACAGCGCTCCGAAATGACGGTTGACGCTGTCGAAGGTCTGCCGCAGCAGTTCGCGCGTCTCGCGATCGATGCGCCGGATCGCGTCCTCCAGTGTCGTGACCGCCTCTGCCAGGTCTGCCGACTGCGCGTCGAGGAAGCCCTTGCGCTCGCGCCCGGTCGCCAGTTCATCGAGCGCGGCCAGGTTCACCGCCCCCAGTTCGTTCACCGCCTGGGTGAGGCGCGTGATCTCGCCCTGCAGGGTCGACGGCCGCGGCGCATTTTCATACTCCGCGGCCAGGCGGGCTTCGTCCGCGCTGGCGTCGTGCAGTTGCATTTCGTACTGGTCGTGGTTGATCTGCGCCGCCTGTTCTTTCAGGCGCAGTTCGTTGATGCGCTCGCGCAGCGGCGCAATCGAATGCTCTATCTTGAGGCGCTCTTCCTCCAGGGACCGCAGCGCGCTGGCCGCGGCCTCGACGGTCTCGCGCGCGCCGGCCAGCGTCTTCTCGCACCCGATCCTCGATTCGGCGGCCGTAGCCAGGGC
>JBBPIU010000169.1:1490-5107 GCA_038040245.1 Pseudomonadota bacterium | reverse complement strand
CGGCATCGGCGCGGGTGCCGCGGCACCGGCAGCGGCGGCGCCGGCGGCGCCGGCGCCGGCGAAGAAGTAGGGAGCCGGCATGGAAACGAAAGCGACATTGCGAGGCGCGCACCTTTCAGCACAGAAGGGCCGCCTGGTGGCGGACCTGGTGCGCGGCAAGAAGGTGGACCAGGCGATCAACATCCTCGCCTTCTCGCCGAAGAAGGGCGCGGGCCTGGTGAAGAAACTCCTGGAGTCTGCAATCGCCAATGCCGAGCACAACGACGGCGCGGACATCGACGCGCTCAAGGTGAAGACGATCCACGTCGAGCGCGGCTCCTTCCAGAAGCGCTTCCACGCGCGCGCCAAGGGGCGCGGCACCAGGGTGCTGAGGCACTCCTGCCACATCTACCTGACGGTCGGAGATTAGAGAGAACCCCATGGGACAGAAGATCAATCCGACCGGCTTCCGGCTTGCGGTAAACCGCAACTGGAGCTCCAAGTGGTACGCGAACAACCGCAACTTCGCGGCGATGCTGGCCGAGGACATCAAGGTTCGCTCCTTCCTCAAGAAGAAGCTCGCGCACGCCTCCGTCGGGCGGGTGCTGATCGAGCGCCCGGCGAAGGACGCGCGCATCACCATCTTCTCGGCGCGGCCGGGCGTGGTGATCGGCAAGAAGGGCGAGGAGATCGAGGCGCTCAAGGCCGAGCTGCGCCACATCATGGGCGTGCAGCAGGTGCACGTGAACATCGAGGAAATCCGCAAGCCGGAGACCGACGCACAGCTGATCGCCGACTCGATCGCGCAGCAGCTCGAGAAGCGCATCATGTTCCGCCGCGCGATGAAGCGCGCAATGCAGAACGCCATGCGCCTGGGTGCGCAGGGCGTCAAGATCATGAGCGCGGGGCGCCTGAACGGCCACGAGATCGCGCGCACCGAGTGGTACCGCGAGGGCCGGGTGCCGCTGCACACGCTGCGCGCCGATATCGATTTCGGCATGGGCGCGGCGAAGACCAGCTACGGCGTCATCGGTATCAAGGTCTGGGTATACAAGGGCGAGGTCATGCCCAAGGGCGAGGCGCAGGCCGCGCTGACTACGGCGGCGTCGCCCGCAGCGGCGCAGCCCGAGGCGCCCAGCGAACCCAAGCGCGCCAAGAAGCCTGCGCCGAAGATCGGGGCGAAGCGCGCTGCGGCCAAGCCCAAGGCCGAAGGCGAGAAGAAGGCCGTCAAGAAAACCGAAACTGCGGCACCCAAGACCACCGTCAAGCGGACCAGGAAAATCGTCAAAGAAGACGCGGAAAAGAAAGACTAAGCCATGTTGCAACCCGCACGCACCAAGTACCGCAAGCAGCAAAAGGGCCGCAACACGGGCATTGCCACGCGCGGCAACAAGGTTTCCTTCGGCGAGTACGGCCTGAAGGCGATCGGCCGCGGCCGCCTGACCGCGCGCCAGCTCGAGGCGGCGCGCCGCACGCTGTCGCGCCACATCAAGCGCGGCGGCCGGGTCTGGATCCGCGTCTTCCCGGACAAGCCGGTTTCGCGCAAGCCCGCCGAAGTCCGCATGGGCAACGGCAAGGGCAACCCGGAGTATTTCGTCTGCGAAATCCAGCCGGGCAAGATCATTTTCGAGATGGACGGGGTGGATGCGGCGCTCGCGAAGGAAGCCTTCGCACTGGCCGCGGCCAAGCTGCCGTTCAGGACCGTAGCCGTGCATAGAATGTTGGGATAGAAGGAAAACCCGTCCATGAAAGCTAATGAACTTCGTGCCAAGAACGGCGATGAGCTGCAGAAGGAGCTCAACGAACTGCTGAAGGCGCGCTTCGGGCTGCGCATGCAGCATGCGACGCAACAGTTGACCAACACCAGCCAGATCAGGAAAGTGCGCCGCGACATCGCGCGCGCGCGCACCGTCATCAGAGAGAAGGCCGCAAAATGAATGCACCAGCCAGTACCGGCAACGGCGCGCAGGCGGCCGCACCCGCCAAGAACCGGCGCAAGCTGGTCGGCCGCGTGGTAAGCAACAAGATGCAGAAGACCGTGGTGGTGCAGGTCGAGCGCCGGGTGAAACATCCGTCGTTCGGCAAGATCATCACCCGTTCGAGCAAGTACCACGCGCATGTCGCCAGCGGCGCTTTCCAGGAGGGCGACCTGGTCGAAATCGCCGAATGCCGGCCGATCTCGAAAACCAAGGCTTGGACGGTCACACGCCTTGTAGAGAAGTCGAAAATCGTTTAAAATTAACGGCTTTTCATCCCCGAACGGGGTCCAAAACTGTGCGTCCTGGACGCACAAGTTGGATGGAGTGAAAGAACCATGATTCAAATGCAGTCCGTGCTGGATGTCGCCGATAACACCGGCGCGCGCGCCGTCATGTGCATCAAGGTGCTGGGCGGCTCGAAGCGCCGCTATGCCTCGATCGGCGATGTGATCAAGGTGAGCATCAAGGATGCGGCGCCGCGCGGTCGCGTGAAGAAAGGCGAGGTCTACGACGCCGTGGTGGTGCGCACCGCCAAGGGCGTGCGCCGTGGCGACGGCTCGCTGGTGCGCTTCGACCACAACGCGGTGGTGCTGCTCACCGCCAAGCTGGAGCCGATCGGCACCCGCATCTTCGGGCCGGTGACGCGCGAGCTGCGCACCGAGCGCTTCATGAAAATTGTTTCGCTTGCACCCGAGGTTCTCTAATGCAGCGCATAAAAAAGGGCGATGAAGTCGTGGTGATCTCCGGTCGCGACAAGGGCAAGCGCGGCACGGTGCTGCGCCGGGTGGACGCCGAGCACGTCGTGGTGGAGGGCGTGAACCGGGTGAAGAAGCACCAGCGGCCGAACCCGATGAAGAACCTCACCGGCGGCATCGTCGACAAGGACATGCCGATCCACGTCTCCAACATCGCGCTCTACAACCCGGCGACCCGGAAAGCCGACCGCATCGGCTTCAAGGTGCTGGGCGACGGGCGCAAGGTGCGGGTTTTCAGATCGAACGGCGAGCAGGTGGACGCGTAAGGACAGGCCATGGCCAAGGACAAAGACAAAGACAAAGACGCAAAACCCAAGCGGCAGGAAGCGCAGCAGCAGCAGCCGAAGGCGCCCAGGAAAGAGGCGCGGGCGAAGAAGGACGCTGCGCCGGCTCCGGTGAAAGAGGCCGGCCCGCAGATCCCGGCGCCGCCGGCGCGGCTCGCGATCCAGTATCGCGACAAGATCGTCCCCGATCTGATGAAGAAATTCGGCTACACGACCGTGATGCAGGTGCCGCGCATCAAGAAAATCACGCTCAACATGGGGGTCGGCGAATCGGTGAACGACAAGAAGGTGCTTGACCACGCGGTCGGCGACATGACCAAGATCGCGGGGCAGAAGCCGGTGGTGACCAAGACGCGTAAGTCGATCGCGAACTTCAAGGTGCGCGCCGGATACCCCGTCGGCTGCATGGTGACCTTGCGCGGCGCGCGGATGTACGAATTCCTCGACCGCCTGGTGAACATCGCAATCCCCCGGATCCGCGACTTCAGGGGCGTGTCCAACCGCGCCTTCGACGGCCGCGGCAGCTACAGCCTGGGCGTCAAGGAACAGATCATCTTCCCCGAGATCGAGTACGACAAGATCGACGCCATCCGGGGAATGGACATCGCCATCAACACGAC
>JBBPIU010000169.1:0-1390 GCA_038040245.1 Pseudomonadota bacterium | reverse complement strand
GCAAGAACAGAAAGGCTGACCAACATGGCCAAGCTCTCAGTGAAGCTGCGTGACAAGAACCGCCGCAAGACCGTCGAGAAGTTCAAGGCGAAGCGCGCCGCGCTTTTCGAGGTGATTCACGACGCAAAAGCCGCCGACGAGGACCGCGATGCCGCGCGCGCCAAGCTGCAGAGGCTGCCGCGCGACGCTTCGCCGGTTCGCCTGCGCAACCGTTGCGCGCTGACCGGGCGCCCGCGCGGCGTGTACCGGAAGTTCGGCCTCGGGCGCAACAAGCTGCGCGAGCTCGCGCTGCACGGCGAGGTGCCGGGCGTGGTCAAGGCGAGCTGGTAAGGAGTCCGCGATGAGCATGAGTGATCCGATCGCAGACATGCTGACCCGCATCCGCAATGCCCAGATGGTCGGGCAGGTGGAGGTCAGCATGCCCAGCTCCAAACTGAAAATTTCCATCGCCCAGGTGCTCAAGGACGAGGGCTACGTCGAGGATTTCGCGGTGCGCGAAGACGGCCCCAAGAAGCTGCTGCGCATCGGCCTGAAGTACTATGCCGGCCGCCCGGTCATCGAGCGGCTGGAGCGCATCTCCAAGCCGGGCCTGCGCGTCTACAAGGACCGCGACAACCTTCCCGAGGTCATGAACGGCCTGGGTGTGGCGATCGTTTCCACGTCGCGGGGCGTGATGACCGACCGCAAGGCGCGCGCCACCGGTGTCGGCGGTGAAGTCATCTGCATCGTCGCCTGAGGAGACGGCCATGTCGCGCATTGCAAAGAATCCCATTCCGGTGCCCAAGGGAGTCGAGGTGAGCATCACGCCGGCGCAGATTTCGGTGAAGGGGCCGCTGGGCACCGTCGAGCGCCCGATGGACCCGAACGTCGGCGTCGAGAAAGACGGCGACACGCTCAAGTGCAAGGCGCTGGGCAACTCGCGCCACGCCGGCGCCATGTCCGGCACGATGCGCGCGCTGGTGGCCAACATGGTTACCGGTGTCACCAAGGGCTGGGAAAAGAAGCTGTCGCTGGTCGGGGTCGGCTACCGGGCGCAGGCCCAAGGCGACAAGCTCAACCTGTCGCTCGGCTTCTCGCATCCGGTGGTGCAGCAGATGCCCAAGGGCGTCAAGGTGGCGACGCCGACGCAGACCGAGATCGTGGTCAGCGGCATCGACAAGCAGCTGGTCGGCCGGATCGCGGCCGAGATCCGTGATGTGAAGCCCCCCGAGCCTTACAAAGGCAAGGGCGTGCGCTATACGGGCGAGGCCATCGTGCTCAAAGAGACGAAGAAGAAGTAACGGAACGTACAGACGATACGGACGATACGGACAGTACGGAGAACCATCATGATCTACAAGAATCCCGCCCGTCTGCGCCGCGCGCGCCAGACCCGGCTCAAGATCCGCGA
>JBBPIU010000168.1:0-5208 GCA_038040245.1 Pseudomonadota bacterium | reverse complement strand
TGCGCGAAGATCTGGCCGAGGTCGGCATAGACGTTCTTGACGCCGAACTGCGCCGGGATCTCGGCGAGGTCGGTGACCCATTCGACGCGGCCGGTGCGCTCGAGCTGCTCCCAGGCCTGCGCCGCGGTGCCGCCGCCGGGGAAGCGGTAGGCGGAGTGGTAGATGACGAAGTTGAGTTGCGGCCAGTCCTTGGCCGCCTTGCCGACGTCGCCGACGTGGCAGTAGCCGAGCAGATGAGGGAACTGTCTCTCGACCGACGCCGGGAACAGGCCCTTGTGGATGCAGACGTTCCTCAGGCCGGGGCGATCGGGGTACGTCGCCATCGCCTTCACCAGCTTCTCGTAGAACGGGTACATGATCTTCTCGTCGTCCAGCCGGAACGGGAACTTCGACAGATGCTTGTTGGTGTTGTCGCCGATGGTGTAGCCCTTCCAGGAATCGGGCTTGAGCTTGTCGTTCTCCGCGTCGAACTTGTCGAGCCAGCCTGGCCAGCCCGGCGTGAAGATGGCGTGCGCGAACATGCGGCGCGTGCCGGCCTCGCGGTTGATCTTGTCGCGCGCGTCGTGCTTCATCTCGTTGGTGAGGAAGGAGAACTTCGGATCCACCGAGTAGGAGCCGCTGATGCAGGCCACCTTGGTATCGCTGTCGAGGAAGATTTCCTTGAAGTAGTTGGGGAACTTCAGGTCATCGATGGTCTGCGGCTTGCCGACCAGCATGGGGTTCCAGCCCGCCTTGCCGACCGTTTCGCGCTGGGCCACGAAAGCCCGGATGGGGGTGTCGTCGCGCAGGAAGTGCGTGTGCATGTCCATCACGAACTGGCCCTTGAGGCCCTCGGCGCGCGCCTGCGCCAGCGCCGGCGTCGCCGCCTCGGCGCGGCTTGCCTCGTACAACGGGCGCCCGTCCTTCGCGTAGGTCTCGTTCATGGCGACGAAGGCCGCCGCCATGCCGCCCGCGGTCTTGAAGAAGGCACGGCGGCTCAAGCCCTGCTGCTTCGCCAGCTCGGCGCCGATCCGCTTCACCCGCGCCTCGAACTCGCGCTGCCTCTCGGTCTGCGGCGCGGGCGTGAACTCGTCGCTCGATACGGATTGCACCGGGATCGGCGAGGCGAACAGCGATTCGGCGGGGGTCAGCTTTTCCAGTTCCTCGGGGGTCATCATGATGGCGGCTCCTCGTGAAAGCAATTCTAGGCCGGAAGGAGGGTCTTGTTCGCCACGCTACGGCGCAGCAGCCAGAAGGCGATCGTGAGATTCAGCAGGTTCCAGCCGATGCCGTTCAGGAACGCGGCGCGGTAGGAGCCCGTGAGGTCGAAGATCACCCCGGTCATCCAGCCGCCGAGCGCCATGCCGAGCAGCGTGCCCATCAGCACCATGCCGACGCGGGCGCCCGCTTCGCGCTGCGGGAAATACTCGCGCACGATGATGGCGTAGGAGGGCACGATGCCGCCCTGAAAGAGGCCGAACATCGCCGACACGATGTAGAGCGAGGCGAGGCTGTCGAAGGGCAGGAACAGGAGCAGCGCCACGCCCTGCAGGCCCGAACCGAGCAGCAGCGTGCGCAGGCCGCCGATGCGGTCGCAGATCCAGCCCGAGGCGAGCCGGCTGACGATGCCGAAACCGAGCATCACCGAGAGCATCTCCGCGCCGCGCGCCGCGGCGAAGCCCAGGTCGCCGCAGTAGGCGACGATATGGACCTGCGGCATCGACATCGCCACGCAGCAGGCGACCCCGGCCACACAAAGCAGCGCGAACAAGGTGTTCGGGGGGATGTCTATTTTCTTGTTCGAAGCAGAACTTGAAAGAACTGAAGAACCAATTCCCGGGGGCTTGCGCCGCAGCACAAACGCGAGTGGGATCATGGTCGCGGCGCAGAATAGGCCCACGCCGGTGAAGGTCGCGCGCCAGCCGATGGTGTCGAAGTAGTGCTGCAGCACCGGCGGCCAGATCGCGCCCGCGAGGTAATTGCCGCTGGCGCAGATCGCCACGGCGATTCCCCTGCGGCGCGTGAACCACATCGAGGTGTCGGCCACCAGCGGCGCGAAGGCCGCCGAGGTGCCGAGCAGGCCGATCAGCAGTCCCTGCGCCACCGCGAACTGCCACAGACTGTCCGACGCGCCCGCCGCGGCGAATCCCAGGCCGAGGCATACGGCGCCTATCAGCACCGGCACCATGACGCCGAACCGGTCCGAGAGGCGTCCCATCAGGATGCCGCCCAGGCCGAAGCCGATCATGGTCGCGGCATAGGGCAGCGAGGCCTCCGAGCGCGTGATGCCGAATTCGGCCTGCACCGCCGGCAGCGCGACGGCGACCGCGTACATGCCGACGCCGCTGATGGTCATGAGCGCCAGCGACGCGATCAGGCGGGTCCAGGCGTAGGGCGATTCGGGCTCGGAGTGCGCAGTTGCAACGCTCATCGGCCGATTCTAGCGGTCATATAGAATTAGGCGCGCGATCGAACGGACGCCAGCCGCCGTTCATCGCGCGACCCGACGATGCGCATCCTTGTTTCGAACGACGATGGCTACTTTTCCCCTGGCATTGCGATTCTGGCGGAACGGCTTGCCGCGCTCGGCGAGGTCACCGTGGTCGCGCCCGAGCGCGACCGCTCCGGCGCCTCCAACTCGCTCACGCTCGACCGGCCGCTGATGGTGCGCCTGGCCGGCAACGGCTTTCGCTACGTGAACGGCACGCCGACCGACTGCGTGCACTTGGCACTCACCGGCCTGCTGGATGCGCCGCCCGACGTGGTGGTCTCGGGCATCAACTTCGGCGCCAACATGGGCGACGACACGATCTACTCGGGCACAGTGGCCGCCGCGACCGAGGGCTTTCTGTTCGGCCTGCCTTCGATCGCGGTGTCCCTCGCCAGCAAGGCGGGCAGGCACTTCGACACCGCGGCGGCGGTCGCGGTGCAGTTGGTACAGCGCTTTGGCCGGGCGCCGATCGGGCGGCCAGTGCTGCTGAACGTCAACGTGCCCGACATTGCGCTCGCCGAACTGGGCGAGCTCGAGGTGACGCGCCTGGGCCGCCGCCACAAGGCCGAGCCGGTGGTGAAGATGCAGACGCCGCGCGGCGAGGCCTTCTGGATCGGCGCCGCCGGTGAAGCGCAGGACTCGGGACCCGGCACCGATTTCCACGCGGTTGCCGCCGGCCGCGTCTCGGTGACGCCGCTGCAGGTCGACCTCACGTTCCCGGCGCAGCTGCCGCTGGTCAACGAGTGGCTCGGCAAGTGAAACGTGCCGTGAAACCCGGCGTGAAACGCACGGGGATTCGAGCGTGAACGCGCCGCGCCCGGGGAGAAACGTCGCCGGCATCGGCATGACCTCGCAGCGCACGCGCGCGCGCATGGTCGAGCGGCTGCGCGAGCAGGGCATCACGGACCTGCGCGTGCTGGAGGCGATGGCCGGCGTGCCGCGGCACCTGTTCGTGGAGGAAGCGCTCGCCAGCCGCGCCTACGAGGACACCGCACTGCCGATCGGCTTCGGGCAGACCATTTCGCAGCCCTATGTGGTCGCCCTTATGATTGAATTTCTTATTCAAAAAAGAAAACCAGGAAAAGTGCTGGAAGTCGGGACCGGCTGCGGCTACCAGGCGGCGGTGCTGGCGAGCGTCGCCACCGAGGTTTATTCCATCGAGCGCATCCGGGAGCTGCTCGAGCGGGCGCGCGCCAACCTGCGCGAGTTGCGGCTGAAGAACCTGCGCCTCGCGCACGGCGACGGCGCCGCGGGCCTCGAGAAGGCCGCGCCCTTCGACTCCATCATCCTCGCCGCCGCCGCGCGGGAGCTGCCGCAGGCCCTCTTACGGCAGCTGGCGCCGGGTGGCAGAATGATCCTGCCGTTGCGCGACGGCGGAGCGGACGCGCAGCGACTTGTCCTGGTCGAGCGCGGCGCGCGCGGCTACACCGAGACCGCGCTGGATCCGGTGCGCTTCGTTCCGCTGCGCGCCGGAAAGGCATGATGCGAACCATCGCCCTCGCAGCACTGTCCGTACGCTGCGCAGTTCTCGGCGCCGCGCTGCTGGCGGCGGGTTGCGCCACGCGCTCCCCGGCGCCGGTGGACGACCGCCGGCCCGTGCCCACCGCCCAGCCCGGGTTGCCGGTGCTGCAGCCCACGCCGGTGCCGGGCGCCACGCCGCCCGCGGCAGCTGCGCCGAGCATGTATATCGTCAAGCGCAGCGATACGCTTTACTCGATCGCGCTGGAGCACGGCGTGGATTACCGCGATCTGTCGCAATGGAATCGGCTCGAGGATCCGACCAGGCTCCGTATCGGCCAGGAACTGCGCGTCACCTCGCCCGAGGACCGCTCCCCGGTGCAGGTCGGCGTCGCGCGCGTGCCGAGGGAGGTCGAGTCGCGGCCGCTTGGTTCGTCCTCGCCCGGTTCCGCCCCGCCGGCAGCGGACGGCGGCATGAAGACTTCGCCCAAGGCGCTGCGCCTGCCGTACTCGGAGCAGAACCTTGCCGCGCTCTCGCGTGGCGACGTCCGGGCGGAAACGAAACCCGAAGCCAGGCCCGAGGCACGGCCGGAAACCGTGAAGCCGGCGCCTGCGCCGGAACGCGACCCGGAGGCGATCGAGTTTGCGTGGCCGGCGCGCGGCAGGGTGATGCAGGCATTTTCCGAGCCGAACAACAAGGGCCTGGACATCGCCGGCAAGCCGGGCGACCCGGTGCTCGCCGCGGCGAGCGGCCGCGTGATGTACACCGGCACCGGGATCCGCGGCTACGGCAAGCTGATCGTGATCAAGCACGACAACAATTTCAACAGCGTCTACGCGCACAACCGCGAGATCCTGGTGAAGGAAGGCCAGAACGTGACGCGCGGCCAGCGCATCGCCGAACTGGGCGACACCGACGCGGACACGCCCAAGCTGCACTTCGAGATCCGCAAGTCCGGCAAGCCGGTGGATCCGGCGAGATACCTGCCGCCGTCCTGACGCCTCTATCCTTCAAGCAAGCTTTACGGCCATCTTCAGTCCGGCGGCTTCCAGAATTGCGTGCAACGTAGAATTCCCGGTTCACCTGAATTACGTCTTGTTTGTGGCCTTGCCCGGCATATCGAACGGGCGTATCGTTCTGCCATGAAAAAAGAGCGCGCTTACCATTGCGACCCGGAAATCCTGGGCGGCACGTTGGTCTTCAAAGGCACGCGCGTGCCGGTGCAAAGTTTGTTCGACCATCTCAAGGCCGGCGATTCCATCGAAGTTTTTCTCGAAGG
>JBBPIU010000167.1:0-5253 GCA_038040245.1 Pseudomonadota bacterium | reverse complement strand
CTCGGGTGGATCGCGCGCAGCCACCTGCTCGTCGTCAGTTCCGTCATGGAAGGCGGCGCCAACGTCATCAGCGAGGCAGCGCGCATCGGCACGCCGGTGCTCGCCTCGCGCGTGTCCGGCAACCTGGGCATGCTGGGTCGGGCTTATGCCGGATATTTCCCGCTTTTCGACGAGAAAGCATTGAGCAGGTTGATAAAAAAAATTCTTGAAGAAAAAAAATATTATCAAATGCTAAAGCGCACGCTGGCGGCACGGCGGCACCTGTTCGCGCCTTCGGCCGAGCGAGCCGCGCTCGCCCGCGTCCTGCGCGAATTGCTCGGATGAAGGGCGTAGAATCCGACGCATGAGGCCAGTGTCCCGCACCAGCGTCCCCGTGGAGGCCGCTTCGCTGCAGGACTGCGACGCGATCCTCGACACGCGCTCGCCCGCCGAGTTCGCAGAGGACCATATCCCAGGCGCGATTTCCTGTCCGGTGCTCGACAACGAAGAGCGCGCGCGCATCGGCACGCTCTACCAGCAGGTTTCCCCGTTCGAAGCGAAGAAACTCGGCGCCGCGCTGGTGGCCAGGAATATCGCCCGCCATATTGAATCGTCGTTTTTGGAAAAAACGAAATCATGGAAGCCACTCGTCTACTGCTGGCGTGGCGGCAAGCGCTCCGCCGCGATGGCGCACATCTTGCGCGAGGTCGGCTGGGACGCGAAAGCGCTGGAGGGCGGCTACAAGGCCTACCGGCGCTACGTCGTCGAATCCCTGTCCGCCCTTCCGCAGAAGTTTTCCTTCAAAGTGATTCATGGCGTCACGGGCAGCGGCAAGAGCCGCCTGCTGCGCTCGCTGCACGCGGCCGGCGCGCAGGTGCTCGACCTCGAGGATCTCGCCGCGCACCGCGGCTCGGTGCTCGGCAACCTGCCCGAGCGGCCGCAGCCGTCGCAGAAAATGTTTGAGAGCCGGCTGTTGAAGGCGCTGTGCGCTTTCGCTCCTGCGAAGGAAATCTTCGTCGAAGGCGAATCGCGCAAGATCGGCCAGCTGCAGGTTCCCGAAACGCTCATCGAGCGCATAAGGGCCAGTGAATGCCTGCTGCTGCAGACCGACGTCGAGACGCGCCTCGCGCTGCTGCTCGACGAGTACCGGCATTTCTTCGCCGACCCGGCGGCGCTGGGCGTCCAACTGGATTGCCTCGCCGGCCTGCACGGCCGCGAGAAGGTCGGCGAATGGAAAGCGCTCGCCGCCGCCGGCGAATGGCAATCCCTGGTCGCGCGGCTGCTGGAAGACCACTACGATGCGGCGTACCGGCGTTCGGCCGCGCACAACTTCCCGCGCCTTGCCGAAGCGCGGACTTTCCCGCTGCATTCGGCGGAGCAGTCCGCGTTCGACCTTCTTGCAAGCAGCATCGTGCATGACCGCAAAGAGACGGTCCCGGCCTAGTCCAGCGTGCGGCGATAGACCAGCAGTCCAAGCGCGATCAAATACCCTCGATTACCAAACCGGGGCGGGGTGCGCAATCCCCGCCTACTTCGGCACCGGCGCCGAGCGCGAGGCGATCACGACGCCCGCCAGGATCGTCGCGATCCCCGCGGCGTGAAACGCCTGGAACGATTCATTGAGGAAGACGATCGCCAGCACCGTGCCGAACGCGGGTAGCAGATGCAGGGTGAACCCCGCCGCATTCGCGCCGACAATTTCCACGCCGCGATTCCAGCAGATGAACGCACCGACGGACGCGGCGAGTCCGACGTAGAGCACCCCCGCGGCGACGCCACCGCCAGGCCAGCGCGGTGGCGCCTGCAGTGCCTCCCAGGCAGCCGCCGGCGCGAGCATCGCCACACCAGCGACCGAGATCACGAACAGAAACGTCACGCCGTCGAGCTCAGGTGGGCGCCGCTTCAGCAGGACCGAGTACACACCCCACACCGGCATCGCGAGCAGGATCAGGACGTCGCCCGCATGGACCTCGAGCCGCAGCAGATTGGCCCACTCGCCGCGCGACAGGATCACGAGGATTCCGGCCAGCGATACCAGCATGCCCGCCACCTGCCGGCGCCCGGCGCGCTCCCGCTCGATGAACCAGGAGCAGAGCAGCATGAATAGAGGCCCCGAGGAATTGAGCAGCACCGCATTGACCGCGGTCGTGGTGCGCAGTCCGAGGTAGACCAGACTCTGGAACAGCGCGACCCCGGTGAGCGCGAGCAGCGCGAGCATCCCGGCGCTGCGGCGGATTGCTGCCCACTTCGCGCGCAACCCCGGCAACGCGAAGGGCGCGAGGACCAGCGCGGCGATAGCCCAGCGATAGAAGTTCAGCGTGACCGGATCGATCGCATCGCGTAGCGCACGGCCGATGATCCAATTTCCTGCCCAGAAAAGATTGGCGAGCGCGAGCAGCGAAAACGCAAGGGCGCGCATCGGCGTCAATCCAAATCAGCTTGGCGGCACGCGGACCCGGCCTTCCATGAGCCGGCGGGCCGACCGGCTCATGAGCGCCTTGCTCACGACCCATTGTCTGCCTTCCGCGCGGGCCTCCGCGATGGCGACGCCGCCGGTACCGGTCATCGCGTGGTGCAGCACGCCCATCGAGAAGATGCGCAGCTGCATCAGATCAGTCCGGTATTCACGCATGCGTTGTGGACGACACTGCGGCCGAGCTCATGCGGTATTTTTCCCCGCCGCCGACAGTGCTGTTGAATTCGAGAATCGCGGCGCCGGTGTCTTTCGGGTGCAGCTGCACGCCGAGGTAATCACCGTGCGTGTTGGCGATACGATTTCAATGAAGTTGCTGCCGACCGGAAAGAGTACGTTCTCGAGCCCGTACTTGCCGACGTTCTCGCGCAGGCGCAGGAAAGGCGCCATCGGTCAGGAACCTGTAAACGCCGGCGCCCGCTTTTCTACGAAATGCGCAACCCCCTCCTTGAAATCCGAACTCGCAAAACTCTTCTGCATTTCGCTGTCGGCCAATGCGAGTGCTTTGTTGAAGTCCTGGCACAAGGCCTTCCAGATTTGCGCCTTGATCACCGCCATCGATCGGGGCGACACGGTTTGGGCGAGCGATCGCGCATAAGCCAGGACCTCCTGCATGAAGGTTTCCTGCGGGAATACCTTGTTGACCAGGCCGATGCGCTCGGCTTCAGCGGCAGTGAGCTTGCGCGCCGAAAGCAGCAGGTCCAGCGCGTGCGCTGGCCCGACGAGATGCGGCAGCAGCCAGCTGATGCCGTGTTCGGCGATCAGACCGCGCTGGGCGAATGAAGTGGTGAATTTTGCATCGCTGCCGGCAAATCGCACGTCAGCGTAGAGCGCCAGCACCAGACCCAGCCCCGCGGCCGGTCCGTTGAGTGCGGCGATAACCGGCTTGCGCGCCTGCAGCAAATAGCCGAATCGACCGCCGTAATGGGGCCCGACATCGGGCCCGAGGCCCGAATGAAAATCGTGTTTCACATCCTGCGCCTGGGCGGCTGTGCCCCCGCCGGGCGTGATTTTCTGCAGGAGTTTAATGTCCGCGCCGGCGCAGAAGCCGCGGCCTGCGCCGGTCAGCACGATGACGCGCACCGCATCGTCGGCCACCGCATCCGCGACGGCACGTTTCAGCCCCTGACCCATCGCGGTCGTAAAGGCATTCAATGAATCGGGGCGATTCAGCGAAATCACGGCGACGCCGTGTTGCACCGCATAGATCACATCTTCGTAGGCGCTCACACGACCTCCATTGACAGGAAAAATTTGACAGGAGAATGGTACTCTCTGCGCGGTTGGCCGAAATTTCCACGGCGCTCATTAGACAACACCAGGACAAGCGGAGACACACATGCTGAAGTTCTATTTCAACGGTTCGCCCAATCCGACCAAGGTGGCGCTGTTCCTGGAAGAGGCCGGCATTCCCTTTGAGCCGGTCCCGGTCGACACCCGCAAGGGCGAGCAGTTCGGGCCGGCGTATCTGGCGATCAACCCCAACGGCAAGGTGCCGGCGATCGTGGACGGCGATGTGACTGTGTTCGACAGCAATGCGATCCTGCTGTACCTGGCCGAAAAGACCGGAAAGTTTCTGCCTTCCGGCTCGCCGGCGGCACGCGGCGAGCTTTTATCCTGGCTGATGTTCGTGGCGACGGGGGTCGGCCCCTTTTCGGGCCAGGCAGTCCACTTCCGGCACCATACGACCGAAAAGCTGCCCTACGCGCATGACCGCTACCAGTACGAGGCGCAGCGCCATTTCGCCGTGCTCGACGCACACCTCGCCAAGCGCCGCTACATGGTTGCCGACATGTACTCGATCGTCGACATGGACGTCTGGGGCTGGGCGCGCATGCTCCCGTTCATCCTCGGCGAAGGCGCGTGGGACAAATTCCCGAACCTGAAGCGGCTGCACGACGAAATCGGCGCGCGTCCCGCGGCTGCTCGCGCGATCGCATTGAAGGACAAACATAACTTCAAGGCGGAAATGGACGCCGAGGCGCGCGCGCACATGTTCAAGCACTTGGCAGCGAACGCCGCCTGACGCGCGGCCAGTGATATCAGGCGCGCGGCTGCGCGCGCCCAAATGGGAGTGTGGCTCTTATGTTTTCATGATCTTTCGACCGGCTTTGCGTTTCTTGATGAGACCGCTTCCACCCCCCGCCTTCGCGGCACGCTTTTTGGCTGCAGTCATTCGCCCACCTCTGCTTTTCTTCATTGTCATCACTCCTTCTCTTGTGGAATCGGGGGATGCCGGAAATTAATATGCAAGTTACACCCTCGTCTGTTTGCCAACCCACATAGACGACCTGATATGCGGCTGAAACAATAGGTCGGCCGCTCAGGCAGTCAGGCCGGCAAGGACGCGGACGTGCTGGACAACGCTGCGGCCGAGGGCGGAGAGCGCGTAGCCGCCCTCGAGCATGGAGACGATCCGGCCCTGGGCATGGCGGTCGGCGATTGCCTTCACCTGCTCGGTGACCCAGCCGTAGTCGGCGTCCCTGAGTTGCAGCATCGCCATCTCGTCTTCGATGTGGGCGTCGAAGCCCGCCGAGAAAATCACCAGCTCGGGCTGGAACTCCTCCAGCGCCGGCAGCCAGAATTTGGTTACCGCTTCGTGAAACTGCTTGGAGCCCGCGCCCGCCGGCAGCGGCACGTTGACCATGTTCGAAGCCGGGCTTTCGGTGCCGCTGTAGGGATAGAACGGGTGCTGGAAGGTCGAAGCCATCAGCACGTGCGGATCGTTTTCGAAGATTTCCTCGGTGCCGTTGCCGTGATGCACGTCGAAATCGATGATCGCGATCCGCTCCAGGCCGTGC
>JBBPIU010000166.1:0-5427 GCA_038040245.1 Pseudomonadota bacterium | reverse complement strand
CACCTCATGGTGCAGGGCGAGCAGCGCTTCCGCGTGCTCGAATTCCTCGAAGGCTGGCCGTTCCTGGTCGCGAGCGTGGTCTGGATTCCCGAGGCCACCGGCATGAGCCCGGAGGTCGAGGCTCGCTTCGTGCAGCTCAAATCGCTGGCCGCCGAGGCGATCCGCCTGCTGCCCAACACGCCCGACGAGCTCGCCGAGGTGGTGCAGGCAATCGAGGCGCCGGGCCAGCTCGCCGACATGGTTGCGAACCTGCTCGACATCAAGAACGAGGAAAAGCAGGACCTGCTCGAGACCTTCGAGCTCGCGCGGCGCATGGACAAGGTGCTGGCGTTCCTCGCCAAGCGCGTGGAAGTGCTGCGCCTGTCGAAAGAGATCGGCGACAAGACGCGCAAGGAATTCGACGGCCGCCAGCGCGAGCACGTGCTGCGCGAGCAGATGCGCCAGATCCAGAAGGAACTGGGCGACGGCGAAGACGCCGCGGCCGAAACCGAGGAGCTGAAAAAGGCGATCGAGGACGCCGGCATGCCGGAAGAAACGCTCAAGCATGCGAAGAAGGAGTTCAAGCGCCTCTCCCGCATGGGCGAGCAGTCGGGCGAGTCCTCGATGCTGCGCACCTGGCTCGAGTGGATGACCGAATTGCCCTGGAAGTTTTCTCCTTCCAAGGAGATCAATATTCAGGAAGCAAGAGCAATCCTGGATGAAGACCACTTCGGCCTGGAGAAAATAAAGCGCCGCATCCTCGAGCACCTCGCGGTGCGCAAGCTCAATCCGGACGGCAAGAGCCCGATCCTGTGCTTCGTCGGCCCGCCCGGCGTGGGCAAGACTTCACTCGGCCAGTCGATCGCGCGCGCCATGGACCGCAAGTTCCAGCGCGTGGCGCTGGGCGGCACGCACGACGAGGCCGAGATCCGCGGCCACCGGCGCACCTACATCGGCGCGCTGCCGGGCAACATCATCCAGGCGGTCAAGCGCGCCGCGACGCGCTCGGGCGTGCTGATGCTGGATGAGATCGACAAGCTCGGCGCGGGCGGCTTCCACGGCGATCCGTCCTCCGCGCTGCTCGAGGTGCTCGACCCGGAGCAGAACTCGAAATTCCGCGACAACTACCTGGGCGTGGACTTCGACCTGTCGAAGGTAATGTTCATCGCCACCGCCAACCAGCTCGACACCATTCCCGGGCCGCTGCGCGACCGCATGGAGATCATCCATCTTCCCGGCTACACGGAAGAAGAGAAGCTCGAGATCGCCAAACGCTACCTGGTGAAACGGCAGCTGGAGGCGAACGGTTTGAAGGAGGATCAGATATCTGTTTCCGATCCTGCAATTTCTTCATTGATCCAGGACTACACCAGGGAAGCCGGGGTAAGAAACCTGGAACGAGAACTCGGCGCCGTGCTCCGCTCCGTGGCGATGAAATTCGCCGAAGGCAACGCCGATCCTTTGACGATCGACGCCGGCGATCTGCATGCAATTCTCGGGGCCACGCGGTTCGAGAATGAAATTGCCCTGAGAACGGCCACGCCGGGCGTTGCGACCGGATTGGCCTGGACCCCTGTGGGAGGCGACATCCTTTTCATTGAAGCCTCCAAGGTGCCCGGCACCGGCCAGCTGATCCTCACCGGCCAGTTGGGCGACGTGATGAAGGAATCCGCGCAGGCGGCGCTGACCGTGGCGAAGGGCTATCTCGAGCTGCCCTTCGACAAGCTGGACATCCACATCCACGTGCCCGCCGGCGCGACGCCGAAAGACGGCCCCAGCGCGGGCGTGGCGATGTTTCTCGCGCTGATTTCGCTGCTGACGGGCAAGCCCATCCGCTCGGACGTGGCGATGACGGGCGAAATCTCGCTGCGCGGCCTGGTGATGCCGATCGGCGGCTTGAAGGAAAAGACGCTCGCCGCACTGCGCGCCGGCATCAAGACGGTCATGGTGCCGAGGCGGAACGAGAAAGACCTCGAAGACGTCCCCGCCGAAGCCAAGGCGAAGCTCGAATTCGTGTTCCTCGAGCGCGTCGAAGACGCCGTCAAGACCGCGATCGGCCAGCTGCCTCAGAACGAGGAAAAGAAAGCCGCTTAGGGAAAGTGGGTCAGAGGCCGATTGGAAATCGGGGTCAGAGCCCGATTTGCGCGCCGATTGCTGCGCGCGATGCGCGGTAGCGGGCACGCCTCTGCTCCGTCCGATGGGGCGGACGCACGGCGTCCGGGACCAGCGCCTTCCAGACGGCGTCCACGCATTGCTCGAAGCTCGGCCGGAACTCGAGCGCGTCCAGGGCAGCGAAATCCTCGCGCAGCGCTTCCTCGCGGTCGGTGATCTGCTCGAGCACGACGGTGCGACGGGCCTGCAGGACATCCCTTGCATCCTTCAGCATCCGGGGCTCCCGTTCGGCGACCAGCGCGAAATCGAACAGGTCGCGCGCCGTCAAGTCGGCACCGCGGTACCAGATTTTCTTGGCGATGATCTCGGCCGAGGTCTCGACATTGACGTCGCGGCCGTGGATACGTTCGATGGTCACCGGATTGGCGGTCAGGGAACCGGAGACCACGAAGTCGATTTCTCCCTGCGGGAAATACAGCTTCAGGGAGTTTGCCTGCTCTGCATAGTCATGGGTAAGAGCCTCGACCGCAGGATTCAGCCGCGGCGACAGGTGCCCGATCAGTTGCGGGTCGGGAAGGAAGATGTCGATGTCCGTGCTGAGCCGGTGGCGGTGCCTGCGCATCAGCACCGTCCCGCCGCCGAAGCTCCAGTCGCGGAGCATCGTGCCCGCGCGCGGCGCGGAGTCCAGGATCTCGAGCGCTCGCTGGAACAGCGATTCCCAGGCATTCAGGCGTTCGTCAACCATTGCGGCACCCTCCGTATTCTCAGTTGCGTCGCGATGCTGGCCAGGTTCTGCGCGACCCGACCGGGCTTCGCCCACTTGCCGACGTCTTCCACCAGCCCTTTGAGCACGGCAGTCGGCACCTCCTGGAGCAGAACGCGAAAATGCGGCCGCCGGTTGACGGGGACCCTGCCCGTCAGCAGCGCACGCACCAGTTCCCCCTCGGAAAGCTTTTCGCGAAAGCTCACGCTCGCCGAGCTGCGGGCCATGCGAACGTAGTTCGGCCGGCTCGAACGGCGCACCGGCTGGATCTGCAATGCGAGGCCGAGCGGCGCCAGAATCGCCTGCGCCTTGTTCATGCCGATGTCCGGGAACACGCCGTTTTCAAGTTGGTTCATTGTAGTGCGCGAAAGGCCGGCTGATTGCGCGAGTCCTGCTTGCGTCATGTCGCGGGCAAGCCTTGCCTTCCTGACGACGTAGCCAAATTCCTGAAGTCGCATGCGGCATCCTCTCGTTGTGTTAAATATATTGAACATTATAGAAAGCACGTTGTATTTGTGCAACGACTCATTGGATTTCACTTGATTCCAGGCGTGCATCTCCTTAGAGTTCGCGGCCTTGCGGCAGTCAACTCTGCCAGGCAGGCAAACAATGTTCGAGGGCGAAACCACCATGAAATACAGCCTGACACTTTCCCGCTGGCACAAGGTCGCGGAGCGCCTGAACGCAGGTTCGAAGGAATGCGAGACGCGAGCATTGACGGCACTCACTGCTACGACGGTCTCGCCGTGGAACAAAGAGGGTGTCGAAGCCAAAGCGGTGGAGATCGCGGAGCGGGCGAAAACCGACCTCGCTTTGATCGAAGCGGCGACCTCCGCGGTAGCGCGCATCCGGACGGCCCTCGCGCAGCGCAATGTCGAACTCGGAATTTCCGCGCGCCTGGCCGAGGCCGATGCGGCGAACCGGCGCACCAGGCTCTATCGCGAACTGCTCGACAAGCAGGGCATGGACATGGTGAAGCCGGCAGACATGCGGCACGTGCCCGCCACCGTTGCCACTGACGAGACTTACAGTTTCAGCCGCCGCGCGGGATCGACGATCACGCTGGCGATCGCCGACAAGACGCTGCTCGACGAACTGCGCGCCAAGCTGGCACGCGAGCAGGTCCGCGCGCATGCGCTGCTCGACGAGGTCGCGGATGCGAACCGGGAGAAGCTCGAGTTGGAGCTGGAAAGGGAACTGTCGGAAATTGCGGGGCTCGCCGCCTGAACGGGGCGGGCCGCCATCGTGTCGCCGCGCACGGGGACGCCGGGGCGAAGGTCCCGGAGCCGCAAGCGGCCGGGGAGACGCGGACACTCGGGAACCTTTGGCAAGGTACCTGCGACGGTCTGATAAACCGGATGGCCAGCGCGGAACGTCCTTTGGTTGCTTGCCGCGCTGGACGGGCAATGGTTGCCGGTGGCGATGCCGCTGGTTGCAGGTTTCAGGTTGCTTCGCGTTCTCCCCGTTTTTGTCAGAACCAGTCGAGTGGCTCAAAATGTTTTCCGCTTTTGAGGCGAAAGGTGTGGAAATCCCGTCGGTCGGTTGTGAGAATCCTGCGGATGCCCGATTGCTCGGCCAGCCAAACCAGCGCTGCGTCGGCAAAGTCCACCTTGCGGTCGGCGTACTTCCCGATCATCGCGGAAAGCTCGGGATACGCGGCGACCGGAACCTCTACGACCGCGAGGCTTCCTTCCCCGACCCAATCGAGCAATCGCCTTTTCGCGCCGGCGTCGAGGAAAAAGCACGTCTCGACGATCACCGCTGAGACGGTGAACAGCGCGCCGCGGTATTCGGCAAGAAAGCGATCGGCCCTGGAGTGCAGGGAATCCTGTTTTTTCCCGTAAGCGACGAGAAACCCGGAATCCACCAGAACTCTATCCAAGCGAAGGCTTGTTCCTGTAGTACTCGCGCAGGATCTTCTTGGAATTCAACGCGACGCTGCCGGGCCGCTTGTCGCTGCCGCGAAACTTTGCGCTGGCACGATACGGATCAGGTGACGACGGCGATTGGGCAAAAAGTTGCTCAAGCGCCAGCTTCACCGCCTTGCTCCTGGTGACCTTGTGCGATACGCAGTACTCGGCGAGCTTCTGCTCGACGCGGGGCGGCAGGCGGACGGAGATCGGCATGCCGGGAGTGTATTACAAATTAAACTAAGATGTAATACAAATGGGAATTTGGCGAGACTGCGGAGGGCCAAGCAGGGCATTGCTATAGTGACACCATGGCTTCGACGACGACGCTAAAGCTGCCTGAGAAGCTGAAGGCCCGCATTGCGCGGCTGGCAAAGCAAACCGGCCAGTCGCCGCACAGCCTCATGCTGCAAGCCCTAGAACGCGAGGTTTCGCGCGAAGAGCGAGTGCGCGATTTCGTGCGTGAAGCGATGGCGTCTGCCGCCGCGGTCGAGGCTGGCGGCGCGGTTTACCGTGCCGAAGACGTGCACGCCTGGATGGAACGCCTTGCCAAGGGCGAGAGGCCGCCGCGGCCCGCGCCGTGGCGCAGGTAATCTACTCGGAAAATGCCCTCCAAAGTATCGAACGCCCATGTCTGAGAAATCGGGCTCTGACCCCGATTTC
>JBBPIU010000165.1:4487-5432 GCA_038040245.1 Pseudomonadota bacterium | reverse complement strand
TTCATCGGACCAGCAGGTCTCCTCGAAGCATGCCATCACCTTGCGCGTCAGGAAGCGGCTCCTCGCGCCGTAGACGTGCCGGTCGCCCATGCGCGATTGCTGCGTCACGTAGTACTTGAGCGGCGCGATGAGCTCGAGGCCCGTCTTCGCGCGCGTCATCGCGACGTAGAGCAGGCGCCGCTCCTCCTCGATCTGCTCAGGTCTCCCGGTGGCGAACTCGTTCGGGAAGTTGCCGTCCGAGACGTTGAGCAGGTACACCGCCTCCCACTCCTGGCCCTTGGCCGAATGCACCGTCGAGAGCATCAGGTAGTCCTCGTCGAGCAGCGGCGTGCCCGCGCGATCACTCGTCGCGGCCGCCGGGTCGAGAGCCAATTCCGTTACGAATTTCTCCCTGGACTCGAACCCCGCTGAAAGATTTTCAAGTTGATGCAGATCCCCCGAGCGCACCTCCGGCGCCTGGTAGAGCCGCTCCAGATGCGGCTCGTACCACTCGCGCACGCGCTGCATCTGGCCCGGCCAGGGGGTTGCCGGATCGCCGAGAAAATGCATCAACTCATTGAACTCGGCGAATTTGGTATTGAGCTTTTTCCATTGAAATTCATTCTGATGGAAAAAAGCAAAAGCTTTCTCCGCCCCAATGGGGCCCACCCCCGGCAGGAGCTGCAGCGCGCGCCAGGCCGCGACGCGGTTCTTCGGGTTGTCCGCCCAGCGCAGCAGCGCGAGCGCGTCCTTCACGTGCGCCGCCTCGAGGAACTTGAGCCCGCCGTATTTCACGTAGGGAATGTTCCGCCGCACCAGTTCCAGCTCCAGCGCATCCGAATGGTGCGAGGAGCGGAACAGCACCGCCTGGCGCCTCAGCTCCACGCCCTGCTCGCGCGCTTCCAGCACGCGCGTCACCACGTACTGCGCCTGCGCCGCGTCGTCCGCCACCGTCACGTAGCGGGG
>JBBPIU010000165.1:0-4477 GCA_038040245.1 Pseudomonadota bacterium | reverse complement strand
GTTTGCTTCCCTGCGGTTTTTTACTTTGCAACTTTTTCTGGTATTGCCTTGAAGCTTCACTCATCAACGCGTTCGCGGCATCCAGCACCGCCTGCGTCGAACGGTAGTTCTCCTCCAGCACGATGACTGTTGTGTTTTTGAATTCATTCTTGAAATTAAAAATATTTTCGACAGTAGCAGCGCGGAACGAATAGATCGCCTGCGCGTCGTCGCCCACCACCGTCAGCCCCTCGCCCCGCGGCCGCAGGCGCTGCAGGATCTCGGCCTGCAGCACGTTGGTGTCCTGGTACTCGTCCACCAGCACGTGCTCCCAGGATTCGCCCACCTCGCGCGCCAGATCCTCGTCCGCCATCATCGCGTGCCAGTAGAGCAGCAGGTCGTCGTAATCGAGCGCCTGGTTGTCAATTTTTTTGTCTACAAAACTTTTAAAAAGCTTTTTAAGTTCACCTTCCCATTCGGCGCACCACGGAAACGCCGACTCCAGCGTCGCGGCGAGCGGGCATTGCGAATTGACGCGGTGCGAGTAGATCGCCAGGCAGGTGTCTTTGCGCGGAAAGCGCCGCGCGCCCCGGCCGTCCACCGCCGGGTCTACCGTCACATCCACCTTCGAAAACCCCAGCTCGTGGCGCACCACGTCCATCAGGTCCGCCGCGTCGCCGCGGTCGAGCACGCTGAAGCGCTCGTCGAGGCCGACTCTTTTGCAGTTTTTTCTTATCAATCGATTTGCAATGGAATGAAAAGTGCCGGACCAGGGTAACCGCACGCTGCGCAGGGTCTCGCCGGCGATGCGCTGCGCCCGCCGCGTCATCTCCAGCGCCGCGCGGCGCGTGAACGTCAAGAGCAGCACACGCTCCGGCGCCACCCCCTCCAGCACCAGGTGCGCCACCCGATGCGCGAGCGTATTGGTCTTGCCCGTCCCCGCGCCGGCAATGATCAGCAGCGGCCCGGCCAGGAACGCACCGCCCGCGGCGCGTTGGCCGTAGCGCGCCGCCTCGCGCTGCTTTTCGTTCAGCTTGGAGAAGGCCTCGACGCTCGCCATGGGAGGCGACTATAGGCTATAGATGTGTATTTATCCAGTATCCGGCCCGGAAACTAGCCTCCCAACAGCCGCCGCCCGAGCAGCTCCGGCATGTCGCGCCGGCCGTCCGCGATCAGGTACACGTACACGCGCTTGCCCTCCACCCGGTAGATGATCCGGTACGGCTTGAAGAACGTCTCCCTGTATTCACGGATTCCCAGCGCGAGCAACTCGCGCGGATGGGCGCCACGCAAAGGAAACCGGGCAAGCCCCGCGAGGGCGGCCTCGATCCGCTCCAGCACGTAGTCTGCCTTGGCCGGCGCGTCGTGCACCGCGATCCAGTCGACGATTTCCTCGAGATCCCGGACGGCGCCGGCCGTCAGCAGCACCCCGGAGTGCATCAGCGCCGCGGCCGTTTTTCCCGCAGGCGCCGGAATACCTCTGATGCGGGCATCACCTTGCCCTCTTCGATCTCCCGGTTGCCCAGCGCGAGGATCTTGAGCAGCGCGAGCGTATCCTGTGTCTGCTCGTAGCTCGCGAGGTCCTGCATCACCGCTTTCGCCTCGCCGTTCTGCGTGATGATCAGCGGCTCGCGCTTCTCGCCCAACTCACGGATCAGGTCCGCGGCATTGGCCTTCACGTAGCTGATCGACTTGATTCCGGTCGAATATTTCATCGGACCGAATTTAGTCCTTTTGCGGTCTTCCCGCAAGACCTCACCCCCACATCCCCGCGCGCCCCCGGTCAATTGAGGTGATGCACCGGGTCCATGCCGTACACGGGCGTGGCAATTCCCTCCATGCGCGCCTTCAGCTGCAGCGCGAGATAGAGCGAGTAGTGGCGCGACTGCATCAGGTTGCCGCCGTGGAACCAGAGCGCCGGCTGCTGCGTCGGCTTCCACATGTTGCGCAGTTCGCCGACCCAGGGGCCGGGGTCGTACTTCGTGTCCGAGCCCAGGCCCCAGCACCTGCCGACGCGGTCCGCCACTTCGCGCGAGATCAGCTCGGCCGCCCAGCCGTTCATCGAGCCGTAGCCGGTGGCGAACACCACCAGGTCGGCGGCAAGCTCGGTTTCATTCCCCTTGCCGTCGCTGAGCGTCACCGAACGCCCGTTCAGGCGCTCCACGACGGCCGGGCTTTTCAGCCTGATCCTGCCGTCGATGATCATTTTCGAGGCGCCGACCTCGATGTAGTAGCCCGAGCCGCGGCGCAGGTACAGCGCATGGATGCCCGAGCCGTCTTCGCCGAAATCGAACTGGAAGCCGGCGCGCGCGAGACCCTCGTAGAGCGCGGCGTCGCGCCGCGCCATTTTTTCGTACAACGGTTTCTGCAATCCGGGCAGCAGCTTCATCGGCACCGAGGCCACGCTCAGGTCCGCGAGGTCGGTCGTGATGCCCGCCTCCAGCGCGGCTTGCGAATACAGCCGGCTCCAGGCGTATTCCGTCAGCGCCTCCGACGTCGCGACCACCGTGGACGAGCGCTGCAGCATGGTCACCTCGGCGCCGTGCTCCCACAGGTCGGCGCAGATATCGTGCGCCGAGGTGCTCGCGCCCACCACCACGCAGCGCTTGCCGCCCCAGCCCTCGCCGCCCGGGAATGCGCTGGAGTGCGTGAGCGTGCCCTGGAACGACGCCGCACCCGGGATCGCGGGGATACTCGGCACGCCCGACATCCCGGTAGCGAGCACCAGGTGTTTGGGTCTTAACTCCAGCTCTTTTCCCTTCCTTTCGACGCAAACCACCCATTCCCCGGCTCGTTCGTCGTAACTCGCGCCCACGCAGCGCGCCGAGCCCCAGTAGTTCAGCCCCATCACCCTGACGTACATCTCAAGCCAGTCGCCGAGCATGTCCTTGGGCGTAAACACCGGCCAGTGATCCGGAAACGGCAGGTAGGGCAGGTGGTCGTACCACACCGGGTCGTGCAGGCAGAGCGACTTGTAGCGCTTGCGCCAGGAATCGCCCGCGCGTTCGTTGCGCTCGACGATGAGGGCGCTCACGCCCAGGCGCTTCAGGCGCGCACCGAGCGCGATCCCACCCTGCCCGCCGCCGACGATCAGCACGTAGGGTTGGCGCACAGTGCCGAGCGCCGCCTCCTCCTGCGTCTTTCGCTCCAGCCAGCTGCGCCGGCCCGCGATCGCGCCGTGCTCGATGCCCGCTTCGCGCCGGTGGCCCGTTTTTTCCTCGAAGCCTTTCAGTTCCCGCAGCGTAGTGAGCAGCGTCCAGCACCTGCCCCCGCGCAGGCGCAGCTGCCCGATGCCGCGGCCCACCGCGGTCTCGAACCCGAACCAGGCCTCGGTGACGCCGTCGTTGACCCTGGGTTCGCCGCTGATCCTGAACTGCGAGGGCCTGGCGCCCGCGAGCGTGGCCTCGAGCATGCGCCGGATCTCCTCCCGGCCCTCGCAGGTCTTGATGTTCCAGGTGAACGCGACCAGGTCGCGCCAGTAGCAGTCCGCCTCGAACAGCTCCGCCGCGGCGTCGATGTCGTTTCGCGCGAGGGCGCCGGCGAAGGCTTCGAGCCAGCAGGAGACTTTGTCCATCGCGTGAATTATATTGGGCGCAAAGGAGCCCCCATGATGTCCGACCGCCAATGACCTACCGCATCGAAACCATCCCCGTCCGCAACAACCCGATGGAAGTGTTCCTGTTCACGCCCGCGGGCGAGGGGCCGCATCCCGGGCTGGTCCTTTGCCAGCACATTCCCGTCGGCCACACCGGCCTCGAGAACGACACCGTGACCCTGAAGACCGCCGAGCGCTACGCGCAGAACGGCTACGCGGTCGCCGTGCCCTTCATCTTCCACTGGTGGCCGAAGAGCGCCGACATCGAACTCAAGCGCGCCGAGTTCCGCGACGACTGGACGCGCCAGGACCTCGACGCTACCTACGCGCTGCTTGCCGCGCGGGCGAACGTGGACGCCAAGCGCATCGGCATCGCCGGCCACTGCTGGGGCGGGCGCGTCGCCTGGCTCGGCGCCTGCACCAACAAGCGCTACAAGGCCTGCGCCATCTTCTATGGCGGCCGCGTCAAGCTCGTCATGGGCAAAGGCACTCCGCCGGCGATCGACCTCGCCCCCGCCATCCGCTGCCCGGTGATCGGCTTCTTCGGCAACGAGGACACCAACCCTTCGCCGCAGGACGTCGACGACTACGACGCCGCGCTGACGAAAGCAGGTGTCGAGCACATCTTCCACCGCTATGACGGCGCCGGGCATGCGTTCCAGTCGTTCAACAGCCCCGAGCGCTACCGGCCCGAGGCGAGCGAGGACGCGTGGCAGAAGGTGCTGGCGTTCTTCGCCGGGAAACTCAAAGCCCGCTAGCTGGGGCGGACGTAACATGCGCCGATCGCCATGATCCGCGCGCGCCCCTGATCCACGCTCCCCACGCCCCGTCCTTCGCCGCGCGCCGCGCCGCGAGCGGCATCCGCAAGGGACTGTGCACCGTGTTCCTGCAGCACACCAGCGC
>JBBPIU010000164.1:0-5504 GCA_038040245.1 Pseudomonadota bacterium | reverse complement strand
CGGCCGCGATGCCGCTGACGGTGCGCCCGTCGGCCAGGCGCACGCGCAGCCGCCGCCCTTCATGCGCGTGCAGCGCGCGCCAGGCCTCCGCAAAAGCCGCCAGCCCCGCCGTCTCAAAGGCTTCGAGCGCGGCCAGCACTTCGCGCGCCACCGCGGCGATGACCGCGTTGCGCGCGGGTGCGGGCTGCACCAGATCGTCGAGCGCGGTGAGGCTGCGGCGCAGTTGCGCTCCCAGCGCGCCCACCGGGCGGCAGTTGATCCCGATGCCGACCACCGCCACCACCGCCTGCCCCTGAACGCGCGTTTCGATCAGGATGCCGCCCAGCTTCGCGCCCGCATTTTTACCACCGGCGAGGAGGTCGTTGGGCCACTTGAGCGCGACTTCGCCTGCGCCCAGGGCGCGCAGCGCGCGCGCCGCGGCGACGCCGACGGCAAGGGAAAGCCCGGCCAGGTTCTGCGGCGGGCAGCGCATGCGACGCAGGATGGAGAAGGTGGCGCCCGCGCCGCTCGCCGAGCGCCACTTGCGTCCGCGCCGGGCGCGGCCGGCGGTCTGCTCTTCGGCAGCGAGCAGCACTGCATGATCGGGTTTTTCGATCAAGAGGAGTGCATTGGTGGACGTACAGCGATCCACGACCCGGATTTCGAGCCCCGGGACGTGAATGTTGAATGCGATTTTCGATCTGTCGAGCCGATCCATGGCCTGTATTTTACGTGGTGCCAAAAGCAAACTCCCGGCCCGGCGCGGCTTCGAACAGCGCGCGTGTGTAGGCGTGCTTCGGTCGCAGGAAAACGTCCTCGGCCGGCCCGTACTCGACCACGCGGCCCTTCGACATCACCGCCACGTGGTCGCAGATCTGCGCCGCCACGCGCAGGTCGTGGGTGATGAACAGCATCGCCAGATTGAGCCGCGTGCGGATCTCCTCGAGCAACTGCAGCACCTGCGCCTGGACCGAAACGTCCAGCGCCGAAACCGCCTCGTCGGCGACCAGCAGCTCGGGCTCCATCGCCAGCGCCCGCGCGATGCAGATGCGCTGGCGCTGGCCGCCGGAAAACTGGTGCGGGTAGCGCGCGAGCGCCGAAGCGTCCATGCGCACCAGTTCCAGGAGCTTGCGCGCGCGCTCCAGCGCCTCGGGCCGCGGCAGGCCATAGTTCAAAGGTCCCTCGATGATCGCCTCGCCCACCGTGCGCCGCGGATTGAGCGAGCGGTAGGGATCCTGGAACACGATCTGCACCTTGCGCCGCAGCGGCCGCAGGGCGGCCGCGCCCATGGTCGCGATCTGCGTGCCGCCGATGCGGATTTCGCCCGAACTCGGATCCACCAGGCGCACGATGCAGCGCGCGACGGTGGATTTGCCCGAGCCGGATTCGCCCACGATGCCCAGCGTCTGGCCGCGGCGCACTTCGAGGCTCACGTCCTCGGCTGCGCGTACCTCGCGCGAGGGCCCGAACCAGCGGCGGTCCAGATAGATCTTGGAGAGCTTGCTCGTTTCGAGCACCAGCGGCGCATCCTGGCGCGCGGCGAGGCCGTGGGGCCGCATCTTCGGCACCAGCGTCGGAACCGAGCGGATCAGCATCTTGGTGTAGTCGTGCTGCGGTTGCTTCAGGACCGCGTCCCGCGGGCCGAACTCGACCAGCTCGCCCAGCCTGAGCACGGCGACGCGGTGCGCGATCTCCGCCACCACCCCGAAGTCGTGCGTGATGAACAGCACCCCGGTGCCGTGGCGCGCCTGGAGTTCGGCGATCAGGCGCAGGATCTGCGCCTGGGTGGTGACATCCAGCGCCGTGGTCGGCTCGTCCGCGATCAGCAGCGCCGGATCGAGCACCAGCGCCATCGCGATCATGATGCGCTGCCGCTGCCCACCCGAGAGCTGGTGCGGGTAGGAGGCAAGAATGCGTTCCGGATCCGGCAACGCGACCTCGCCGATCATTGCCAGAATTTTCTTTTTTCTTTCGACTGAAGGCATTCCGGAGTGAAAGCGCAAGACCTCCTCGATCTGGTCGCCGCAGGTCATGACCGGGTTGAGGGCCGTCATCGGCTCCTGGAAGATCATCGACATGCGCGTGGTGCGCAGTTGGCGCAAGCGCGCTTCAGTGGCGCCGGCCAGCTCCTCATCTTCGAGCCGGATCGAGCCCGAGAGTACCGGCAGCGTCTTCGGCAGCAGTCCCATCACGGCCTGCCCGATCACCGACTTGCCCGAGCCCGACTCGCCGACCAGGCAGACGATTTCGCCCGGCTCGACCGTCAGGGACACGCGGGATACCGCCTCGGGTCGCTCTCCTCCCGGGGGCAGAACGATGGTCAATCCATTCAATTCGAGAACGCTCATACGCGCTTCGCCATCTTCGGGTCGAGCGTGTCGCGCATGCCGTCGCCCAGGATGTTGACCGCGAGCACTGTCGCGGCGAGGAACACGCCCGGGAAGAAGATGTTGTGCGGGTAGTCGTTGAACTGCGCCCGCCCCTCGGCCATGACGTTGCCCCAGGTCGGGATGTCGGGCGGCAGGCCGACGCCGAGGAACGACAGGATCGCCTCGACCAGGATCGAGAAGGCGCAGATGTAGGTCCCTTGGACCACCAGCGGCGCGACGCAGTTGGGCAGGATGTGGCCGAACATGATTTTCCAGGTGGGGGTGCCCAGCGCGATCGCGGCCTCGACGTAGGGCTCCTCGCGGATGGTGAGCACCAGCGAGCGCACCAGGCGCGTGACGCGCGGGATCTCGGGGATCGCGATGGCGACGATCACCGTCGTCAGGCTGCCGCGCCAGATCGCCACCAGGGAGATCGCGACCAGGATCGCCGGGATCGCCATGATGCCGTCCATGAAGCGCATCAGCACGCCATCGAGCCAGCGGATGTAGCCGCTCACAAGCCCGCAGGTGATACCGGCCGAAAGCGCGACCAGCGCGCACAGGATCCCGACCAGCAGCGAGACGCGCGTGCCGTAGAGCACGCGGCTGTAGATGTCGCGGCCCAGCGAGTCCGAACCCATCAGAAAGGTGTGCCGCAGCGTCTCGCCGTCGAGCGTCGTGATCTCGCCGGCTTTGCCCGGCAGCAGGTCGCGGCTGCCGGCGTCGAACAGCGACGGATCCACGGTCCCCAGCCAGGGCGCGGCGAGCGCGATCACGACCAGCACGGCGAGGGCGCTGCCGCCGATGCGTACCGACCAGTTGTTCAGGATCATGTCTAGTAGCGGATGCGCGGGTCGAGGAACACGTACGAAAGATCGATCAGCAGGTTGAGCAGCACGTAGCCGAAGGAGAAAAACAGGATCACGCCCTGGATGGTCGGGAAATCGCGCGCCAGCACCGCGTCCACGGTGAGCCGCCCCAGGCCCGGGATCGCGTACACCGATTCGGTCACCACCACTCCGCCGATCAACAGCGCGATGCCGATGCCGATGACGGTGATTATGGGAACCGCCGCGTTTGCCAGCGCGTGGTGCACCAGCACCCGGATTTCGGGCAGCCCCTTGGCGCGCGCGGTGCGGATGTAATCCTCGCCGAGCGCTTCCAGCACCGAGGCGCGCGTCACCCTGGCGATGAGCGCGATGTAGATCACCGACAAGGTGATCGAGGGCAAGATCAGGTGCCAGAGAAACGGCCAGAATCCGTCGGCGATGCGCTGGTAGCCCTGCACCGGCAGCAGCCCGAACTTGAGCGAGACGATGTAGATCAGGATGTAGGCGAGCACGAACACCGGCACCGAGAAGCCGAGCACGGAGAAACCCATCAGCGCGCGGTCGAACCAACCGCCGAAGCGCCAGGCGGCGACGATGCCGAGCGGCACGGCGACCGCGACCGCGATCAGGATGGTGAGCGAGGCGAGCGCCAGCGTGGGCTCGAGGCGCTGGCCGATCAGCGTCGCGACTTTCATCTTGTAGTAGAACGACTCGCCCAGGTCGCCGCTCGCCATGTTGCCGAGCCAGATGCCGAACTGCACCAGGATCGGCCGGTCGAGGCCCAGGCCGGCGCGGATGCGCGCGATCTGGTCGGTGCTCGCGGCGTCGCCGGCGAGGATCGCCGCCGGGTCGCCCGGCGCCAGGCGCAGCAGCAGGAACACCAGCACCGCCACGATCAGCAGCACCGGGATGGTGGCGAGCAGCCGGCGGAGGATGAAGGTCAGCATGAAAAAAAACGGCCCCGCTGAGGGGCCGCTATCGGTCGTCTTGCGGGCTCAATTCTTCTTCAGGTTCCAGTAGAAATTGCCGGTCTGTCGGAACAGACCGCTGATGTTCTTGCGCGCGGCGAGCGGGGCGTCGAATTCGCCCAGCGGCGCATGCGTCGCGACTTCGAAGGCGCGCGCCTGGATTTCCTCGGCGAGCTTCTTTTTCTTCGTCTCGTCGGTCTCGCGCATGAATTTGCCGCGCAGCTCCTGGATCTTGTCGTCCTTGCCCCAGCCGAACCAGCCGGAGGCCTCGCCGCGCGTGTCGAGCGCCGCGTTGGCGATCGGATTCCAGATGTCGGGCCCCTGCCAGGCGGTGAGGAACATGTTCCAGCCGCCCTTGTCGGGCGGGTCCTTCTTCGCGCGCCGGCCGACCAGGGTCTGCCAGTCCATCGCCTGCAGGTCCACCTTGAAGCCCGCCTGGCGCATCAGCTGCGCGGCGACGTCGGGCAGCTTGTCGATCGCCGCCAGGTCGGTCGGCTTCATCAGCACCACCGGCGTGCCGTCGTAGCCCGAGGCCTTGAGCAGCTCCTGCGCCTTCTTCATGCTGGACTTGGACTGGATCTCGGTGCCGACGCTGCTGGCGTAGGGCGTGCCGCAGGTGAACATCGAGGGGCAGGTCTTGTAGAGCTCCTTGACCCCGACCTGCGCCTGCAGGAACGGCTCCTGCGCGAACGCGGCCATCGCCGCCTGCCGGACCTTGGCGTTGTCGAACGGCTTGTGCAGGTGGTTGAAGCGCGCCATGAACTGCAGCGGCGGGCTGTAGGTGTAGACGACGATATTCGGATCCTTCTTCAAGCCCGGGATCAGCGGGAAGGAAGGCTGCTCGATGATGTCGACCTCGCCCTTCACCAGCGCGTTCACCTGCGCCTGCGCGTCGCGCAGCGCCAGGTTCCACTCGACGCGATCGACATAGACGTGCTTGCCGCCGGTCGAGCCCGAGGGCGGCTCGTTGCGCGGCAGGTACTTGGTGTTTCTCAGGTACACCGCCTTGTCGCCCGGCTTGAATTCGTCGCGCTTGAAGACGTAGGGCCCCGAGCCGATGTGCTCCTCGATTTGCTTGAAGGCATCGGTCTCGGCGATCCTCTTGGGCATGATGAAGGGCACGTTGGAGGACGGCTTGCCGAGCGCCTCGAGCAGGAAGCCGCAGGCCTCGCGCAGGAAGATGCGGAAGGTGTCGGGCGTGGGCGTATCCATGCGGTCGACGAAGGTGAACAGGGCCACCCCCATCGCGTCGCGCTTGCCCCAGCGGGCGAGCGACGCGGTCACGTCCTCGCTGGTGACCGGCTTGCCGTCGTGGAACTCGAGCCCCTGCCTCAGCTTGAAGGTCCACAGCCGGTGAT
>JBBPIU010000163.1:0-5516 GCA_038040245.1 Pseudomonadota bacterium | reverse complement strand
CCGTGCCCTGGTGCTCGGTGATCGTGCGCAAGCTGTTCGGCGTCGCCGGCGCCTTGCACCAGAACTCCTCGCGCTACGGCATGCGCATGGCCTGGCCGTCGGCCGAGTGGGGCTCGCTGCCGATCGCCGGAGGACTGGAAGCCGCCTACAAGGCCGAGATCGAGGCGGCACTGGATCCGGCCGCCAAGCGCGCCGAGATCGAGCAGCGGATACGCAAGTTCGCCTCGCCGATGCGCGGTGCCGAGCGCTACGACATCGAGGAGATCATCGATCCGCGCGACACGCGTAAGATCCTGTGCGAGTTCGCCGAACTGGCGGCGCCGCTGCGCATGCCGGGACGAAGTTCTTTTGGAGTGCGTCCATGAACGAAAACGAAACGCTGAGATGGCCGGCGAACCTTGACCGTTCCGGCATCGTGGAACGGTTGGTGCAGGTGCGTGCAATGGCCGGGGCGGCCGGCCTGGCGGATCTCGCCGCGCGCTTCGCCGACGTGGAGACCATGGCGTCCGCGGAGATCGGCGCCAACGTCGTCGGCGCCCTGACGTGGATCCAGGAGAAGCAGGAGTACGCTGCCATCACGACGCAGCTCTCGACGGTGGCGATGAATCTGAAGAATCTGAAATAGTCCGCGTCGTGCGACAATTGCCGCACTCATAAAGTACACCGAGGCAAGCATGGCGACCCGCCAGGACGAACGCATGATCGAGCCGGACATGAACCCGAAGGACCTCTGGCTCGAGGAGATCTTCACCGACCGGCGCGTCGGCACGATCCGCCGCATGACGCCGGTGGACGGCACCGGCGCGCGCGATGCCGCGCGCGAGATCCTCTACACCGGCGAAACGCAGGTCATGAGCCAGGTCGGCACGCTGCCGATCAATTTCGTGCTCGAGGCGAAGTCGCTCGAGGATGCGGCGACCCTGTTCGGCGGCGCGGCCAAGGCCGCGATCGAGCGCACGGTGAAGGAACTGCAGGAACTGCGCCGCCAGCAGGCCTCCTCGATCGTCGTGCCCCAGGGCGGCATGCCGCCCGGGATGCCAAGCGGCGGCGGCAAGATCCAGATGCCATAGAAAAAGGCCCTTTTTCTAGACCTCAAGCCATTCCTTGCGCATCGCCGCGTTCTCGCGCACGTCGCGCGGCGCGCCTTCGAACACGATCTGGCCGTGGCCCATGACGTAGAGGCGCTCCGAAATGTCGAGCGCAATCGCCAGTTTCTGCTCCACCAGCAGGATCGAGACGCCGCGCTTCCTGATCTCCTCGAACAGCCCGGCGACCTGCTCGACGATCTTGGGCGCCAGGCCCTCGGTCGGCTCGTCGATCATTACCAGCTCGGGATCGCCCATCAGGGTGCGGCAAAGGGTGAGCATCTGCTGCTCGCCGCCGGAGAGGAAACCCGCCTGCGTTTCGGCGCGATCCTTGAGCCGAGGGAACAGCTGGTACATGTCGTCCATGCTCCAGCGGCCTGTCGAGCCGGTCTTCTTTTGACCCAGGAGCAGGTTCTGGCGCACCGTGAGGGTGGGGAAGATGTCGCGGTTCTCGGGCACGTAACCCAGGCCCTTGTGCGCGATTTCGTAGGCCTTCAGGCCGATCATTTCCTGGTTCTTGAAGCGGACCGATCCGGAGCAGTCCACCAGGCCCATGATCGAGCGGATGGTGGTCGAGCGGCCGACGCCGTTGCGGCCGAGCAGCGAAACGATCTCGCCCTTGCCGATGCGCAGGTGCACGCCGTGCAGGATGTGGCTCTTGCCGTAGTAGGCATGGAGGTCCCTGACTTCAAGCATGGGGCGCTTTCTTGTGCAGGGGGCCGAGGTAGGCCTCCTGCACCGCCGGGTTGGCGCGGATCTCCTCGGGCGTGCCGGTGGCGAGCACTTCGCCGTAGACCAGCACCGAGATGCGGTCGGCGAGGCCGAACACCACGCCCATGTCGTGCTCCACCATCACCAGCGTCCTGCCCTCGGTCACGGAGCGGATCAGTTCCACGACCTGCGCCGTCTCGGTGCGGCTCATGCCGGAGGTGGGCTCGTCCAGCAGCACCACGCTCGCGCCGCCCGCGATGGTGACGCCGATCTCCAGCGCGCGCTGCTCCGCGTAGGTAAGCGTGCCGGCAAGCGCATTGCGGCGCCGCGCAAGGCCGATGCGCTCCATGACTTCCTCCGCGCGCCGCCGCACGTCCCGCAGGCCGCCGACGCGGTGCCAGAAGGAGTAGCGGTAGCCTGCCGACCAGAGCACGCCGCAGCGCACGTTTTCGTACACCGACATGTTGTGGAAGATGTTGGTGACCTGGAAGCTGCGCGACAGGCCCTTGCGGTTGATCTCGAAGGGCCGCAGGTTGGTGATGTCGGCGTCGTGCAGCAGGATGCGCCCGGCGGACACCTCGTAGCGGCCGGAGATCAGGTTGAACAGCGTGCTCTTGCCGGCGCCGTTGGGGCCGATGATGGCGTGGCGCTCGCCTTCGCGGATCTCCAGCGACACGCCGCCGATGATCTTGGTGGTGCCGAAGCTCTTGTGCACCTCGCGCAGGGCGATGGCGTTCTTCACTATGCCGCCTTCGCCTGCAGCTCGAGCTGGATCGCGCCCCATCGCTCGTCGACCCGGCGCGCGGCGACGCGAAGCGCCGCGAGGCCAGCGGCGAGCACGACGGCGAACGCGAACCAGGGCGGCGCGCTCCTCGCGTCGAAGGAGACGCCGAGCACTGTGAGTACCGTGCTCGCCCCCTGTTCCGAGAGCCGGTACACCATTTCCACCAGCCCGATCACGCCGGCGAGCGCGAGCAGTGCAGCGAGCGCGGCGAGCGCATAGGGCAGGGCGAGCTCGCGCCAGCGTCCGGCGCGGATCACCGGGAACTGCATCAGGATCAGCGAAGCGATGCCGCCCGGCGCGTACACCACCATCAGCACGAAGAACAGGCCGAGGTACAGCAGCCACGCCTTGGTGAAGCCCGACAGCGCGACGACGAAGAATATGAACACGATGGCGCCGATGACCGGGCCGAAGAAGAACGGCACGCCGCCGATGAAGGTGGCGAGCAGCACGCCGCCGGAGCGGATCGCCGAGACGTTCTCGGCCGACACGATCTCGAAGTTGATGCACGACAGCGCGCCGGACACGCCGGCGAAGAACGAGGACAGCACCAGCTGAAGGAAGCGCACGTGGCGCGTGTTGTAGCCGACGAATTCCGCCCGCTCGGGGTTGTCCCGCACCGCGTTGGCCATGCGCCCGAGCGGCGTCTGGGTCAGCGCGAACATCGCCGCCATGCCGAGGAAACACCAGACCGCGACCAGGTAGTAAACCTGGATCGCCGGACCGAAGCTAAGGCCGAGGAAGGGCTTGCCGACCACGCGGTTGGTCGAGATGCCGGCCTCGCCGCCGAAGAACCCCGGAAACATCAGCACGCAGGCGAACACCATTTCGCCGATGCCCAGCGAAATGAGCGCGAAGGTGGTGCCGGCGCGCTTGGTGGTGACGTAGCCGAACAGCACGCCGAAGGCGAGGCCCGCCGCGCCGCCGACTAGCGGCAGCAGCGGCACCGGCACGTAGAACGACCCTTTGCCGATCAGGTTGAGCACGTGCACGGTTACATAGGCGCCCAGACCCGAATACACCGCGTGGCCGAACGACAGCATGCCACCCTGGCCGAGCAGCATGTTGTAGCTGAGTGCCAAGAGGATCAGCGTCCCCATCTGCGTCAGCATGGTGAGCGCGAAACCCCCGGGGAACAGGTGCGGCGCGGCGACGAACAGCAGCGCCGCCGCGCTCCAAATGAGCCAGCGCCCCAGGTTGAGCGGCTCGTATTTCATCCTTCCCGCGTTCCCATGAGGCCCTTGGGCCGGAAAATCAGCAGCAGCACCATCAGCAGGTACGGCAGCACCGGCGCCACCTGCGAAATCTTGATGCCCCCGAGCGACCAGTCGAGCGACACCGCGAAGGTCTGCATGCAGCCGATCAGCAGCGACGCGATGAAGGCGCCGGCGAGCGAACCCATGCCGCCCACCACTACGATGACGAAGATGATCGGCCCCACCGCGGCGGCCATGCCCGGTTCGGTGACGAACGCGTTGCCGCCGATCACGCCCGCGAGCCCGGCGAGCGCCGCGCCGCCGCCGAAAACCAGCATGAAGACGCGCGGCACATTGTGGCCGAGCGCCTCCACCGTCTGCGGATGGCTGAGGGCGGCCTGGATCACGAGGCCGATGCGCGTGCGCGTCAGCGCGAGCCAGATCGACACCAGCATCGCCACCGATACCAGCATCATGAAGCCGCGGTAGATCGGGTACTGCGAGCCCATGATCTGGAACAGCGGGCCGTCCAGCTCGGCCGGCACGCGGTACTCGACCGCCGAGCGGCCCCAGATCAGGTGCACGGCCTCCTCGATCAGGTAGGCCAGGCCGAAAGTGAACAGCAGCTCCGCGACGTGGCCGTGCTTGTGCACCTGGCGCAGGCCCCAGCGCTCGACCAGCATGCCGATCGCACCGACCAGCAGGGGCGCGAACACGAGCGCCGGCCAGAAACCGAGCTTTACGCTCACCTGATAGGCGAGATAGGCGCCGAGCATGTAGAAGCTGGCGTGGGCGAAGTTGAGCACGCCCATCAGCGAGAACACGAGCGTGAGCCCCGAGGACAGCATGAACAGCAGCAGCCCATAGCTGATGCCGTTCAGGGTCTGGACGAGAAAGAACTCCATGTCAGAAACAAAAACGGGGAACCCTCGGGCTCCCCGTTTTTCGTGCCGGCTGCGCTACGGTCGCTTCATCAGGCACGAGGTCGGCTGCGCCGAGGTATAGGCCTCGAGGCGCGCCTCGGTCACCGGCGCGAGGCCGCTGCCCTCCAGGTCGATCTTCGCCTCTTTCGGCCCGCCCTTGGCCGTCGACTTGACCAGCGTCATGACGTACAGCGGCTGGAGCAGCTGGTGGTCGCTTTTGCGCATTTCCACTTCGCCCAGTTCGCCGTCGTGCTTCATGCCTTCCAGCGCCAGCGCCACGGCCTTGGCGTCGGCCGACTTTGCCTGGTTGATCGCCTTGGCGAACATGTCCCACATGATCTTGCCGCGCAGGAAGTAGAAGTCGGGGTTGCCCTTGGGCGCCTGCTTGCGGTAATCGGCGTCCCACTTCGCCGCCTTGTTGTTGGCGACGTTGGAGTGGTACTCGGCGATGATCTTCACCTTGCCCGCGGCTGCCTCGCCCATGGCCGTCGGCGTACCAAGTCCGCCCGCGTAGTAGGTGTACCAGGTCACGTCCAGCCCGGCGTCGCGGCCGGCCTTGACCAGCAGCGACATGTCGTTGCCCCAGTTGCCGGTGATCACGCTGTCGGCGCCGGTGGACTTGATCTTCGCCACGTAGGGCGCGAAATCGGTGACCTTGCCGAGCGGGTGCAGGTCGTCGCCGACGATCTGGACATCCGGGCGCTTGCGCGCCAGCATCTCGCGCGCCGCCTTCTTGACCGCGTGGCCGAAGGAGTAGTCCTGATTGAGCAGGTACACCTTCTTGATTTGCTTTTGGCCGGCCATGTAGGTGGTAAGC
>JBBPIU010000162.1:0-5649 GCA_038040245.1 Pseudomonadota bacterium | reverse complement strand
GCGCCTCAAGGAGTTCGACCTCTCGGAGGGCGAGATCGCGCGCCTGCGCGGCCCGGTGGGCCTGTACATCGGCTCCAAGACGCCGCCCGAGATCGCGGTCGCGATCCTCGCCGAGATGACCGCGGTGCGCCATGGTGTGAGCGAGCCGAGTTGGGCGGCGAAGCCGGCGGCTCGCTTTGATCCGTCGGCTTGCGAAGTGACGCCCGCGACATCCAGCCACAAAGCTTGAACGTCGTCGCAATCCTGCTGGCCGCGGGTTCCGCCAGCCGCTTCGGTTCCGACAAGCTGCTCCACCCCCTGCCGCACGGCGTAGCGATCGCCATCCAGGCGGCGCGCCATCTAAAGGCTGTTTTTGAGGAAAAAGTTTTTGTCGTTGTCCGTCCTGAAGCTAAAGAACTCTCAGATCTGTTCCGAAGGGAAAGCTGCGAGGTCCTGGTTTGCGAAGAAGCAGTTCAGGGGATGGGAGCCAGCCTCGCCTGCGCGGTGCGCGCCGCGGGCGATGCGGAGGGATACCTGGTCGCGCTGGCCGACATGCCGTTCATCCGCTCGAGCACCATCGCCGCCTTGCGCGATGCGCTTGCCGCGGGCGTGCCATTGGTTGCGCCTTACTTCCGGGCCCGCCGCGGACATCCCGTGGGCCTGTCTTCGAAGTTCAGGAATGAACTTGAAGCGCTCAAGGGCGACGAGGGGGCAAGAAAAATTATTTCCAACAACGAGAAAAGTCTGGTGAAGATCCCCGTCGGCGACCCGGGCGTGCTCCGGGACATAGACACGCCAGGTGACCTCGCTCCGCCGATCGTCGTATAGTGCCATCTGCCGTATGGAAACCGCGCAACGGGCTGTGCTTTTCGTGGATGTCACGGACAGCACGAAAATCTACGAGTCGCTCGGCGACTCCGTAGCGCTGGCCGTGATCAACGGCCTGTTCAGCCACCTCGACAAGATCGTCGCGAAATATTCCGGCACTGTCATCAAGACGCTGGGCGACGGCATGCTGTGCGTGTTCGAGGATCCGGACGACGGCTTTAGCGCCGCCTGCGAAATGCAGTCCTCGGTGACCTCTCTCGCGCAGCGCGCCCACAACCGGCTGCAGATCAAGATCGGCTTCACCTACGGTTCGGTGATTTTGTCGAAGGGCGATGTTTTCGGCGACACCATGAACGTTTGCGCGCGCCTGGTGACGCTCGCGAACCCCGAGCAGATCCTGACCTCGGGGCAGACCGTCGAGGCGCTTTCGCCCGGCCTGCGCACCCGCTGCCGGGAGCTTTTCCCGACCCGCATCAAGGGCAAAGCCGAGGAGGTCCCGGTGAGCGACGTCATCTGGCGCTACGACCCGGCGGTCACCGAAACCAACCTCACGCGCGCGCACCTCGCGCACGACACGCAGATGGCGCTGAAGCTGATTTACCGGGCCAATATTTTCGTGGTCAACCGCACCCGGCCGACGCTGCAGATGGGGCGCGACGACAGCAACGATATCGTGATGGTGAGCCTGTTTGCCTCCAGGCTCCACGCCCGCGTGCAGGCGCGCGACGGGCATTTCGTGCTGACCGACCTGTCCACCAACGGCACTTTCCTGCTGGTGGACGAGCATTCCGGCGCGCAGTCTGCCGAGATCCGCCTGCGTCGGGAGGAGGCGGTGCTGGGGGGGCGCGGCTGGATCGGCCTGGGCAAGAGTGCCTCGACGCACGGCGACCACTCGGTGCGCTTTACCCTGCAGCCGGAAATCGCCTAAGCGGGGCGCTGGTAAAATCGGTTCATGTTCGCCACCCAGACGCTCGAGCAGTCCGACCCTGAAATCTGCAACGTCATCCGTCAGGAGGCGCGGCGCCAGGAAGACCACGTCGAGCTGATCGCCTCGGAGAACTACGCCAGTCCCGCGGTGATGGCGGCACAGGGCTCGCTGCTGACCAACAAGTACGCCGAGGGCTATCCCGGCAAGCGCTATTACGGCGGCTGCGAATACGTGGACATCGCCGAGAGAATCGCGATCGACCGGGCGAAGAGGCTTTTCGGCGCGCCCTGGGCCAACGTCCAGCCGCACTCGGGCTCGCAGGCCAACCAGGCCGTGTACACCGCGGTGCTCAAGCCCGGCGACACGATCCTCGGCATGTCGCTCGCGCATGGCGGGCACCTGACGCACGGCTCGCCGGTGAACCTGTCGGGCAAGCTCTACAAGGTCGTCTCCTACGGCCTGGATGCGAGCGAGCAGATCGACTATGGCCAGGCCGAGCGCCTTGCGCTGGAGCACAAGCCGCGCATGATCGTCACCGGCGCATCGGCGTACTCGCGCGTCATCGACTGGCAGCGTTTTCGCGCCATCGCCGACAAGGCCGGGGCGCTGCTGATGTCCGACATGGCGCATTACGCCGGGCTGGTGGCGACCGGCCTCTATCCTTCGCCGGTGGGCGTCGCTGATTTCGTCACCACCACCACCCACAAGACCCTGCGCGGCCCGCGCGGCGGGCTGATCGTCGGCAAGGCCGAGCAGGAGAAGGCCGTCAATTCGGCGATTTTTCCGGGACTGCAGGGCGGCCCCCTGATGCACGTGATCGCCGCCAAGGCGGTGGCGCTGGGCGAGGCGCTCAAGCCGGAATTCAAGCAGTATCAGTCGCGCGTGGTGGAGAACGCGCGCGTCATGGCGGCGGTGCTCGCGAAGCGCGGCCTGCGCATCGTTTCCGGAGGCACCGACTGCCACATGTTCCTCGTCGACCTGCGGGCCAAGAACATCACCGGCAAGGACGCGGAGGATGCGCTCGGCCGCGCGCACATGACGGTGAACAAGAATGCCATCCCGAACGATCCGCAGAAGCCCATGGTCACCTCGGGCGTGCGGATCGGCTCACCGGCGATGACCACGCGCGGCTTCGGCCAGGCGGAGGCGGAGAAGCTTTCGCAACTGATCGCCGACGTGCTCGACGATCCGAACGGCGACCTGACGCGCGAGCGCGTGACGCGGGAGATCAAGGCGATGTGCGCGAAGTTTCCGGTCTATGTCTGACGGCCGCTTGGTCTATACCTTCATGGTCTATACCTTCATGGTCCAACCCTAGCCCATGCGCTGCCCCTTCTGCTCCAACAACGACACGCAGGTGGTCGACACGCGCTCGAACGAGGGCACCAACGTCATCCGGCGGCGGCGCAAATGCCCGAAATGCGACAAGCGGTTCACGACCTACGAACGGGTCGAGCTCAGAATGCCGCGCCTGGTAAAGAAGGGCGGCAGCCGCGCCGACTTCGACCGCGACAAGCTGGTGGGCAGCATGATGCTGGCGCTGCGCAAGCGCCCGGTGGCGACCGAGGAGATCGACGCCGCGGTGGACCGGATCGAGGAAAAGTTGCGTTCGCTGGGCGAGCGCGAAATCCTCACCAGCCGCGTCGGCGACCTGGTGATGCGCGAGCTCGCCAAGCTCGACAAGATCGCCTACATCCGCTTCGCCTCGGTGTACCGCAGCTTCGAGTCGCCGGACGAATTCCGCGAAGCGGTGCAGGAAGTGAAGTCGCCGCGACGAAGGCGGAAGTGAAAATGGGGTCGGAACAACATTTCCGGGATTCCCTGGCAGTTCGTGAAGCCTGCTGAAGGAAATGTTGTTCTGACCCCATTTTCCGCCTTCGACCACGCCATGATGGCGCGGACGCTCGCGCTCGGCGCAAAGGGCCTGTACACCGCCACACCCAATCCGCGCGTCGGCTGCGTCCTCGCGCGGGGTGAAACCGTCGTTGGCGAGGGTTGGCACGAAAAAGCCGGCGGCCCGCATGCCGAGGTTGTCGCCATCGGACAGGCTGGCGACCGCGCGGCGGGCATGACCCTTTACGTGAACCTCGAACCCTGCAGCCACCACGGCCGCACGCCGCCCTGCGTGGACCTGATCGTGAAGAGCAAGGTCCGGCGCGTGGTGGCCGCGATGCGCGATCCGAATCCGAAAGCCGCGCGCGGTGGCGAGGCGCTCGCCGCGGCCGGCATCCTGTTCGAGCACGGGCTGATGGAAGCCGAAGCAAAGGAACTCAACATCGGCTTCGTCTCGCGCATGACGCGCAACCGGCCCTGGGTGCGCATGAAAATCGCCGCGACGCTCGATGGCCGCACCGCGCTCGGGGAGGGCAGCGGTGCAAATGCAGGCCGCAGCCAGTGGATCACCGGCGCCGAGGCGCGCAAGGACGCTCACCGCTGGCGCGCCCGCGCCTGCGCCATCCTGACCGGCATCGGTACCGTGAAGGCCGACGATCCGAGCCTCACGGTGCGCGACGTGGCAACGCCGCGCCAGCCGCTTCGGGTGGTGGTGGATAGCCGGCTGGAGATTGCGGACAGCGCAAGGATTTTCGAAGGGGGTGGTGTTCTGATTTTCTGTGGAGTTGAAAAGAAACGAAACGTGAAAGCGGAAATTCTCCAGCTACCCAATCAACAGGGAAAAGTCGATTTGCCGAAAATGCTCGAAGAACTCGCGCGGCGTGGCGTGAACGAGCTGCACGTCGAGGCCGGTTTCCGGCTGAACGGGTCCCTGGTGCGCGAAGGCTGCGTGGACGAATTCCTGATCTACCTCAACCCGAGCTTCCTCGGCGACGACGCGCAAGGCATGCTCGCGCTTTCCGGAATTTCTTCTCTTGATAAAAGAATAAAAATCAAGATCGCGTCAGTGGAACGCATCGGCGAGGACCTGAGAATCCTTGCTCGCGCCGCTTAGCGCGGCGCACAGCAGGCGTCCGATGAGCCGCTCGCTGCGGCCGTCATGGTCCAGGCGCGGGCAGTATTCCGCGAGCTCGAAGGCGACCAGCTTCGGGTCGCGCCCGATGCGCTCGAATTCCCGCACCAACTCGTCGCCGCGAATGCCGAACGAAGCCGGCGTGGCGACCGCGGGCACCTCGCGCGGATCGAGCGCATCGAGGTCCAGCGTCACCCCGTATCCCGCGGTGCCCTCGTTTGCGATCGCCGTCGCGTCAACCATTGTCCCCGCGAGGCCGCGCCGCACGACTTCCTCGATGCCGAAGACGCGCACGCCGAGCCGCTCGAGGAGCTCGGCTTCGGCCGCCTCATAGCTCCTCACGCCGACCAGGCAGACGTGGCGCGGCAGCAGCATGCCGTCCTCCAGCCCCGCGAGCGCGTGGTCGCACTGGCCGAGCAGCGCCGCGAGCGGCATGCCGTGCGGCCGGCCGCTCGGGCTCGTGCCTGGCGTGTGGCTGTCCATGTGGGCGTCGATCCAGATCAGACCCAGCGGCCCGCGCGGCTTGAGCGCCGTGGCAGCGCCGCTCCAGGTGCCCACCGCGCAGGAATGGTCGCCGCCGATGACGCAGGGAAGCCGCCCGGCGCGCACGCTCTGTGCGACGCGCGCGGCGAGCTCGCTGCAGAGCATCGCCACCACGCCGGCCATGCCGCCCCCATGGCGCTTCGGCGCGAGCGTCGCAACCCAGGAGGCCTCGATCCCGAAGCGCCGCAACTGCTCCTCCAGCCCGGCAGCGGCGAGCCGCGCCGGCGCCTGCGCGCACGCCGCGTCAGCGCCGCCGAGCCCGCTCGCGACGCCAATCAGATCCACCTTGCGCTCTGGCAGTGCCATTTCCTCCTCGTTTCCGCCGGGTTGGATTGTCCGGTAACCTCGAAGTTCCATGTTTACCGGAATCGTCGCAGCCGTCGGGCGGGTTGTGAAAACCAGACCG
>JBBPIU010000161.1:0-5764 GCA_038040245.1 Pseudomonadota bacterium | reverse complement strand
CTCGCGGGCAGCCGCGGGCGGTTTTTCGTTCATAATCCGGACCTCCCCACCCATGTCGGCTATCGCCCCCGGCGCTTCCTCGACGATGCCCACCCCGGTCACGAGTTCGCGACTTGCGCAGCGCCGTGCGCGCGTCCTCAAGGAACGCGCGATCGAGTTGATGCTGTTCCTGGCGGCGCTGGTGTCGGTGTTCACCACCGTCGGCATCGTCTACATCCTGGTGAAGGAGTCGGTTGTATTCTTTCAGCAGGTGTCCATCGTCGACTTCCTTACCGACACGCAATGGACGCCACTGTTCGATGACCAGCACTTCGGCATCATGGTGCTGCTCTCGGGAACGCTGACCAGTTCGTTTGTTGCGCTGGCAATCGCGATTCCTCTCGGCACCATCATCGCGATCTACCTTTCGGAGTTCGCGCCGTTCAAGCTGCGCGAAATCGCCAAGCCCTTTCTCGAATTGCTGGGCGGCGTGCCGACCATTGTCTACGGCTTCTTCGCGCTGCTGTTCGTGACGCCGATACTGCAATGGTTCTATCCTGAGTTGCCCGGTTTCAACCTGCTGTCCGCCGGAATCGTGATGGGCATCATGATCATTCCGTACGTGAGCTCGATCTCCGAAGACGCGATGCGCGCTGTGCCCATGAACCTGCGGGAGGGTTCCTATGCGATGGGCGCCACGCGGTTCCAGACCGCCGTCAACGTGGTGGTGCCGGCGGCGTTTTCAGGGATCGCCTCGGCCTACATCCTGGGGATCTCGCGCGCGGTGGGCGAAACGATGATCCTCGCGGTCGCGGCGGGCATGCAGCCCAACCTGACCTTCAATCCGCTCGAGCCCGCCGCCACCATTACCTCCTACATCGTGCAGGTGGCGCTGGGCGACCTGCCGCACGGTTCGGTGGGCTACCAGACCATTTTCGCCGCGGGCCTGACGCTGATGCTGTTCACGCTCGCGTGCAACATCGCGGGCCACGTACTGCGCAAGAAATTCCGCGAGACCTACTGATGGCATACGCCCGCGACCTGGAATCGATTCGCCGCCTGATCGCCAGCCACAAGCGCTGGGACCTGATTTTCGCCTGCTGCGGCGTGCTTGCGCTGATGGTCGGCATGCTCACGTTCACGGCGCTGTTCATCGATATGGCGATCGACGGCGTGCCGCGTCTCAACTGGGACTTCTTCACCAATTTTCCGTCGCGGCACGCGGCACGGGCCGGCATACTCTCGGCGTGGGTGGGTTCCTGCCTGGTGATGCTGGTGACGGCCTTCGTCGCGGTCCCGCTGGGCGTAGGCGCCGGGCTCTACCTCGAGGAGTACGCGCCCAAGAACTGGGTCACCGATGTGATCGAGATCAACATCACCAATCTTGCCGGGGTGCCCTCGATCGTCTACGGCCTGCTGGCGCTCGGCCTGTTTGTCTACCAGTTCGGCTTCGGCCAATCGATCCTCTCGGCGGGTCTCACGCTCGCGCTGCTGATACTGCCGGTGGTGATCGTCGCCACCCGCGAGGCGATCCGCTCGATCCCCGTCGGAATCCGCGAGGGAGCGTATGCGCTCGGCGCCACGCAGTGGCAGGTCTGCAAGGACCATATCGTTCCGTACTCTTCCGCCGGAATCCTCACCGGGATCATCATTGGCATGGCGCGCGCGATCGGCGAGACCGCGCCCATCATCACCATCGGGGCGTTGACCTTCATCGCGTTTCTGCCGCCCTCGCCGATCAAGGCGGAGCCGCCGTTCATTTCCTTCGACTGGCTGACGTCGCCTTTCACGGTGATGCCCATCCAGATGTTCAACTGGACTTCGCGTCCGGAGGCGGCCTTTCTGCAGAACGCGGCCGCCGCGGGCTTTGTGCTGGTACTCATGACGCTGGCTATGAACGGGCTCGCGATCTGGCTTCGCTACCGACTTCGCAAGAACATCAAATGGTGACCCATGGCTGCCGTCGCGATCGCCGCCGCGGTTGAGGGCCGTGCGGGGCAGTCCTCTGCCACCGCCGTGCCCAAGGCCGAGGCAAGGAAACTCAGCTTCTACTACGGCGCCTTTCGCGCCCTGAGCGAACTCGATCTCGTGGTGCACGAGAACCGGGTGACCGCGCTCATCGGCCCCTCCGGCTGCGGCAAGTCGACCTTTCTCCGCTGCTTCAACCGGATGCACGACCTGTATCCGGGCAACCGCTACGAGGGCGAGATCCGGCTGTACCCGGACGATACCAACCTGCTGGCGCCCGGCGTGGACCCGATCGAGGTCCGGATGCGGCTCTCGATGGTGTTCCAGAAGCCGAATCCGTTCCCGAAGTCCATCTTCGAGAATGTCGCCTACGGCCTGCGCGTGCGCGGCGAGCGCTCGGGCAGGGCGATCGCGGACAAGGTCGAAGCCGCGCTGCGCGGCGCCGCGCTCTGGGACGAGGTCAAGGACCGGCTGCGCGAGCTCGCGTTCAACCTGTCCGGCGGCCAGCAGCAGCGCCTGTGCATCGCCCGGGCGCTCGCGACCGATCCTGAAATCCTGCTGTTCGACGAGCCCACCTCGTCGCTCGACCCGATCGCCACCGCGAGCATCGAGGAACTGATCGCGGACCTGAAAAAGACGGTCACCATCCTCATCGTGACCCACAACATGCAGCAGGCGGCGCGCGTGTCCGACTACACCGCCTACATGTACCTGGGCAAGCTGATCGAGTTCGGCCGTACCGACGAGCTGTTCATCAAGCCGAAGAACAAGCAGACGGAAGACTACATTACCGGCAGGTTCGGCTAAAAGGATGACCATGGGCGTCACTGAGCATATTTCCAAACAGTTCGAAGCCGATCTGGATACAACGCGTACCCGCGTGCTGCAGATGGGCGGGCTGGTCGAGGCGCAGATTCTTGCGGCGATCCAGGCCTACGCCTCGGGCGATGCGGCGCTGATCGAGCAGGTGATCACCAACGATGAACGGGTCAACGGCTACGAGGTGGCGATCGACGGCGCGTGCAATTACATTGTGGTCAAGCGCCAGCCGGCGGCGAGCGACCTGCGCCTGATCATGGCGATCAGCAAGATCGTGACGGATCTTGAGCGCATCGGCGACGAGGCCGAGAAGATCGCGCGCATGGCCAAGCGCATTCACGAGCACGGCGACCACCATACGATGCGCTTTCCGTCGGTCCGGCAAGCGGCGCAGATCGCGGTGAAGATGCTGCGCCAGGCGCTCGATGCGTTTGCTCGACTGGACGTCGCGAGCGCGACGGAGGTGCTGAAGGAGGACTCCGCAATCGACGACGAGTTCCGCTCGGTGCTGCGCCAGCTCATCACCTACATGATGGAAGATCCGCGCACCATCTCGCCGGGTCTGGAGATCATCTGGGTGGCCAAGGCGGTCGAGCGCATCGGCGACCATGCCAAGAACGTCGCCGAGCAGGTGATCTACATCGTCAAGGGGACCGACGTGCGCCACACCTCGTTCGCCGATATCGAACGCGAACTGTCCAAGGAGTAGCATCGCCGCATGCCTGCGACCGTGTTGATCGTCGAGGACGAGCCGGCAATCCTCGAACTGATCGGCGTCAATCTCGAGCACGCCGGCTTCGAAACGCTGCGCGCGAAGAACGCGGAGGAAGCGGGCCGCCTGCTGGGCGATATCCTGCCCGACCTGGTGCTGCTCGACTGGATGCTGCCCGGGCAATCGGGCCTCGCGCTGGCGCGCCGGCTGCGCGGCGATGCGCGCACCCGGGAAATGCCGCTCATTTTCCTCACCGCGCGCGCCGACGAGCCCGACAAGATCGCCGGCCTGGAGGCGGGGGCCGACGACTATATCACCAAGCCGTTCTCGACCAAGGAGTTGGTGGCGCGCATCCGCGCCGTGCTGCGCAGGAAGAAACCCCAGCATGGCGACGCGCCGGTCGAGATCGCCGGGCTCAGGCTCGATCCGGCGGCGCACCGCGTCACCGGCAACGGCCAAGCGCTTTCCTTCGGGCCGACCGAGTTCCGCCTGCTGCATTACCTGATGACGCATCCGAACCGGGTGTACTCGCGCACCCAGCTGCTCGACGAGGTCTGGGGCGACCATGTGTTCATCGAGGAGCGGACGGTGGACGTGCACATCCGCAGGCTGCGCCAGGGGCTCGAGCCCAGCGGCCATGATGCGCTGATCGAGACCGTGCGCGGCAGCGGCTATGTGCTGCGCGCCGAATCCGCGGCCATGAGCCGCGCCTGACGGCGGCGTCCGCAAGCCCGTGAGCTGGCTCGACATCAGCCTCGCGCTGCTCGCGGCGGGCCTTGTCATCGCGCTCTTGCGCCAGCTGCGCCAGTTGGGCAAGCTCAGGCGCTGGGCGTCGCAATCGCGGCTGAGCGACCCGCCCGAAGCCGAAGGCGCCTGGGGAGAAGTCTTCAACCTGCTGCACCGTCACCGGCGCGCGACGCTCAAGCGCCGGCGCGAACTCGCGCAGCTCATGGTGCGTTCGCGGCGGGGCGCGCAGGCGCTGCCCTACGGGGTTGCGGTGCTGGATGCGGATTACCGCCTGGACTGGTGCAACGATGCCGCGCGCGAACACCTGGGCCTCGATCCGGAGCGGGACCGGAGCCAGCCCATCGTCAACGTCGTGCGCGCGCCCGAGTTCGTCGACTACCTGCGCGCAGCGGACTTCTCCGAACCGGTGCGGCTCGGCTCCCCGGGCGGCCGGCGCACGCTGTCGCTGCAGATTGTTTCCTTCGGCGACGAGGAGCACCTGCTGCTGTCGCAGGACGTCACCGGTGCGGCTCAGGTCGAAGCGATGCGGCGCGACTTCGTCGCCAACGTCTCGCACGAACTGCGCACGCCGCTCACGGTGCTCGCGGGCTTCGTCGAGACCATCCAGGACCTGAAGCTTGACGCCTCGCGGGTGCGCGATTACGTCGGCCTGATGGCGCCGCAGGCCGAGCGCATGAAGCGGTTGATCGACGACCTGCTGACCCTTTCCGCGCTGGAGCACGCGCCGCCGCCGCCGGATGCGGAGCGCATTGCCCTGCGCCCGCTGCTCCAGCGGGTGCGCACCGAGGCGGAGGTGCTGTCCGGGGGCAAGCACCGGATCTCGCTGGAACTTGCCGGAGAACAAGACCTTCTCGGCGCCGAGCGCGAAATCGCGAGCGCGTTCGCGAATCTCGCAACCAATGCAGTGCGCTATACACCGACCAGTGGCGAGATCCGCCTGCGCTGGCGCTCCGGTGAGGGCGGCGGTGAGTTCTCGGTCGAGGATACCGGCATCGGCATCGATCCGGAACACCTGCCGCGGGTCACCGAGCGCTTCTATCGCGTCGACCGCGGCCGCTCGCGCGAGACCGGCGGCACGGGTCTCGGCCTCTCGATCGTGAAGCACGCGCTCGCGCGTCACCAGGCCGCGCTCGCGATCGAGAGTACGCCGGGCAAGGGCAGCCGCTTCATCGCGCGCTTCCCGGCGACGCGGCTTGCGCCGGCGGCGCAGAAGATCGCGGGTTAGCGTGGACCTCATCCTCTGGCGCCATGCCGACGCGGCGCCCGGCAACCGCGACTTGGAGCGCAAGCTCACCGCCAAGGGCCGCAAGCAGGCCGAACGCGTGAGCGCATGGCTGGTCGCGCGACTGCCGGGCCGCTACACCGTGCTGGCGAGCCCCGCGCGCCGCGCGCGCGAGACGGCGGACGCGCTCGGCTCGCGCTACCGGATCGTCGAGCGTCTCGCGCCTGGCGCGGCGCCGGGCGACATACTCGAAGCCTGCGGCTGGCCGTCGCACAAGGGCGCGGTGGTCGTCGTCGGCCATCAGCCGGATCTGGGAC
>JBBPIU010000160.1:0-5768 GCA_038040245.1 Pseudomonadota bacterium | reverse complement strand
CGCAGCGCACTTGGTTGATTTCGGTGTTGTAGCCGTTCAGTTCCGCCGTCCCGGCGATCCGCAGCCGGTCGCCGAGGCGCGAGAGGACGAGTTTGTGCGCATCGTCGCTGAGCGAGGTGGTCCACGCCGCCGCCGGATTCTTCACCGGCATGGTCACCGAATAGCCCTTCAGGGGATAGATCGCGAGGTGGATGCCGATCGGGCGCGCGAGCAGGGGGCTGTAGCTGCCGAGGGCGAGGACATAGGCGTCGGCGCGGATGGTTCCCGGTTTGCCGCGTTTTCTCAGAATTTCTATGCCAGTTATCTCTTGTCCTGTGGTGGAAATGCTTTTTATATCAACGTCAAAATCAAACAGCACCCCTCGTTGCGCGCACAGCTTCGCCAGTTCCGCGGTGAATTTGTACGCGTCGCCGGATTCGTCCGTCGGATAGTAGGTGCCGCCGACAAGCTGCGACCGGGCCGATGCGAGGGCGGGCTCGATCGCGACGCACTCCTCGGGCGTCTTCCAGCCTTCGCCGGGCTGGGCCTCGCCGGTGTGGAAAACGAGGATGCCGCGCTCGACCTGGTCGTGCACGATGCCGGTCTCCTGGCGCAGGGCGTGCAGCGAAGCCTGGCTGTAGAGGCCGAGGCGCATCAACTGGGCGGCGTTGGCGCGAAAACGCTCGGGCGTGCACTCGCGCAGGAACTGCAGGCCCCAGCGCCACTGCGCCGGATCCGCGCGCAAGCGAAAGAGCAGGGGCGCATTCTCGCGCAGCATCCACTTGAGGGCCTTCAGCGGCACGCCGGGCGCCGCCCAGGGCAGGGCATGGCTGGCCGAAATCTGGCCGCCGTTGGCAAAGCTGGTCTCGAGGCCCGCCGCCGCGCGGCGTTCGAGCACCTGGACGTCATGGCCGGCTTGGCGCAGATACCAGGCGGCAGTGGTGCCGATGACCCCCGCGCCCAGAACCAGGACCTTCATGGGAACGATTTTATGCCGACGCTTACAATGGGGCATGTCCGAGCAAGAAAAGCTGAGCGACAGCGGCCAGTTCATCCAGAAAATGGATGGGCAGCTGCTCGGCTGGGACCAGCCGGCCGCGCGCCTGCGCGAGGCGCTGGACTACGATCATTTTCGCCTCTACGCCCAGCCGATCGTGGCGTTGGCGCCACCGGAGGGTATCGCGATTGCCGAGGTGCTGGTGAGGTTGCGGGAGGAGGAGGCCCGGATGCTGCCGCCGGGCGATTTCCTGCCGGCCTTTGAGCATTTCGGGATGATGGGCGAGCTCGACCGCTGGGTGGTGCGCAACGCACTCAGGAAGCTCGGAGAAGGCGGCAAAGTCAGGAAACTCAGCGTGAACGTCTCCGCGCAGACCATCGAGGAGCCGGGCTTCGCCCCCTTCGTCGCGGTGCAGCTGCGCCTGGCTTCGCTCGATCCGGCGTCGCTGGTGATCGAGATCGACGAGAACGACGCGCTCGACCGGCGCCAGGCTGCCGAGCGCTTCGCCGCCGAAATGAAGGGCATCGGCTGCCAGCTGTCGCTCGATGGCTTCGCGCGCCGCTCGGTGTCCTTCGAGCCGCTCAAGGCGCTGCTGGTGGACTTCGTCAAGGTGGACGGCACCATCATCCGCAATATCCTGCGCTCGGGCAGCGCCGCGGCGAAGCTCAAGGCGATCCTGCGCGTCGGCCAGGTGACCGGGGTGAAGGTGATTGCCGAGTGCGTCGAGGAGGAAAACGTGCTCGCCGCCCTGAAAGAGCTGAAGGTCGACTACGTGCAGGGCTTCGGCGTGCGTAAGCCCGAACCGATCGACGATCTGTTCAAATCCTGACCGAATGCGCGGCAGCGCAGTTGCACAGTTTTGTGCAAAGGTGTATTAATCATATCCGTGCTCACTACCGAATTTCGCTGCGTTGCCTAGTTCAAGGTCAAACGTCGCATTCGGTACTCCCGCTTCTTCCCGCTTTCGGCTCAGGAATTTGAGCCGGCCCGTTCGATCAATTCAAGCAAGCGCTGAATTCAAGGCGCCGGGGTTCGCTCCGGCGGTTGAATCGCTCGTCCCGTTGATTGGGAGGAACGAGCGTGATTGTTTCTCCAACTCTTAAAGGAGCACGCAATGGCTAAGAAAAAAGCCAAGAAAAAAGGCAAAAAAAAGAAGTAGTTAGGTAGCAACCCCGCGCCGAGTATCGCTGCGACGGGGTTCGAACGAACTGCGGACAGCCCGGAACTTCGGGCTGCTCCGCAGGCGTTCGAAACGTGCCGAACGTGCCGTCAATTGACTCGGCGTGCCTTGCCTTTCCAGTAAGGCTCCCGTAGCACCCGTTTCAGGATTTTCCCCGTTGGGTTGCGCGGAATCGTGTCGATAAAATCGACGCTCTTCGGGCACTTGAAATGCGCGATGCGGCTGCGCACAAACTCGATAATCTCGCGTTCGGTGGCGGTGGCACCGCGTTTTACTACTACACATGCCTTGACCGCCTCGCCCCATTGTTCGTCCGGCACGCCGATCACCGCGCCGTCGGCCACCGCCGGGTGCAGCATCAGCGCGTTCTCAATTTCGGCCGGGTAGATGTTCTCGCCGCCGGATACGATCATGTCCTTGATGCGGTCGTGCAGGTAGAGGTAGCCTTCGCGCAGGAAGCCGGCGTCGCCGGAACGGAACCAGCCCATGCCATCCGGGCCGCGGTCGACGAAGGCCTGCGCGGTCGCCGTCGGACTCGCCCAGTAGCCTTTCATGTTCTGCGCGGTGCGGATCCAGACCTCGCCGACTTCGCCCTCGGCGCAGTCGCGCCCGGCGGCGTCCACCACGCGCAACTCGACACCCTCGATCGGCTTGCCGGCCGAGCGCAGCAGGTGCTTCTTCGGGCCTTCCGGATCGTGGTCCTCGGGCGGCAGCGCGGTGATCGCGCCGGTGGTTTCGGTGAGCCCGTAGACCTGCAGGAAGCGGCACTTGAAGGTGCGCATGGCATCGATCAGCACTTTTTCCGAGATCGGCGACGCGCCGTAGGAAATGCCCTTGAGCGACGAATAGTCGGCTTTGTCGGCGCCGGGAACCTGCAACATGAACTGGATCATCGCCGGCACTAGGAACGAGTGCGTGATGCGGTGCTCGGCGATCGCCGCGACCACGTTCGCGGGGTCGAAATCCGGGTAGAGCACGCTCATGCCGCCCTTGCAAGCCGTGAGAAGCGCCACACCCACGCCCGCGATGTGATACGCGGGCAGCGCGTTCAGCATCACGTCGGGCGCGCCGTGGTAGCCGATCGCTGCCGGCACGGCGTCCATCATTCCGGCCATCAGGTTGCGGTGCGTCAACTCGACGCCCTTCGGCAGACCGGTCGTGCCCGAGGAGTAGAGTTGAAGCGCGGTGTCGTCAGGCGCGGGTTCGTAGTTCGGCTCTTTGACTTCAAATGCTCCATACCACGATGAGAACTCTTCAGTTACAAAAGTTTTGATCTTTCCTGCGGCTGAAACGAACCTGGCGTCCGCCATCATCAACTTTGCCTGTCCGTTGTTGACGATGTACTCGATTTCCGGCGGCGCGAGGCGCCAGTTGACCGGCATGCAGACCGCGCCGACCTTGTTCGCGCCGAGCACCAGCGCGACGCAGTCCGCGGTCTGCTTGGTCAGGCAGGCGACGCGGTCGCCGGCGCCGATGCCGAGGCTCTTGAGTCCCTGGGCGATCCGGTTCGATGCGTCCTCAAGCTGCGCGAAGGTCCAGATCCGCGAGGGCGTCCAGTACGCGGTGTCGCCGCCCTTGTGGCGCGCGTGCCGCGCTATCGCCTCGGGTACGGTTTCCGCCGCAGCCACGCAACCGCCCCCTACGCCACCCACTCGCTCACGGGCGCTCTCGCCTCGTGCAGCGGCTGGGTGATGATGTCCACCAGCGCCGGCCCGCCGTGTTCCGCGGCGGCGGCGAGCGCCGGTTTCAGGTCCTCGGGCCGCTCGACGCGCCAGGCCCTGACGCCGAAGGCCTCGGCGACGCGCGCGTGGTCGGTGCGCGAGAAGTCCACCGAGTAATAGCGCTGGCCGAAGCTGCCGTCGCCCATGACCGCGACGGTTCTGGCCTTGGGCCGGCCGAAATGCGCGCCGACCGAGGCCGCCATCGCATAGCCGAGCGCGCCGTGGGCGCGGTTGGAGATGAAATGCCGGCCCGCTGCCAGGAATTCGTAGTAGGCCGCGAAGTATGGGCAGGGCGTTCCCGGATCGCAGACCACCACCGCGTCGCGCGGCAGGATGTCGTGCAGCGTGGCGACGATGCGCTCCGGTAGGATGGGAACATCGTTCTTGATCGCGAGTTCGCGAAAGGCAGAGAATTTCCTGTCTTTCGCCGCTTTTACGGCTTCTTTTCCAGTCCCGTCAAAGGGCTTCTTGATCAAATCCAATTCGACCAGCAACGCCTGCAACGCCAGCTTCGCGTCCGCGACGATCGCGACGTCCGTCTTGTAATTCGCTCCGGGAACCATCGGGTCGGCATCGATGTGGACCACCGGGATGTCCGGCGCGGGATAGCGCCAGCGCTCGGTGGTCACCGAGCCCGCGCGGCAGCCGATAAATACGACGAGGTCCGCTTTGGACAGCACTTCGCGGGTCGGCAGGGTGCCGCCGTTGCTGCCGACCACCCCCAGGCATAGCGGATGGTCTTCGGCGAGGCTGCCTTGGCCGCTGACCGTGGTGGCGACCGGCGCGCCCAGCAGCGATGCAACCGCGGCCAGTTCCTTTTCCGCGTTGGCGATCACCACGCCGCCGCCGCAGACGAACACCGGCATCTTTGCCTTGGCAAGCGCGCTGGCGGCGCGTTTCACCGCCTCCGGATCCGGCGCTGCGCGCCAGGCAGGGTAGCTGCCGAGTTCCGCTTGCGCCCACACGCTTTCGCCGGCGACTGCGCCGTTTTGCACGTCGAAAGGCAGCCCGAGGTGGGCGGCGCCCGGCCGGCCGGTGGTCATGGCGCGGAACGCGCGCCGCACCGCTTCGGGCAGCCGGTCGGCGCGGTCGATGACTTCGCTGCGCTTGGTGAGCGGCCGGTAGAGCGCCTCCTGGTCGAGTTCGGTCAGCGTGTAGCGGCCGCGCGAAGTGGTGGCGATGTCGGTGGTGATGCCGAGCACCGGGATCGAGCTTTCATTGGCCTCGACGATGCCGGGCAGGAGGTAGGTCGCGCCGCCGCCGGAGGGGCCCTCGCAGACGCCGACGCGGCCGCTGACCCGCGCGTAGCCGTCCGCCATGTAGGCGGCCGAGCGCTCATCCCGGGTCAGGATGTGCTGCATGCCGTGGTCCAGGCGATAGAGCGCGTCGTAGAACGGCAGGCTGGTGTCGCCGCACAGGCCGAAGATGTGCTTGACGCCGTGCAGCTGGAGCATGCGCACCATCGCTTCCGCGCCCGTCATCTGGCTCATTGCTGATGTTCCTCTGGAAGCCTGTTCATTGGAGCACGGAACGATACCCAGTTTTTCGCAAAATGGCTCTTCTGAATTTCACTTCCAAACTGCCCGCGATTCGGCGAAGCTTACGGCCCCTCCCGATCGGATCGCGACATGTCCTCCATTCCCTGCTCCGACATCCTGGCCGGCCAGGCGCCGGCGGATGCACCCGTCACCGTCAAGGGCTGGGTGCGCACTCGGCGTGATTCGAAGGCGGGCATCTCATTCGTGCACGTCTCCGACGGCTCTTCCTTGCATCCGGTCCAGGTCGTGGCGCCCAATACGCTGGCGAACTACGCGAGCGAGGTACTGCACCTGACGGCCGGCTGCGCGGTCGAAGCCACCGGGAATATCGTTCCGTCGCCCGCCAAGGGCCA
>JBBPIU010000159.1:0-5790 GCA_038040245.1 Pseudomonadota bacterium | reverse complement strand
GTGCCGACGTCCAGGCGCTTGCGCGGCTTGTACATGTCGACGATGCTGCGGGTGAAGTCCAGCGCGTTGGCGCCTTCGTTGACCAGGATGGCGTCCGGGTTGGCCTTGATGATGTCGCGCACCACGTTCAGCGCGCTGTGAAAATTCATCGGCGTCGGATCGCGGGCCAAAGTCTCGGCCATCTTGGCGAGATTCTTGTTCTTGCGCTCTGCGATGGCGCGCAGCCAGTCAGCCGGCGGCTTGGCCCAGTTGGAGCCCGTGACGTTGATCGCGGCGAGCAGCGCTGACACGCAGGAACCGATGTCGCCAACCAGCGGGGCTTCAATGCGGACGTTGCTGTCCATCTCCTGCGGCGAAATGTCGATCTGGATGAACTTCTGGCCGCCCCACGCCTTATGGTCCTTGCCGCCCCAGGTCTTGCCCTTGCCTTGAGAGAGCAGCCAGTTCAGGCGGGCGCCGACCAGCATCACTACGTCAGCCTCGGGCAGCACGTAGGAGCGGGCGGCGGCAGCGGACTGCTCGTGCGTGTCGGGCAGCAGGCCCTTGGCCATGGACATGGGCAGGTAGGGGATGCCGGTCTTCTCGACCAGGGCGCGGATGTCCGCGTCGGCCTGGGCGTAGGCGGCACCCTTGCCCAGCAGGATGAGCGGACGCCTGGCGCTCTTGAGCAGTTCGAGGGCGCGCTGCACGGCGTCCTGGGCCGGGATCTGGCGCGGCGCCGGATCGACCACCTTGATCAGCGATTTCTTGCCGGCTTCCGCGTCCATGGTCTGAGCGAACAGCTTGGCCGGCAGGTCGAGATAGACGCCGCCCGGGCGGCCGGAGACGGCGGCGCGGATGGAGCGCGCGACGCCCACGCCGATGTCCTCGGCATGCAGCACGCGGAAGGCGGCCTTGCACAGCGGCTTGGCGATGGCCAACTGGTCCATCTCCTCGTAGTCACCCTGCTGCAGGTCGACGATCTCGCGCTCGCTGGAGCCGCTGATGAGGATCATCGGGAAGCAATTGGTGGTGGCGTTGGCCAGTGCGGTCAGGCCGTTGAGGAAGCCGGGGGCGGACACCGTCAGGCAGATGCCCGGCTTTTGCGTCATGAAGCCGGCGATCGCGGCGGCATTGCCCGCGTTCTGCTCGTGACGGAAGGAAATGACGCGCATGCCTTCGGCCTGTGCCATGCGCGTGAAGTCGGTGATCGGAATGCCGGGCAGGCCGAAGATCGTGTCGATGCCGTTGAGTTTCAGGGCATCGATGACCAGGTGAAAGCCGTCGGTCACTTGTGATTGTGTGGCAGTGGAGACTTGAGGTTCGACGGTGCCCATGAGGACCTTCCTCGGAAAGAGGCGAAAATGATAGTGATCCGCAGCCGACGGCGCCCTTGACTGAGGTCAAGCTTTTTCAGTCTAATCACCGGTTCCCCATGACTTCCATCGCCAACCACCCGCAGCGCAACACCCTTCGGCTGCAATTGCGCGGCAACCTGCTGCTGAAGGACATGCAGCCGGCGCAGTGGGAGGCGCTCGAGCCCCTGCTGGCGGTGAGCGATTACGGCAAGGGCGACCGGCTGGCGCGGCAGGGCGACGAGGAAATGCTGCAGTTCTTCATCCTCGACGGGATGGTCAAGCGCGTGGTCTCCAACCCCGAGGGACACGAGATGATCCTGCGCTTCGCCGCCGAGACGGACATGGACACCTCCTACGCGGCGTGGCGGCTGCGTACTCCCATCCCCTATTCGATCGTCGCCGTCACCAAGGTGCGCACCGCAGAGCTGCCGATGCCGCAGTGGGTCGATTTTCTCGAGCACCAGCCCGGGATCATGTCGAGGTTCGAGTACGAGGTGATGAAGCTGATGTCGGAGGTGATGGCGCACACCATCACGCTGCACCTGCTGGATGCGCCGGGCCGGTTGTCCCGCTTCCACCGCAAGCATCCGGATCTCGCGGGCCGGATCCCGAAGAAAGAGCTCGCGGCCTATCTGAATCTCACTCCGGAGACGCTGTCGCGGCTGAAGCAGAAGCTCGGGCGCAGCGTCTGAGTCAACTCCCGCGACCGGGCCGCGTTGTGCGGAGATGGAAACCCGCCTCACGCTGCGGCCAGGACAGGACGGCACCAAGAAGCTTCTACAGCGCTTCGGCAAGCGGCTGGTCGCCGTGCGCTACCTGTACGACGCGGCCGCCGCCACAAAACCGTTGAACTGATCGTCGCGTCGCAGGCCTGGTCGCCACGGCCGCGGCGCCTGCGCCGCACGGCGGACGACATCGTCGCCGTTCGCATCCGCTATCACGAAGCGGAACTCCGCGCGCGCGCCAAAGCGCTGGGCGGCGTCTGGCGTCCGGCGCAGAAGCTCTGGGAACTCACCTGGGATGCCGCGCGCAAACTCGGCATCGCCGATCGCGTCGCAGGCACACGCGTAGCCAAGGCAGTCGAGGCCATATGCAAATAGATGGAACTTTCCCTATGCCGGTAGATGGCGACATCTACCCATAGATGGTTGCATGTACTGGTAGATGGTTCTACGATCCCCACATCGACGTTGATATTACGTTCGGTGGCACATTGGGAGCGCCATCAGTTGCGACCTCCCGACGGTGCATGATTTCGGCGATTCGCGGTAAATCAGTGCCTATGGCTGCTTTCGACGGCGGGCTCAACCGGTCAGCGCAACACCTCCGCCACGCAAAGCGGTCATTAAGAGATATGCTGAAACACGGTTTGGATTGACAGGGATTTCCGCCTGCTGATCCCGGTGCTTGCGTTTGTACGCAACGACCAGAGAGGGATCGGATGAACAGGCGTAACGCGGTATTCGGACCGGTGGGACACATGCACATTAGTCAGATAGAGCGGCGCGAGTTCATCACGATGCTCGGGGGCGCGGCGGTAGCGTGGCCGCTTGCGGCACTCGCGCAGCAGCCTGCGCGGATCGCCAAAATCGGACACATTGAGTCCGGCTCGCCGTCTAACAGCCCACACCTTCTTGCGGCATTTATACAGCGGCTTCGTGAACTCGGATATGTCGAAGGTCAAAATCTCTTTATTGAGCGGCGCTACGCGGAAGGAAGCGAGGAGCGTCTTCCTCAGCTTGCCGCTGAACTCGTCCAATACGGTGTGGATGTCATCTTCGCAATTGGTCCGCCGCAGGCGCTCGCTGCCGCAAAGGCGACGGATAAAATCCCGATCGTATTTGTCGGCGGTGGCGATCCTGTCGCACTTGGCTTGATCAAAAGCTTTGCCCGCCCTGGCGGTAATGTAACTGGATTGACTTTTATTACCGTGGAGTTGGCGCCAAAACGTATCCAACTGCTCAAGGATGCTGTTCCAAGTGCCAAGCGCATGGCCGTCCTCTGGAACCCGAACAACGTCGTCAACAAATTGGAGCTCAATGAGGCCACGGCGACTGCCGCATCACTCGGCTTGACACTGATGCCTGTCGAACTCCGAGCCCTCAACGATTTTGAGGGAGCATTCGCTACGATGGCACGCGAGCGCATAGACGCGGCCTTGGTTTTGTCGAACCCTTTGACGTTTCCCAACCGCATACGGATGTCTGAATTTGCGCTGAAATCGCGAATACCGATAATGGTTTCACTACGCGAGTACGCGGAGGCCGGCGCGCTGATGTCCTATGGGCCGAGCTATGCGGACCATTGTCGGCGAGCCGCGACTTACGTGGATCAGATCTTGAAAGGCGCGAAGCCGGCGGACCTCCCGGTGCAGTTGCCCACGACTTTCGAATTGACCATTAATTTAAGGACTGCCAAAGTGCTTGGCCTCTCGATCCCACCCACGATACGCGCGCGTGCCGATGTGGTGATCGAATAAAGGATCCGCGAGTGACCGCTTGTGGTCGTTTGCAGCCATTCCTGAATGCGTGGTTAAAGAGCGGCTGCCACCGAACAACGGCTTGCAAGGCGACGCGCCGCAAGTGGCGCGCGCCTGAAGCCGGGCGTTAGGCGCAAGCAGACGAGCGCCCGAAGTCGATTCATAGGAGACTCAAAGTGGCTGCAAGACAGGTCAAAGTCATAAGGTGGCTGCCCGATGCCGAGAAGCACGACTTCCAAGCAGCCAAGTCCTATCTGAGGCTCGTCTACACCGAGAAGCGCGCGGCAAAGATGGTCGCCCAATTGAAAGCCGCGGACATCACGCAGTTCAAAGCCAAAGACATTTTCCGGGCCTCTCAACTTTCATTGCTCGGCGTAAGCAATTCACACCTTGCGAAGGACAGGAAGAAGATCCAATCGGGGACACGCCTCTCGCCCCTTCTCCTGGTGCGGGATGACCGCAACGGAAAGGTCGTCGTGGCAGATGGATACCATAGGCTGTGCGCGATATACGCCTTCGATGAAGACGCGTCGATTCACTGCAAAATCATCTAGTATCGGCGGGCGTGGTTGGTTCCGCTCGTTTGCGCCTAACCCTTCCATCAAGCGGACATCCACCGGCAAGCCGGTGTCTGCCGCTCATGTCAAACGTTGGGCTGCAGAACATGGCGCAACTCTAGCGCGCGCGCAAACGGGCGAGTAACAGCGAGATCAGCGGCCAGAACAGCAGGAACAGCGCCAGGCCGGTCATCGAACCGACCAGCGCGTTCGAGAAAAACACCGCCATGTCGCCCTGCGACACCAGCATCGCCTGCCTGAACGACGATTCGGCCCGGTCGCCCAGCACGATGGCGAGCACCAGCGGCGCCAGCGGATATTGCAGCTTCTTGAACACGTAGCCCAGGACGCCGAACACCACCATCATCCAGACGTCGAACATCGAGTTGTGCACGGTGTAGGCGCCGATGGCGCAGATCACCATGATGATCGGCGCGATCACCGAAAACGGCACCCGCAGGATGGCGGCGAACAGCGGTACGCAGGTGAGCACCACGATCAACCCCACGATATTGCCCAGGTACATGCTCGCGATCAGGCCCCACACGAAATCCTTCTGCTCGACGAACAGCAGCGGGCCGGGCTGCAGGCCCCAGATGAGCAATCCGCCGAGCAGCACCGCCGCGGTCGGCGATCCGGGCACGCCCAGGGTCAGCATCGGCAGCAGCGCAGCGGTGCCCGCCGCGTGCGCCGCGGTCTCGGGCGCAACCACGCCCTCGACCATGCCGGTGCCGAACTTGTCGCCGTCCTTCGAGAAGCGGCGCGCCACGCCGTAACTCATGAAGGAAGCCGGCGTCGCGCCGCCTGGCACGATGCCCATGAAGCAGCCGACCACCGAGGAACGAATCGACGTCAGCCAGTACTTCGGCAATTCCTTCCAGGTCTCGAGTACGACCTTCATGTTCATCTTCGCCTGCGCGCCCTTGAAGGCGAGGCCCTCCTCCAGCGTCAGCAATATTTCGCCGATGCCAAACAGGCCGATGACCGCGATCAGAAAATCGAATCCGGTCAGCAGGTGCGTCGAGCCGAAGGTCAGGCGCAGCGCGCCGGTGACCGGATCGGTGCCGACGGCGGCGAGCGCGAAGCCGAGCATCATCGTGGCGAGAGTTTTGAACGGCGGCTCCTTCGACATGCCGACGAAGGCGCAGAACGTGAGCAGGTAGACCGAGAAGAACTCAGGCGGGCCGAATTCGAGCGCAAAACTGGCCACGATCGGCGAGAGAAAGGTGATCACGATTACCGCCACCAGCGCGCCGACAAAGGAAGAGGTGAAGGCCGCGGTCAGCGCCGCCCCGGCACGCCCCTTCTGCGCCAGCGGATAACCGTCGAAGGTGGTCGCCACCGACCAGGGCTCGCCGGGAATGTTGAACAGGATGCTGGTGATCGCGCCGCCGAACAGCGCCCCCCAATAGATGCA
>JBBPIU010000158.1:0-5885 GCA_038040245.1 Pseudomonadota bacterium | reverse complement strand
CATGCCGGCGTAACCCGCGCCCACCACGGCGACTCGGCGCCGTGGTCCTTCGGTTGCTACGTGCTTACCCACGTCTTCCAGGCGAGCCAGAACTTGCGCAGCGGGGTGAGCGAAGTGCGGTGCGTGAGGACCTGGAACCCGTCCCGCTCGACTTCGGCAAGCGTCGCGCGGTAGATGGCTGCCATGATCAGGCCGGCGCGTTGCGTGCGCCGGTCTTCGGCCGGCAGGGCTTGCATCGCCGTGTCGTAGAAGGACTCGGCGCGCCGCGCCTGAAACGCCATCAGGTTCCTGAAGTTATCGGAAACCTTCGCCTGCAGGATGTCCGAAGCCGGGACCTCGAATTTCTTCAGTTCGTCCATCGGCAGGTAGATGCGGTTGTTGCGCGCATCCTCGCCGACGTCGCGGATGATGTTGGTGAGCTGGAACGCGGTGCCGAGGTCCTTGGCGTACTCGAGCGTGCGCGGGTTCTTATAGCCGAAGATGCCCGCGGCAAGCAGGCCCACCGCGCCGGCGGCGTGGTAGCAGTAGCGCGCCAGGCCGGCGAAATCCAGGTAGCGCGTCTGCGTCAGGTCCATCTCCATGCCCGCGACGATCTCGTTGAGATGCTCAGCTGTTATTTGGAATTTCTCTATGAAAGGTCGTAACGCATTCGTAACCGGATGCCGAGGGTTGCCCGCGTAAAGCCCGGCGATCTCTGCGCGCCACCAGGCGAGCTTGGTCCGCGCGAGCTGCGCATCGGAGCACTCGTCCACCACGTCGTCCACTTCGCGGCAGAACGCGTACAGCGCCGTGATCGCGCGCCGGCGCTCCGGCGGCAGGAACAGGAACGAGTAGTAGAAACTCGAGCCGCTTGCCGCAGCTTTCTGCTGACAGTACTCGTCAGGGCTCATGAAGGAAAAATGGGTCCCGATCCCATTTTTAGGGCTCTGAAGAAAAGCAGCGGCCAGTCGAACCACTTGTGTACGGGGCGGCGGCGGAACATGTCGTAGCCGGCATTTTCCAGTTTTTCGAGAATGCGCAATCCCCCCTGCACGGTGATGGCTATTTCCAGCCGGAACCGTCCGTCGAGCTGCCCTACCAGAGGCGCGCCCTCGAGCATCATGCGGCGCGCCCGGTCAACCTGGAAACGAAGCAGGTCCTGGAAAGCGCGGTCGCAGCGCCGCGCCGCGATCTGTGCTTCGCTGACGCCGAAATCGGCCATTTCGTCCTGCGGCAGGTAGATGCGGTCTTTCGCATGGTCGATTTCGATGTCCTGCCAGAAGTTGATGATCTGCAATGCCGAGCAGATGGAATCGGATAGTTTGCAGTTTTCAGGGGTGTTCTTATTGAATAAATGCAACAGGAGTCTGCCAACAGGATTGGCGGAGCGCCGGGAGTAGTCGAGCACCTCGGCGAAGTTTGCATAACGTTTCTTGACGGCGTCCTGCGAAAAAGCGTCCAGCAGGTCATGGAACAACTGCAACGGGAGTCCATGCTCGCGGGCGAGGCGCGCGACATCCGAAAACAGAGGGTCCACGGGAGTCCTGTTCGACTGAATTGCTTGCAGTTCAAGCCGGTATCCTTGCAGCTTTTCGAGCCGTACTTCCGGCGCGTCGTTGCCCTCGTCGGCAAAGTCGTCGGCCGTCCGCGCGAAGCGGTAGATGATGCTCACCGGCTCGCGCATTGCCCGCGGCAGGAGCAGGGACGCGACCGGGAAGTTCTCGTAATGGCCGACCGACACTTGCGGGCTATAATACGTTGTTTTTCGTGGTGCTTTTCGAACGCGAAGGTGGCGGAATTGGTAGACGCACCAGATTTAGGTTCTGGCGCTAACCGCGTGTGGGTTCGAATCCCACCCTTCGCACCATTTTCTGAACAGGGGAATCGATCGGGATGGCGGTGAACGTGGAACAACTAGGGGCGCTCGAGCGGCGCATTTCGATGTCGGTGCCGGTGCAGGACGTGGATCGTCAGGTGGACGATCGCCTGAAGAAGCTCGCGCGCGGCGTCAAGATGGCGGGATTCCGCCCCGGCAAGGTGCCGATGAAGCTGGTGGTGCAGCAATATGGACCCCAGGTGCGCTCCGAGGTGATCGGCGACGCGGTGCAGAAAGCCTTCACCGACGTCGTGAAGGAGGCCAAACTGAGGGTCGCGGGCCAGCCGCGCATCGAGAAGAAGGACGGCGCGGCCGATGCCGCGCAGTTCGAGTTCAGCGCCACCTTCGAGGTCTATCCCGAGGTGAAGGTCGGCGACGTCTCGGCCATGAGCATCGAGCGGCCGCAGCTGACCGTGGATGATGCCGCGATCGACCGCACGCTCGAGATCCTGCGCAAGCAGCGGATCACGTATCTCCCGTCGGCGCGCGCGTCGCAGGAGGGCGACCGGATCACGATCGATTTCGAGGGCAGGATCGGCGGCGAACCGTTCCCCGGCGGCAAGGCCGCGGCCCACCCGTTCGTGCTCGGCGAAAAGCGCATGCTTCCCGAGTTCGAGAAAAATGCGCTCGGCCTCAAAGCCGGCGATAGCGGAAGCTTCGAGATCACCTTTCCCGAGGACTATCACGGCAAGGACGTGGCCGGAAAGACCGCCACCTTCGCGATCCAGGTCAAGCAGGTGGAGGAGCCGAGGCTGCCCGGGCTGGACGCCGAATTTGCCAGGCAGCTGGGCGTCGCCGACGGCGATCTGGCGAAAATGCGCGCCGAGGTGCGCGCCAATGTCGAACGCGAAGTCAAAAAGCGCGTCGAAGCCCGCTTGAAGGCGCAAGCGCTGCAGGTGCTGCTGGATTCGGCGCCGATCGAGCTGCCGAAGTCGCTGGTGCAGATGGAGACGCAGCACCTGGTGGAGCAGGCGGTGAGCGAGCTGCAGGCGAAGGGCCTGAAGATCGAGAAGCTGCCGTTCGATCCCCAGGCGTTCGAAGCGAGCGCCAAGCGGCGCGTCGCGCTCGGTCTGATCATCGGCGAGCTGGCGCGGGCCGAAAAACTGCAGCCCAAGCCCGCAGACGTGCGCGCGCTGATCGAGGCCGAGTCGCAGAGCTACGAGCATCCCGCCGAGGTGGTAAAATGGTTCTACATGCAGCCTCAGCGCTTGTCCGAAATGGAAGGCCTCGCGTTAGAAAGTAATGTCGTGCAATGGGTCCTGTCCAGGGCGAAAGTAGAGGACAAGGCAGTTGCATTCGATGAGCTGATGGGCGCCGCCGCATGAAATCCCTGACCTGGAAATCCCGCATGGAAGAGCCCCTCGACGCGAGCGTCGAGTCCTCGCAGAACGCGCGCGTCGAGTCCCCGCAAAGTCTCGGCTTGATCCCGATGGTCATCGAGCAGTCCGGGCGCGGCGAGCGTGCCTACGACATCTATTCGCGGCTGCTGAAGGAACGGGTGGTGTTCCTCGTCGGCCCGGTCAACGAGTTGACCGCCAATCTGATCGTGGCGCAGCTGCTGTTTCTGGAATCCGAAAACCCGGACAAGGACATTTTCTTCTACATCAACTCCCCCGGCGGCGCGGTATCGGCCGGCCTGGCGATCTACGACACCATGCAGTTCGTCAAGCCCGACGTGTCGACGCTGTGCGTGGGGCAGGCGGCCAGCATGGGCGCGCTGCTGCTCGCGGCGGGCGCGAAGGGCAAGCGTTTCGCGCTGCCGAATTCCCGCGTCATGATCCACCAGCCGATGGGCGGATTCTCCGGGCAGGCCTCGGATGTCGAAATCCACGCCCGCGAAATCCTCTACCTGCGCGCGCGGCTGAACGAGATCCTCGCCAGGCACTGCGGGCAGTCGGTGGAGACCATCGCCAAGGACACCGACCGCGACAACTTCCTGTCTTCCGAAGACGCGGTAAAGTACGGTCTCGTGGACAAGGTCCTGACGAAGAGGGAAACTGGCTGATGTCGGAAAAGACTTCTTCCGGCGAGAAACTGCTCTACTGCTCGTTCTGCGGCAAGAGCCAGCACGAGGTCCGCAAGCTCATCGCGGGCCCGTCGGTGTTCATCTGCGACGAGTGCATCGAGCTGTGCAACGACATCATCCGGGAGGAAACAGCCTCGGACAAAAGCGGCAAGGGCCAGAAATCGGACCTGCCCTCGCCGCATGAAATCCGCGCCATCCTCGACCAGTACGTGATCGGGCAGGACCAGGCGAAGAAGATCCTCGCGGTCGCGGTCTACAACCACTACAAGCGTTTGAAACACCTCTCGAAGAACGACGAGGTGGAACTGGCGAAGTCGAACATCCTGCTGATCGGGCCGACGGGTTCGGGCAAGACGCTGCTCGCCCAGACGCTTGCGCGGCTGCTCAACGTGCCGTTCGTGATCGCGGACGCGACTACGCTGACCGAGGCCGGCTACGTCGGCGAGGACGTCGAGAACATCATCCAGAAGCTGCTGCAGAACTGCGACTACGACGTCGACAAGGCCAAGCGCGGCATCGTCTACATCGACGAGATCGACAAGATTTCGCGCAAGTCGGACAACCCTTCGATCACCCGGGACGTGTCCGGCGAGGGCGTGCAGCAGGCGCTGCTCAAGCTGATCGAAGGCACCATCGCCTCGGTCCCGCCGCAGGGCGGCCGCAAGCATCCGAACCAGGATTTCGTGCAGGTGGATACCACCAACATCCTGTTCGTCTGCGGCGGCGCCTTCGACGGTCTCGAGAAGATCGTCCGCAACCGCACCGAGAAGACCGGCATCGGCTTCGGCGCCGAAGTGCGCAGCCCGAACAATTCCAAGGCGATCTACGACCTGCTCAAAGCGGTCGAGCCCGAGGACCTGATCAAGTACGGCCTGATCCCGGAGTTCGTCGGCCGCATGCCGGTGGTGGCGGCGCTGGAGGAACTCGACGAGGTGGCGCTGATCGAGATTCTGACCGAGCCGAAGAACGCCCTCATCAAGCAGTACCAGCGCCTGTTCCTGATGGAGGGCGTCGAGCTCGAAGTGCGCACCGCGGCGCTCGGCGCGGTGGCGAAGAAGGCGCTGGCGCGCAAGACCGGCGCCCGCGGCCTGCGCTCGATCCTCGAGCAGATACTCCTGGACACGATGTACGAGCTGCCCGCACTGGAGAACGTCAGTAAAGTGGTCGTCGACGAGCAGATGGTCTTGGCCGACGGCAAGCCGCTGCTCATCTACCAGGACCCCCCGAAGGTTGCCGGCAGTTCCGCCTGAGGTTTTGGCTTAGAGGCCCCCATGTCAGATCAAGAAGAAAACTCCCCAGCCGGACCCCCAGCCGCGGCCCCTGCGGCCGCCCAGGCCATCGGCGGCCAGTACCCGCTGCTGCCGCTGCGCGATGTGGTGGTGTTCCCCCACATGGTGATCCCGCTGTTCGTCGGCCGCCCGAAGTCCATCAAGGCGATGGAGACGGCGATGGAGAGCGGCAAGTCGATCCTGCTCGTCGCCCAGCGCTCGGCGGCCAAGGACGAGCCGGGCCCCGAGGACATGTACGAAATCGGCTGCGTTTCCAGCATCCTGCAGATGCTCAAGCTGCCCGATGGCACGGTCAAGGTGCTGGTGGAGGGCGGAACCCGCGCCCGCATCGGAGAGATCACCGACCTGCGCAGTCACTGGGTGGCCGAGGCGACGCCGATTCCGGCCGAAGGCGCGCCGCCGCCCGAAGTCGAGGCGATGCGCCGCGCGCTGCTCTCCGCGTTCGACCAGTACGTCAAGCTGAACAAGAAAATCCCGCCCGAGATCCTGACCTCCCTTGCGGGGATCGACGATGCAGGGCGCCTGGCCGACACCGTGGCCGCGCACCTGCCGCTCAAGCTCGAGCAGAAGCAGCAGGTGCTGGAGATGTTCGAGGTGAAGGCGCGCCTCGAGCACCTGCTCAGCCAGCTCGAGACCGAGATCGACATCCTGCAGGTGGAAAAGCGCATCCGCGGGCGCGTCAAGCGCCAGATGGAGAAGAGCCAGCGCGAGTACT
>JBBPIU010000157.1:0-5919 GCA_038040245.1 Pseudomonadota bacterium | reverse complement strand
AATACCAGCTCACCGGCAATTGGCAATTGACGGGCCGCAGATGGGGCAGGGAGACCAAGTTGGACATTCGCGAACCACGCGCTAAGTGCTTAAAAGCGCGGCATTTTACATGATCCTGGGTTTGACCCGCCAGCCGCCCTCGGTTAAGGTGGCAACCCCCTATGAGCAAGCAAGCGAAGCCCGCTGCGGAGCCCAGCTTCGAGAAGGCCCTGGCGGAGCTCGAAAGCATCGTTGCACGGATGGAAGACGGCGGCTTGTCGCTGGAGCAGTCGCTCGCGGCGCACAAGCGGGGCCTCGAACTCGCGAAGCAGTGCCGCGAGCGCCTCGAGGCCGCGCAGCAGCAGGTCCGCGTGCTCGAAGGCGAAGTGCTCAAGCCGCTCGCGGCCGCAGCCGATGCCGGCGAGCGCGACTGAAGCCGATTTCGCCGCCTGGATGGGAGCCATCCAGGCGCGTGTCGAAAGCGCTCTTGCGCGCAGCTTGCCTGGTCCGCAACACGCTCCCGCGCGGCTGCACCAGGCCATGCGCTATGCCACCCTCGAGGGCGGCAAGCGCGTGCGGCCGCTGCTCACCTTCGCCGCCGGCGAGCTTGTGGGCGCGGACCCGAGGCGTCTCGACATCGCCGCTGCCGCGGTCGAAATGATCCATGCCTATTCCCTGGTGCATGACGACATGCCGTGCATGGACGACGACGTGCTGCGCCGGGGCAAGCCCACGGTGCACGTCGAATACGATGAGGCGACCGCGCTGCTGGTGGGCGATGCGTTGCAGACGCTGGCCTTCCAGATGCTCGCCGAACATCCGCTCGCCGACGATGCCGGTGTGCAGCTGGAGATGCTGCGCACGCTGGCCGTCGCCTCGGGTTCGCGCGGCATGGCGGGCGGGCAGGCGATCGACCTTGAGGCGACCGGGAAAACGCTTGCCCAGCCCGAGCTCGAGTTCATGCACGTGCGCAAAACCGGCGCGCTGATCAGCGCGGCGGTAAAGCTGGGCGCGCTGTGCGCTGGGCCCTGCCCGGCGGCGCTGGAGCAGTATGGCCACCGCGTCGGCCTCGCGTTCCAGGTCGTGGACGACGTGCTGGACACGGAGGCGAGCACCGCGACGCTCGGCAAGACCGCGGGCAAGGATTCGAAGCAGGGCAAGCCCACCTACGTCTCGGCGATGGGGGTCGCCCGCGCCAGAGCGTTCGCCGAGGAACTGCGCCGCGGTGCGCACGCGGCGCTCGACACGCTCGAAACGTACGGCCAACGAACGCAGCGGCTTAGGCAACTCGCCGATTTCATCGTTCTGAGAAAATTCTAGGTATGGCGGCGATCACCGGCGACCTGCCGGCGGAGGGCTACAATCCGGCGATGTACGAGCTGCTGAAGACGGTCAACGAGCCGGCCGAGCTGAGGCAACTGGAGCGCAAGCAACTGCAGCAGCTCGCCGACGAGCTGCGCGCCTACGTGCTCGACTCGGTATCGAAGACCGGGGGCCACCTGTCGTCGAACCTCGGCACGGTGGAACTGACGATCGCCCTGCATTACGTATTCGAGACGCCCGAGGACCGCATTGTCTGGGACGTCGGCCACCAGACCTACCCGCACAAGATCCTCACCGGCCGGCGCGAACAGATGGCGCGGCTGCGGATGATCGACGGCATTTCGGGCTTTCCCCGCCGCAGCGAATCGAAATACGACGCTTTCGGCACGGCCCACTCCTCGACCTCGATCTCGGCCGCGCTCGGTATGGCGGTGGCCGCGAAAAGGAAGGGCGAGAAGCGCAGGGCGGTGGCGGTGATCGGCGACGGCGCGATGTCGGCGGGCATGGCGTTCGAGGCGCTCAACAACGCGGGCGCGATGGACGTGGACCTGCTGGTGATCCTGAACGACAACGAGATGTCGATTTCACGGCCGGTGGGCGCGCTCACCAATTACCTCGCGCGGCTGCTTTCCGGGCGCATGTACGACACGGCCAAGCGCGCGAGCGAACACGTGCTCAAGCGCCTGCCGATCGCCTGGGAGCTCGCCAAGCGCGCCGAGGAGCATGTGAAGGGGATGGTGACGCCCTCGACCCTGTTCGAGGAGTTCGGCTTCAACTACATCGGCCCGATCGACGGCCACGATCTCGACACGCTGGTCGCCACGCTCAGCAACATCAAGAAACTGCGCGGGCCGCAGTTCCTGCACATCCTCACGCGCAAGGGCCAGGGCTACAAGCTGGCCGAGGAAGATCCGATCACCTACCACGGGCCCGGCAAATTCGATCCCGCCGAAGGAATCAAGCAACCGGCGTCGGTCGGCAAGCCCACCTACAGCCAGATTTTCGGCGACTGGCTGTGCGACATGGCGCGCGCCGACGAGCGCCTGATCGCGATTACCCCCGCGATGCGCGAAGGATCCGGCATGGTGCGGTTCTCGGAGGAATTTCCGGACCGCTATTTCGACGCCGCCATCGCGGAGCAGCACGCCGTCACCTTCGCCGCGGGCATCGCCTGCGAGGGCCTGAAACCGGTGGTGGCGATCTACTCCACCTTCCTGCAGCGCGGCTACGACCAGCTGATCCACGACGTCGCGATCCAGAACCTGCCGGTGCTGTTCGCGCTCGACCGGGGCGGGGTGGTGGGCGGCGACGGCCAGACGCACAACGGCGCGTTCGACTACGCGTACCTGCGCACCGTGCCGAACCTCACCGTGATGGCGCCCGCCGACGAGAACGAATGCCGGCAGATGCTGTTCACGGGCTATCAGCTGAACAGCCCGGCGGCGGTGCGCTATCCGCGCGGTGTTGGTATTGGAAAAGAAATTGAGAAAGAAATGCGCGCCCTCCCTGTTGGCAAAGGCGAAATCCGGAGACAAGGCAAAAAGGTCGCCATTCTCGCTTTCGGCTCGATGCTGAAGCCGGCGCTGGAGGCGGCGGAAAATCTGGATGCGACGGTGGCCAACATGCGCTTCATCAAGCCGCTGGATACAGAACTGGTGAAGCGCCTGGCGCAAACGCACGACCTGCTCGTTACGGTCGAGGAGCACCAGGTCATGGGCGGGGCCGGCAGCGCGGTGTGCGAGGCGCTGGCGGTCTTAGGCGTTGAAAAGAAAGTGCTTTTGCTCGGCCTGCCGGACCGCTTCATCGATCACGGCGACGCGGCGAAGCTCCTTTCCGGGATCGGCCTGGACGCTCAAGGGATCCAAAAATCGGTTCGCAGCGTAATACCCGAGTAATTCACTAGGGACATATAATCGCGCCAATGAAGGCTAGAGATCTGCACCACATCCCGGACGTCCAGAACGACGCCGATTCGCGCAAGCTGGCGATCGACCAGGTCGGGGTCAAGGCGATCCGTCACCCGGTGCGGATCATGGAACGCACCGGTGGCGTGCAGCACACCATCGCGATGTTCAACATGACCGTCGGCCTGCCGCACCAGTTCAAGGGCACGCACATGTCGCGCTTCGTCGAGATCCTGAGCGCGCAGGAGCGCGAGCTCACGGTCGAGAGTTTCAAGGCGATGCTCAAGGAAATGGTCGAACGCCTCGAGGCCGGGGAAGGCCGCATCGAGATGAGCTTCCCGTACTTCATCGAGAAGAAGGCCCCGGTGTCCGGCGTGAAGAGCCTGATGGACTACGAGGTCACTTTCATCGGCGAGATCAGGAAGAAAAAGCAGAGCTTCGCGATGAAGGTGCTGGTGCCGGTGACCAGCCTGTGCCCCTGCTCGAAGAAAATCTCGGACTACGGCGCCCACAACCAGCGCTCGCACGTCACGGTCACGGCGAAAACCAGCGACTTCGTCTGGATCGAGGAGATCGTGGATCTGATCGAGAAGCAGGCCTCGAGCGAGCTCTACGGGCTGCTCAAGCGCCCGGACGAGAAATTCGTCACCGAGCGCGCCTTCGACAATCCGAAGTTCGTCGAGGACATGGTGCGCGACGTGGCGGCGATCCTCAACCTGGACGAGCGCATCACCGCCTACGTGGTCGAATCGGAGAATTTCGAGTCGATCCACAACCACTCGGCCTACGCGCTCATCGAGAGGGACAAACGGGCCTAGGATCGAAGGCGGGCGTCCTCGCCTGTCTCTTTCTGGCGTTTCTTTTGAGCCAAGAAGCGCAAGCTCAGGATTTCGCGGCGCAGCGGGCCCGCATGGTGGCTGAGGTCGAGGCGATGTACGCCGAGACCCGCGGCCTCACCGGTTTGCCCGCCATGTCGCCGCGTGTGCGCGCGGCACTCGGCAAGGTCGAACGCCACCGGCTGGTGCCCCCCGAGCAGCGCGCGCTCGCCTACCGCAACCACCCGCTGCCGATCGGGCAGGGGCAGACCATCTCACAGCCCTACATCGTCGCGCTCTCGACCGACCTCATCGCGCCGCAGCCGCAGCACGTCGTGCTCGAAATCGGCACCGGCTCGGGCTATCAGGCGGCGGTGCTGGCAGAAATTGTTCAGAGGGTTTACTCAATTGAGATTCTGGAGTCGTTGGCCGTTGCCGCTACAAACTCTCTCAAAGTACTTCAATATGAAAACGTTGAAATCAGAATCGGGGACGGCTACAAGGGCTGGCCGGAGAAGGGTCCGTTCGATGCCATCGTGGTGACCGCCGCGGCGCCGACGGTGCCGCCGGCGCTCGTTGACCAATTGAAAATCGGGGGCAGGATGGTAATACCGGTCGGAACGAGCGGTGCCGTGCAGGACTTGCTATTGATTGAAAAAACTTCTCATCAATTCGTGAAAACGCGAAAAATCCTGCAGGTGCGTTTCGTGCCGCTGGTGCCCGGGACCTGAGCCCTAGAAACGGCGCGTAAGGGTCATCGTCTGGCCCTCGCGCCGCATCTCCATGCGGTTCAGGAAGGTGTTGCCAAGCAGGGAAATGTCCAGGCCCCGCTCAATCACGATCGCATTGATGTTCTGCAGTTCGATGCCGCCAATACGGATGCTGTCGAGCCTGACGATGTACATCTCCGTCGGTCCGCTGGCCGTTTGGGTGATGCCACGCCGGCCTTTCCGGTAGTCGATGCGCAGCCGGTTCGCCTCGCTGGCGGGAATCGCGACCGCGGTGGCGCCCGTGTCGACGAGGAACCGGATGGCGCCGCCGTTGATCTGGCCGTCGGTCATGAAATGGCCGCCAGCCCCGGCGGAGAGCGTCACGCTCTGGGCCGTGGAGCTCGCGCCGCTGCTGCTGTAGGTCTGGCCGCGCACCAGTACCCGGCGCTTGCCCTCGATCTGGATGGTCGCGCGGTCCTTCTCCACCGCGGTCACGGTGAGATCGCCCAGTTTTTGGCCAATCTTGACGGTCTTCGGGGCACCTCCGTCGATCGAGAGGATCGCCGCCTTGTCGCCGAACACGCCGACCAGCGTGACCTCCGCCGCGGGCGCCGTGAGGCTCGCGAGCAGCAGGAGAAGCGCAATAGAATGTCGCATCATGAAACCGGTCGCAATTTTCAGGCATGCCCGCAGCGAAGGCCCGGCCTATTTTGCCACCTACCTCGAGCGACGAGCGATTCCCTGGAAGTTGTTCCCGCTGGATGAAGGCGGGGCGGTGCCGAGGGACGTGCGCAGGTTTGCCGGCCTCGCCTTCATGGGCGGACCGATGAGCGTCAACGACGACCTGCCCTGGATCAAGCCGCTGCTGGAACTGGTGCGCGAGGCGGTGCGCAAGGACGTGCCCGCGCTCGGCCACTGCCTCGGCGGGCAGCTGATGTCGAAGGCGCTGGGCGGGGAAGTGACCCGCGCGCGTGTCAACGAGATCGGCTGGGGCGAAGTGGAGGTCGCGGACAACAACGTCGCGCGCGAGTGGTTCGCGCCGGTGACGGCGTTCGAGTCGTTCCACTGGCACGGCGAGACCTTCAGCATTCCGCCCGGCGCGAGCCGCGTGCTCGGCAACGCGCACTGCGCCAACCAGGCATTCGCCACCGGCAAACACCTCGGCATGCAGTGCCACGTCGAGATGAC
>JBBPIU010000156.1:0-5963 GCA_038040245.1 Pseudomonadota bacterium | reverse complement strand
CCCAATACGCTGGTGCAGGAAATGGTGCGCGCCTTTTACTACGACTGGTACGGCAGGCTCGTTACGCGGCTCCCGCCGGTGAAGGACGGCTTCATCACCGCGCCGAAAGGACCGGGTCTGGGCACCAAGCTGCAACCCGCGGTGCTCAAGCGCAAGGACGCGGTGCGGCGGGTGTCCAAGCTCGGGCGGTGAGGGAGGCGCGGGCTCGCAACCCGGGCGCCGGCCGGCGCACTACTTGCCGAACGCCTTGCGCAGGGCGACGCAGGCGGGCGGTACGCCGCCCGCGCATGCAACCGCAAGATGTCTGCGCACCGAATCGTCGCGCCGGCCTTGCTCCAGCAGCAGCCAGCCATAGTTGTAGTGGATGACCGGGTCGGAGGGCGCCAGCTCGAGCGCCCGCCGGTAGCTCAAAGCGGCTGCATCGGCCTGACCGAGATATTGGTGAGCGATTCCGGCGAAGGTCCAGCTCTCGGAGTCCGCCGGATCAAGGGCGAGCGCCTTGTCGCAGTCGGCGAGCGCCTCGACGCCGGGTTGCTTGAGCGCGATCTTGGTGATGCAGCGCTTGGCGTGAGCGGAGGCGTGCCGCGCGTCGAGCGCGACGGCGCGGTCGAGATCCGGCAGCGCTTCCTGAGGCTGGCCCATGCTCAGGCGCAGCGTGGCGCGACCGAGGTAACCACCGGGCTGGCGCGGATTGAGGGCGATGGCGCGCTCGAAGTCGGCCAGCGCCGCATCGGCGCGCCCCGCGCCGCGATACAGCTCGCCGCGGTTGATGTAGGCGCGCTCGACGTAGGGCGCGCTGGTGTCGGAGTTTTTCCTGACCGCGTCGTCCCACAGCTTCAGCGGATCGGAAAAGGTGTCGAGGCGGTTCCACGCCGGCGGCACGAGTGCGAGGCACACGACGACGAGCACCGCATGGCGCGCCCGCGGCGCCAGGCCCGCCGTCAGTGCGGCGAGGATCGCCGGCAATCCGCTCATCCACAGGTAGCTCCGGTAGAGCACGAACGGCTCCTGCGCGCGGACGGCCGCGAGCTCGGTGAGGGCGAGCAGCCACGGATAAAGGAGACCAAAGCCGAGCAGGCCGAGGCGGCCGCCCCGCAGCAACAGCACCATTGCCGCCAGGGGGTACGCAAGATACGCGACAAAGCCGGCGCTCTGCGGCCACGCCAGCAGCTGCGCCGGAAAAGGTACCCGCAGGTCGATCGACATCCAGCACGGACACGGCAGCAGCCACGTCAGCAGATAGCGCAGGAACAGGTATCCCTGATTGAGCACGCTGAGGGCGTAGGTCTGATCGGTGTGGATACCCACGACGGCCGCCACGAAAGGCTCGTAAGCGGTGCCGATCAGCGATCGAGCTTGGTAAAGGACGATCGCCGCCACGGCGGCAAGGAGCACGAAGGCGAGGCGGAACTGACGCAGCGTTTCCAGCGAGGCGCCGCGCACCAGCACGGCCATTGCCGCCGCCACGGCGGGCACCATCACCGCATGCTCCTTGGAAAATACCGCGAGCAAATACACGGCCGCCCCGGCGGCGTGCCAGCGGGCCGAGCGCCGCAGCAGACCTTCGAGAATGCACCATAGCGACAGCACCGAGAACAGCGTCGCCATGACGATCGAGCGCTGCGCGAGGTAGGCGACCCCGTAGACCGCGACCGGGTGGAGCAGGAACGCGAGTGCGCCAAGGAACGCGGTCCCGCGCGCACGCGAATCGCCGAGCACTTTCTCGAAAAGTCGCGCCAGGAAGCCGAACAGCGCCGCACCGACCGCGCCGTGCAGCAGGACATTGAGCAGACGCTGCCATGCGAGGTTCGCGCCGAACAGCGCCTGAATCCAGCCGAAGCTCGCCTCGGACAGCGCCCGCAGGCCGATGCCTGCGCTTGCGGGGGCAATCCCACCTCGCAACGCGCCCCGGGAAAGGGAGAGGTCGTCGAAAACGAGCGGGTCGCGCAGCGTGCCCCAGTACAGGGCCAGCGCCACGGCCGGAAGAACCGCCGCGGCGATCCAGGCCGCGTGGGGCTTGCGCGTCAAACTTTTCTATTTCGCGAGCACGCGCATGGCACGCTCCAGACCCGCAAGGGTGGTCGGATACATGCGGTTGTTCATCAGTTCCTTCATGATCTGGATCGACTGGCGGTAGGGCCAGACCTCTTCGGGCTCGGGGTTGAGCCAGATGCACTTGGAGTAGACCTCGGTCACGCGCTTCACCCACACCGCGCCGGCTTCCTCGTTGAAGTATTCGACGCTGCCCCCGGTCTGCAGGATTTCGTAGGGGCTCATGGTCGCGTCGCCGACGAAGATCACCTTGTAGTCGTGGCCGTACTTGTGCAGCAGTTCCCAGGTGCGGGTGCGCTCGGAGTGGCGGCGGCGGTTGTCCTTCCACACGAAGTCGTAGAGGCAGTTGTGGAAGTAGAAGAACTCCAGGTGCTTGAACTCAGTCTTGGAGGCCGAGAACAGCTCCTCGGCCAGCTTGATGTGGTCGTCCATGGTGCCGCCGATGTCCATCAGCATCAGCACCTTGATGGCGTTGCGGCGCTCGGGCCGCATGTGGATGTCCAGGTAGGCCTTGCGCGCCGTGCTGTTGATGGTGCTGTCGAGGTCGAATTCCTCGGGCGCGCCTTCGCGCGCGAATTTGCGCAGGCGACGCAGCGCGACCTTGATGTTGCGGGTGCCCAGCTCGACCGAGTCGTCCAGGTTGCGGTATTCGCGCTGGTCCCAGACCTTGACCGCGCTGCGGTTGCGGCTCTTGTCCTGGCCGATGCGGATGCCTTCCGGGTTGTAGCCGTAGGCGCCGAACGGCGAGGTGCCGCCGGTGCCGATCCACTTCGAGCCGCCCTGGTGGCGTCCCTTCTGCTCTTCGAGCCTTGCTTTTAGCGTCTCCATCAGCTTTTCCCAGCCGCCCAGTGCCGCGATCTGTTTTTTCTCTTCCTCGGTCAGGGTGAGCTCGACCTGTTTCAGCAGCCATTCGAGCGGAATCTGCGCCTCGATGCCGGGAATCGTATCCACGCCATCCCAGAACTCGGAGAAGGCGCGGTCGAATTTGTCGAAGTTCGCCTCGTCCTTCACCAGCGCGATGCGCGACAGGTAGTAGAAATCGTTGATCGACGGGCCGATCACGCCCTTTTCCATCGCCTCGAGCAGCGTCAGGTACTCCTTGATGGAGACCGGCAGCTTGTGGCTCTTGAGCTTGAGGAAGAAATCAATCAGCATGGGGCGCCCAGGGTGGGGGTTGGCGATATTCTACCCAGAGGGGCGGAGCTGGCCCTTTCGCTTTGCGGGGCTGCGGAGTAGATTGGCGCGCAGGGAAAGGCCACAGGAGGAGCAAACATGAATACTTTGCTGATTGCCGCGGGACTGGCGCTGGCTTGCGCCGGCGCCTTGCATGCTCAAACCACCACGACGGACGCCGCCCCGGAGTATCCGAACCGGCCGTTGCGCCAGATCGTGCCGTTTCCGCCGGGAGGCGGCGTCGACATCGTCACGCGGATCGTCGGGGCGAAGTGGAGCGAGTTCCTCGGTCAGCAGATCGTGGTCGAAAACCGCGCGGGCGCCGGCGGCACCGTGGGGGCGGACATGGCCGCGAAGGCGGCGCCCGACGGCTACACCCTGCTCACCTGCCAGGTCGCCTCGCACGGGGTCAGCCCTGCGATTTACCACAAGCTGCCGTACGACCACATCCGGGATTTCGCGCCGATTTCATTGATCGGCAAAACGCCGAATGTGCTGGTGGTGCATCCCGCGGTGCCGGTGCATTCGGTCAAGGAACTCATCGACTACGTCAAGGCGAGCCCGGGCAAGTACAACTACGCCTCCCCGGGCTTCGGCACTTCTCCGCAGATGACCATGGAGCTGTTCAAGCTGACGACCGGAATCAATGTGGTGCACGTGCCCTACAAGGGCGGCGCTCCGGCGCTTGTGGATGTGATGGGCGGGCAGGTGATGGGAATGTTCGGCAATCTCCCGGAGCAGCTGGCTGCCATCAAAGGCGGAAAAACCCGCGCGCTCGCGGTCAGCACGCTTCAACGTAGTCCGCAACTGCCGGAGGTGCCGACCGTCGCCGAGTCCGGATTCCCGGGATTCGAAGTCACGGTCTGGTACGGCGTGTGCGCGCAAGCCGCCGTGCCGAAGCCCATTCTCGCCAAGCTCGGCGCCACGTTGGCGAGGACGCTGAACCTGCCGGAGATGAAGGCGCGCCTGGCGGAAAGCACCATCGACGCCTCGCCGACGACGCCCGAGGAGTTCGCGGCTTTTATCAGGGCCGAGACGGAGAAGTGGGCCAGGGTAGTGAAAGACGCCGGCATCCAGAAGCAGTAGCGGCGCACGCGATCCCGGCCGGCTAGAAGTCCGCTTCGACCTCTACTGTGGTCTTCGCGCGCTGGCGGTAGTGCTGCCAGATCGAGAACGCGATCGAGGCCACCGACAGCACGAGCAGCGATCCGGAAATCGGCCGTGTCAGGAACAGCCACGGGTTCGAATCGGTCATGATGGCGCGGATCAGATTGATTTCGATCTGGTCGCCGAGAATCACGCCGAGGATGAAGGGCGCCAGCGGAAAGCCGAATTTCACCATCGCATAGCCGACCAGCCCGAAGGCGAGCAGCACGTAAACGTTCGACATGGTGTTGCTGAGCGCATAGGCGCCGATCGTGCACAGCACCAGCACCACCGGGAACAGCGCCGCCTTGGGAATGGTAACGATGCGCAACATCCAGCGCACCCCGACGAGCAGGATCGCCAGCACCAGAGCGTGCGCGACAATGTAGGCGGCGAACATGCCGTAGGCGAGCGTCGCGTTCTGCACGATGAAGAGGGGCCCCGACTGGATGCCGTGGATAGTGAGCGCGCCCAGCATCACGGCGGTGACCGCGTCGCCCGGGATGCCGAAAGCCATGATGGTGACCAGCGAACCGGCGACGTTGGCGTTGTTCGAGGATTCCGAGGCGATGATGCCCTCGGGCGTGCCGGTGCCGAATTTCTCCGGGTGCCTGGAGAATTTTTTCGCGTGGTCGTAGGCGATCATGTTGGCCGCGCTGCCGCCGATCGCCGGCAGCACCCCGATCACCAGGCCGATGAAGGTCGACCAGAGCAGGAGAAAGGGTCTGGTTGCAATTTCAAGAATGATTTTCAAGTGAGAAACCGCAAGACTCACCCCGCCGTCCACGGCTTCCAGCGCCTTGCGCCCGCCGCCCATGCGCTCGACTTCCGACATGATCTGGGCGAAGGCGAACACGCCGATCAGCACCGGCAGGAAATCGATGCCGCCCTCGAGCATCGGAATGCCGAGCGTGAGCCGCTTCTGTCCCATCACCGGGTCGTTGCCGAGGATGGTGACGATCATGCCGAGTCCGCCGGACAGCAGCCCCTTGGCGAGCGAGGCCTCGACCAGCCCGGCGACCATCGACAAGGCGAGCACGAACAGGGCGAAGAATTCCCACGGCCCGAACTGCAGCGCGATCCTGGCGAGCGGCCCGGTGGTGGCAACCAGGAACACGGCACCCAGCAGGCCGCCGAAAATCGACGCCCAGATGCCCAGCCACAGCGCGCGTCCCGGTTCGCCTTTCTTCGCCATCGGAAAACCGTCGAAGGTGGTCGCCACCGCCGAGGGCTTGCCCGGTATGCCGAGCAGGCATGAGGTGATCAGGCCGCCGGTCTCGCCGCCCACGTAGACGCCGATCATCGCCGACAGGCCCTGCAGCGGTTCGAGACCGAAGGTAAACGGCAGCACCACGATGATCGTCATCGTGATGGTGATGCCGGGCAGCGCGCCGCCGACCACGCCGATCAGCGTGCCAATGAACAGCGGCGCGAGGTACTTGAACTGCAGGATGTTGACGATCCCCGCGCCGAGCAGTTCAAACATGGCTCAGAACTGCGTCCAGCGGCCGCGCGGCAGCAGCACCGACAGGTAGCGCTCGAATACCAGCCAGGTCACAAAGGCGGTGGCGAGGCCGAGAATGACCGTGCCC
>JBBPIU010000155.1:0-5971 GCA_038040245.1 Pseudomonadota bacterium | reverse complement strand
AACCTCAACGTGCTCGTTCAGCGGCGCGCCGCTTGCGGCGCGTCCGCTGCAACGGATGGTTGGGCATCCGGGATGCGAAGAAACCCCATGCTGGTTCTGTCTTCGACCTTAAAGCCGAGGGATCCATAGAACGAGACGACAGCTGCGTTTGCGGACCTCACCTGAAGATTAATCTTGATACACCCTCGGTCATGCAGTGCACGGACGATGTGGCGCACCAACTTGCTTCCAATGCCATTTCTCCGCTTTGATTGGTCCACGGCAACGGAATAGAGCCAACCTCGGTGGCCATCATAACCTGCCATTGCGGCCGCAATAATTTGTCCGGCCTCAGTCGCGACGAAAATGAGATCGTCAACTTTCAGCTTTGCGTCAATGACTGTTCCGGGCTCGTTGTGCGGTGGATCGTCTGGAAATGCTTTCTTCCAAAACGCCACGAGTTGAGGGCGGTCAATCTCGCGGTAAAGGCGAATGTCCATGGCGGTCATCAGGAGGCCCAACGTCCTGCTGTGCGGCGGGCACGAACAGTGATGAGAAATTGGACGACGCTTCCGGCCCGTCCGCACCAGCTAAAGTTCGGCGGCACCCCGCTCATAGGCTTGGACCTCGGCCTCGACTGGTGTGCCAAAGCGCAATTACTTGAAGTGTGTCATCGGCTACTCGGTAGTACACGTAGTACCGGATTCGAGAGAGTGTGACGCGCCGCACTCCTGGCAACGACGTTCGGCGCGCTCTCGTACCCAGGGCGGGTTGCACAGAAAGCAGACCAAGGATGCGGTCGAGATCTTCAAGGACCGCCCCGGGGGCAGCGGGCCTATTCTCAGCCCACCACGCCACCGCAGCGGCGACTTGAGCCCGAGCGTCCTCGGCAATCTCGATTCGCAGCGGGGTACTCACCCGAAGCGGCGCAGCTGCTCCCGTAGCTCTTCCCAAGAGACGACCTGACCGCGATCGGCCTGCGCGATCGCCGCAAGAAGCGCGCGCTCCTCCTCAGGGGATACGTCAAAGGCCTCGTCGTCTTCCCTCGCGACAACAGTGACGACGGAGCCTTCGGCCAGAGGTTCGCCCTCAAGGACGACTTTGCCCTCTACGATTCTTCCGGTGGCGACTTTCATGGCTGAATCCTACGCCTTCGCGACAATGTTTGCTTGGTGCCGCCGAACGTGAAGTCGACTTCCGAAAAGTCATGTATCTCAACAACCATCGATTCAAGCTGCGTAACTCTCGCATGGAATCAGGTGCCTGGACAAAACATCGAACCCAAGATTAACGGAATAGGCTGCGCGCTAGGCGGAAATTCCCAGGATAGGCAGCCACGTGTGAGAAAAATCGTTTCGGTTCACGGACCTGGGTGGCTGTGTTACGGGTGCCGGACAAAAAGCTAAACGGCGCGCTTCAGGACTTCGATCTGCTTCTTTGCGGGATCCACTCGCACCCAATCGCCGGTCTTCACGACTTCGCGCGGATGCGGGTCCCAGCCTTCGGTGATCGGGATGCCGGCGAAGATGGCGCCCTGCACCATGACGGGGTTGGTGACGCCGAAGATGAAGGCCTTGGGGGCGATTTTTTTCCACTTGATGTCGTAGAACGCCCAGCCGGCGGCGATGCCGCCTTTGGCGGTGGGAAAGAAGCAGATCTTGTCGACGAGGCTGGTGCCTTCGAGCTTGTGGCCGGGCTTGGTGATCAGGCCGGTCCAGCGGTCGAGGTCGTAGCGCGGGGAAAAACCCTCCTCCGACACCACAGCTTCACCTTCGACAACAGGACCAAAGGCGCGGTTTACTTTAATTAAGCTCAACGTAAAACCCCAGAACAAGCAACGTCAACACAATCTGCTGTTCGCCGGAGAATGGTGTTGAAGCGGTGCGCGCCGATGATGTTGACGATCTTGGCCGAGTTGGAGACCATGTTGGTCCAGCGATTCGCCTGGCGCATCTGCGACAGATTTTGCAGGATGTAGAAGCACACGCCTTCGAGAATGGTGACGCCCGCGTCCTCGAGCGTCTTCGCATAGCCGAGATCCCGGCACTGCGCGAGGATGGCGGAGTTGGTGGTGACGATGCACGTCGTTCCGGACTTTATTTTTCTGTCTTTAAAGAGAGAAGCCAAATGCTTCATCTCGAACAGCGATTGCTGCGGACCGGAGAACACGACGAGGCGCGCGTCGCGGTCGCCGAGACTGTAAGCGGAATAGATTTTTTTCAGGTCTTCGTCGGTGATGGAAAGAGATTCAGGCGAAACTCCACCCCCTAGAGCAACTTCAACAGACTGCGCTTCCGGCGTGACGCCGACGAAGTGGAACATTGCCATCGAGCCGTAGCTGGCGAGCGCGGCGCCGAGGTGCTTGAGTTCGTCCGCGGTGGGCGTGCGGTGGTAGCCGTGGAACACCGGGACCGCGTAGTAGTTCTGGTGCGATTCGCCGACCAGCTTGCCGGCCGCGCCCCAGTCGGCGAGGTCATGCAAAGGCGCCTTGAGTTCTACCGTAAAGCTACCTTTCCTGTGTTCCGACAAATGAAAACCATATTCCGGCGTACGCCCGGTCAGCGCCGCGGCGAGCGCCGCGGGGCCGGATTCGAAGTTGGAGCGCGCGCCGAACACCGAGTTGGCATAGATCACGGTGCCGGTATCGCCCCAGGCGACGTGCTCGCCGAGGTGCGGCTGGTAGACGGTCTGGTAGTTGATGCAGGTGTCGGTGGTGACGACATCCATGCGCCGCAGGGTCGCGATCAGCTCGCGTTCCTTGAGCGCCTCGCCCGCGTCCTGCCCCAGGCGCTCGCGGTGCGCGAAGTCGATGCAGCGGGCGTTGGTGGTGGTGCCGACGGCGCAGCGCGCGCCGCGACCGGCTTCCCCCTTGAGGTATTCCAGGCCCGCGTCGCCCATCACCTCGATGTCGCCCATCATGTGGACGTTGGTGACCGGCACGAAGCGCTTGGCGCCCCAGAACCTGCCGACCTCGATCTGGTATTCGAGCGCGCGCTTGGCCGCTTCGCCGCGCCCGCCGCCGAGGATCGCCTGCTCCTCGGAGGACAACTCCACGCCGGCTACTCCCCTTTACCGGGGTTTGGGGTGAAGTACTTGGCGTACTTGTCCGGCACTTCCTTCCAGGCGTCGGCATCGGCCGGCGGGGTGCCCTTGCGCGTGATGTTGGGCCACTTCACCGAGAACTCGGTGTTCATCTTCAGCCATTTGTCGGCCTGGGGATCGGAATCGGGCACGATCGCCTTGGGCGGGCACTCCGGCTCGCACACGCCGCAGTCGATGCACTCGTCCGGATGGATCACGAGCATGTTCTCGCCCTCGTAGAAACAGTCCACGGGACAGACTTCGATGCAGTCCATGTGCTTGCACTTGATGCAGGCTTCGGTGACGACGTAGGTCATTCCTGTGTTTGCTCTTGGCGGTCGTAAAGGCGCGATTATCGCATCCGCCGGGCCTGCTAGAGCATGAAGTCGTGGGTCGCCAGGCGCCCACCCTCGCCGCGCTCCATTTTCACCACCAGCGCGGCGTTTTCATTGCGTGACTCGCCGAGGAAGTAGAGCTGCGTCGTCAGGACGCGACCGCCCGGCCGCTGCAACTTGACGTGGATATGGCGCGGCCGGCCCATGTACGGCGGCGGCAAGTTGGTTTCCAGCCGGTAGCGGCCCTGCGCGTCGGTCGTCACGACGCCGCGGTAGCGGTAGCCCCGGTTGTCGTACTCGCCGTTCGCGTCGGCCTGCCAGAAATCGAGCGTCACATTGGCGAGCGGCTTGCAGTCCGCCGAGCGCACCACGCCCGTCAGTGCCAGCTTTTCGGCTTTCGATCCCGCTTCGACGAGCGAGGCGCGCATCGGTGCACCGGCCTTGTAGAAAGGGCCCTCGATGTCAGCCGGGGTCGGCGCGCCGCAGGGAACCTGGCCGAACGCCGCCAACGGCAGCCACAACGCGAGAACTAGCCTTTTACGCATAGCACCTGCTTCAAAGTATGCACGACCTCGACGAGGTCGGATTGGTTCGCCATCACCTCTTCGATGTCCTTGTAGGCGCCGGGAATCTCGTCCAGCACGCCCTTGTCTTTCCGGCAGATTACGCCTTCAGTCTGCTTTTCGAGATCTGCCGTCGAAAACCTCTTCTCAGCCTGGGTGCGGCTCATTCTGCGCCCCGCTCCATGCGCACAGGAGTTGAAACTCTCCGCCGATCCTCTCCCGCGCACGATATAGCTGCGCGCCCCCATGCTGCCCGGAATGATGCCGAGATCCCCCTCGCGGGCGCGGATCGCGCCTTTGCGCGTCAGCCAGACCTCTTCGCCGTAGTGCGTCTCGCGTTCGACGTAGTTGTGGTGACAGTCCAGCGCCTCGCCGGTGACTTCGAAGGCCGGCAGGTGGCGCCCCAGCGCCCCCAGCACCAACTCCATCATCTCGCAGCGGTTGGCGCTGGCGTAGTCCTGCGCCCAACCCACGGCCTCCACGTAATCGTCGAAGTGCTGCGCGCCTTCGGCGAAGTAGGCGAGGTCGCGGTGCGGCAGCTGCAGCTGGTGGCGCTCGGCGTCCTTCTTCGCCAACTCGATGAAATACGTGCCGATGGCATTGCCGATGCCGCGGCTGCCCGAGTGCAGCATCACCCACACGCGCCCCGCCTCGTCCAGGCAGACCTCGATGAAATGGTTGCCGCCGCCCAGCGTGCCCATCTGGCGCACCCAGCTCGAGTGCTTGCCGACGCGCTTTTCGATGCCGGGATGCATCTCGAGGATTTCCTGCAGGCCCCTGCTGAAGCGCTTTGCCGCCTGATCCCTCGCGTCCCTTTCATCATGCTGCTTGAAACCGACCGGAACGTCGCGGGAAATGCGCTCGAAAATGCGTTTCAAGCTCTTCTCTTCAATTTGATTGTCAGAAAGAGAAAGACGGGCTGCCATCATTCCGCAACCGATATCGACCCCCACGGCGGCGGGAATGATGGCGCGCAACGTTGCAATCACCGACCCTACGGTTGCGCCGATTCCCAGATGCACATCCGGCATCGCGGCGACGTGGTGGTGCACGATCGGCAGCATCGAGATATTGACGAGCTGCTGCCGCGCGGCGGCTTCGATTTCGCCGGTGTAGATCCTGACCGGGACGCGGCCTTCGGCGATTTCCTGCAAGACGGGCATGCTGCGATAATAGACCCACGAAACCCCTTGGAGGAGGAATTATGGATCGCCGGCAATTCAGCAAGACCGTGGCCGCCGCGGGCGCCGCCGCCCTCGCCCCCGCATTTTCCCCATTTGGCATCGTCCGCGCCCAGGCGCAGAAGCTCAAGGTCGGGGTGCTGCTGCCGCGCTCGGGCGTGCAGGCGCTGATCGGCCAGTCCTGCCAGAAGGGCGCCGACCTCGCGCCCGCGGTGCTCAAGCAGGTGCTCGGCGTCGACATCGAGATCATGAATGCCGACACCGAGAGCAACGCCGACACCGCCCGCACCCGCGCCGAGCGCCTGATCCAGGAAGGCGCCAACGTGCTGGTCGGCGCGTTCGACTCGGGCCACAGCGCGGCGATCGCGCAGGTTGCCGAGCAGCGCGGCATTCCGTTCATCATCAACATCGCGGCCGCCCCGCAGATCACCGAGCAGGGCTACAAGTTCGTGTTCCGCAATTTCCCCACCGCGCCCGACCTGGTGCGCAACGGCCTCGCGCTGATGGGAGAGATTTTCCGCACCACCAACACGGCGCCGCGCACGGCGGTGTTCATGCACGTCAACGACACCTTCGGCCAGGCAATGAGCAAGGGCATCGGCGCGACGCTGCCGCGGCTCACCGAATTGCCGTTCAAGATCGTGGACACGATTCCCTACGACCCGGCCGCCAAGGACCTCACGGTCGAAGTGTCGAAGGCGAAGGCGGCCAACGCGGATTTCCTGATGCTGGTGTGCCGGCTGAACGACGCCATCATCCTGCGCCGCGAGATGGTCAAGCAGCGCTGGAACCCGATGGGCATCATCAGCCCGGGCTCGCCCGGCCTGTACGA
>JBBPIU010000154.1:0-5992 GCA_038040245.1 Pseudomonadota bacterium | reverse complement strand
CCGGCGCGCTCAGTTCCTTGGCGAGCGCCTTGAGCGAGCGCGAGATCTCGGAAATCTCGGTGGCGCGGTTCTCATTTTGGTGCTGGTTCGCCGACGACATCAGCTGCAGGTAGTCCACCATCACCATGCCCAGCTTGCCGCACTGGCGATGGATGCGCCGCGCGCGTGTGCGCAGCTCCAGCGAATTCAGCGCCGCGGTCTCGTCGATGAAGATCGGCGCGTCATGCAGCTTGCCCATCGCGGTGGACAGCCTGCTCCACTCCTCGTCGTTCAGGCGCCCGGTGCGCATCTTGTGCTGGTCCACCCGCGCGATCGAACCGAGCAGGCGCATGGCGAGCTGCGTGGCGCCCATTTCCATGCTGAAGATCGCCACCGGGACGCCGTTGCCGACGGCGACGTGCTCGGCCATGTTGAGCGCGAACGCGGTCTTGCCCATCGAAGGGCGGCCGGCGACGATCACCAGATCGCCCTGCTGCAGGCCGGCGGTCTTTTCGTCCAGATCGGCGAAGCCGGTCGGCAGGCCCGTGACATCGGACTTGTTTTCCTGGTGGTACAGGTGGTCGATGCGCTCGAACACGCGCGCCAGCACCGGCTGGATCGACTCGAAGCCCTTGGTGCCGCGCTGCCCGCGCTCGCCCACCTCGAGAATGCGCGATTCGGCCTCGTCCAGCAGCTGGCCCACTTCCTTGCCGGACGGCGCGAGCGCGGATTCGGCGATCTCGGTGGCGACCTGGATCAGCCGGCGCTGCACCGAGCGTTCGCGCACCAGCTCGGCATAGCGCCGGATGTTGAGCGCGCTGGGGGTGTTCTGGGCCAGCGAGCCGAGGTAGGCCGGGCCGCCGGTGCGGTCCTTGTCTTCGCTCGCCTCGATCGACTCCGCGATGGTGACCACGTCCGCCGGCTTGCCATGCTCGATCAGCTTGGCGAGGTGGCGGTAGATGCGGCGGTGGTCGTCCCGGTAGAAATCCTCGGCCGTGACCAGGTCGGCGATCTTGTCGAAGGCCTGGTTGTCGAGCAGCAGCCCGCCCAGCAGCGACTGCTCCGCTTCCACCGAGTGCGGCGGAACCTTGAGCGCGAGCAACTGGGGATCCGAAGGTTCGGTGCGACGCGCTTGAGGTTGGGCCATGGTGGTCAACCCATTCTAGAACAAATTCCAGCCCGAGAATTTCAGGTCTCGCCGATCACCGATACCGTAATCGTGACCACCATGTCCGTGTGCAGCGCGATCTGAAGCGGGTACTCCCCGACCTGCTTCAGCGCGCCGGCCGGCATGCGGACCTGCGAGCGCTCGACCTCGAAGCCCTGCGCCTTGAGCGCATCGACGATGTCGTGGTTCGTGACCGAGCCGAACAGCTTGCCGTCCACGCCCGCCTTCTGCGCCATCTTCAGCGTCAGGCCGTCCAGCTTGGCGCCGCGTTCCTGCGCCTGCGCAATTGCCGCGGCCTGCGCCTTTTCCAGTTCCGCGCGGCGCACCTCGAAGGTTTTCAGATTTTCCTCGGTGGCGCGCTTCGCCTTTCCCTGGGGAATTAGGTAATTCCTCGCGTAACCGTCCTTCACCTTCACGACGTCGCCCAGCTTGCCGAGGTTCGCCAGCTTTTCCATCAGGATCACTTGCATGGCCGCATTTCTCCTTTAGGCCTCAATGCAGGTCGGTGAACGGCATCAGCGCGAGGAACCGCGCGCGCTTGATGGCCGTCGAGAGCTGGCGCTGGTAACCGGCCGAAGTGCCGGTGATGCGCGCCGGAATGATCCGGCCGTTCTCGTTGATGAAGTCCTTGAGGATCTCGATGGCCTTGTAATCGACCCATTCGATCTTCTCGGCGGTGAAGCGGCAGAACTTGCGGCGCCGGAACAGCGCCCGCTGTCCCCGGTCCTTTTTGTCCTTGCCCTTGCCCTTGAACTTTCCCTTGCCGCGCTTCGGTGGAGGCATTTCAGTTTCCTTCCATGAATTCTATGTTCGTCACGTGCAGCACCGGCTTCTTCGAACGCCGGTTCCTGGCACACAAAAATCCCTCGGCCTTCAGCAGCCGGCCCATCGGGCCCGCCGCGAGCAGCCTGGCCTGGGCTTCGAATGCGACCGCGTCGATCTCGGCATGCACCTTGCGGCGGGCGCCGGCTTCGGAACGCTCGGAGGCGTGCGCGAGGCGGAATTCGACAACCGGAACCCCGGCCGGCGTATAGCGCAGCGACTGCAATTCGGTGACCACGCCCGAGATCTCGACCCGGTTCGCCGGCTCGATCAAGGTGACGCGAGTGTAACTGCGGGCGCCGCGGCCGTAGCGGGTGCCGCAGCCGCGGCTGCAGCCTCAACTGGAACGTCGGCGGGCTTGGCGTCCGGGTTTTTCGAGTCAGTAGCCCGCTCCATCATCGACCTGGACTTCTCCTCCTTCATCATCGCGGAGGGATCGACGATCGCCTTGGTCATCTTGACCGTCAGATGGCGCAGCACCGCGTCATTGAAGCGGAACGACTGCTCGAATTCGTTGATGGTCTCGTTGTCGCACTCGATGTTCATCAGGACGTAATGCGCCTTGTGAATCTTGGCGAGGGGATACGCCAGCTGGCGGCGGCCCCAGTCCTCGAGGCGGTGCACCTTGCCGTTGCGCGCGGCGACGATGCCCTTGTAGCGCTCGACCATGGCGGGCACCTGCTCGCTCTGGTCGGGATGGACGATGAAACAGATCTCGTAATGCCGCATGCTGGAAATCTCCTTATGGGTAAGCCACCCGCGATGCGTAAGCGGTGCGGCAAGGAAAGCGTCCCGCGGGACGCGAAAGGGGCCGGATTGTAAGCAGTTTCTATGACTTAAGCAAGGTTCTGGCTATGTTCGCGCAAAAGAACCTGCCCCGGCTCATGCGATACGCCCGTTACCCGCCATCTTCCATGCCGTGCCCACTTTGTTCAGCGTGAATTCGATAGAGTCAACCACCCTGCCGCTGATGATGACCGAGAAAACAACTTTGGCGGTGATCGGCGCAGCGGCCGGGATCATCGAACCCGGAACCAGCGCGATGTTGCTGAATTTAACGCCAATCAGCGTCGGATTAAAAATCAGTTCAGACAAAAACGTGGCGACGTTATCCCCATCATAAAGAAAAGTGGTGTCGAACAGGGCGAGCAGGGAGGCATTGGCGATTGCCGGTAAAGCAGTGGCGAACAACGCGTTGAAGGCATCGAATACCGCAGCGATTTGCTGCAACTCTATCAGCGCGGCAGCGACATTTGTTGCGCCTAGCGGGACGACAGTGTCTGTTTTGCTGGCAATATTATCGGTGATCTGCTGATTGCTAATTATGTTGGTGATGGTCGCAGTCGCGCCAGCTATATCGATGCGCAATACGTCGAGTGCCGCATCCAGACCGGTATGATCGGCGGCAAACGAGGAGCGCAACAGATCAATCGAAGCGCCCACCCCGGCAGCCGTCAAAATCGGCTGTAACCGCGCCTGTAATGCGATTTCCTGGGCGATGAGATCGGCCGCAGTCAAGGTGCTGAAATTACCGGCAGCAAAGTAATTGCTGGCGATTTGTCCGGCAACATTGGCGACGATCAAATCGGTGAGCGGCGTGACGTTGATGGTGCCGTTGATATCCGCTGATACGGCTGCCGAATACAGGCTGTAACTCCTGCCGCCCACCGTGCCATCGGCGCGCAGCATGAACGGTGCGGTCAAGCCGGTGACGTCTATCGTGTATTTGCCATCGGCGGCGATGGTGACGGTTTTATCCGTGGTAGCCGGATCGCTGTCTCTGATAGTGACGGTGCCGATAATCGGTGCCCCGGCGCTCGCTGTTCCGCTAAGGGTGGACGCGGTGGGCACAGCAGCCCCCCCGCCGCCATCACCACCACCACCACCACACCCGACCAATAACAGCACGGATAACAAAACGGACGAGGCGGCAATCGAAAATAAGGATTTCATGGCTTTCACTTTTCTTATAGGGTCAACGGATTAAAGCGGTGCCTGATGCGCTGGAAATTCATCAGGCGGTCAAACGTACCTGCGAGCGCGCGCATTGTACCTGAGGCCATCCCCGCCCATGCCTATTTCATTTTTTTTCCAGAACAATTGTCCGGCGGCGCACAGACTCGAAAAGACAGACCCCCGCCGCCACCGAGGCATTGAGGCTTTCCACCTGCCCGCCCATCGGTATCCGGACCAGCAGATCGCAGCTCTCGCGGGTCAGGCGCCGCATGCCGGCGCCCTCCGCGCCCATCACCCAGGCGATGGAATTGGGTAATTCCTTTACGGAAAACAAATCTTCAGCTGCCGTCGAGTCGGTCCCGACGACCCAGATATTTCGATCCTTCAGGTCGGCCAGGGTGCGCGCGAGGTTCGTGACCATGAAATAGGGAGTCACCTCGGCGGCGCCGCTCGCGACCTTGGAGACCGTCGGGTTGATCCCCGCGGCGCGGTCCTTGGGAGCCACCACCGCGTTCGCGCCGGCGGCATTCGCCACGCGCAGGCAGGCGCCGAGGTTGTGCGGGTCCGTGATGCCGTCCAGCACCAGCAGCATGGGCGGGGTCTTGAGGCTCTCCAGCAGTTCTTCCAGTGTCTGCTTCGAGGTGTTGACCTCGACCCGGGCCGTGACGCCTTGGTGCCTGCCGCCGCCGGCCATACCGTCCAGGCGGCTCGCCGCCACGCGCATCAGGCGCGCGCCCGAGCGCTCTACCGCAGCGGCGAAATCCCTGGCCCGTGCGTCCTTGCGCGATTCATCCAGGAACACTTCGAGCACCGATTTCGGATCGGCCCGCAGGCGCGCGAGCACGCTGTGAAAGCCGAAGATGATGCGTTCGGGCTTGATGCTCACGCGCGATCCGGCTCGGCAGGAACCAGGTCGATCTTGCGGGTTTCGAGATCGACGCGCACCAGCTTCACCTTGAGGCGGTCGGCGAGGCGGTAACGCTTGCCGGTCCTCTCCCCCAGCAGCATGTGGCGGGTGGGCTCAAAGCGGAAGTAATCGCGCCCGAGTTCGGAGATGTGCACCAGGCCATCGACGAAATAGTCGTCCAGCATCACGAACAGGCCGAAGGACGTGACGCCGGTCACCCTGCCCGAGTAGGTGCCGCCGACGTGGTCCTGCATGTAATAGCACTTGAGCCAGTTCTCCACGTCGCGGCTCGCCTCGTCCGCGCGGCGCTCGGTTTCGGAGCAGTGCCGCCCCAGCTCGTTCCAATCCACGCCTTCGTAGCGCCGGTTGGCAAGCACCGCCTTGATCGCGCGGTGCACCAGCAGGTCCGGATAGCGCCGGATCGGCGAGGTGAAATGCACGTAGGCATCGAATGCGAGCCCGAAGTGGCCGAGGTTCTCAGGCGTATAGACCGCCTGCTTGAGCGAGCGCAGCAGGATGGTCTGCAGCAGCAGGAAATCGGGCCGCGCCTTGATTTTCTCGAGGATCTGCGCGTAGTCCCTGGGCGCCGGCTTCTCCCCTCCAGGCAGCGCCAGGCCGAGCTCGGCGAGGAAGTCGCGCAGCGCGGCGATTTTCTCGGGCGCGGGCACGTCGTGCACCCGGTAGAGCACGGGGTGAGCGCGTTCCGAGAGGAAATTCCCAGCGCAGACGTTGGCCGCCAGCATGCATTCCTCGATCAGGCGGTGCGCTTCATTGCGCGGCTCGGGAACGATGCGCAGGATCTTGCCGTTGGCGTCGAACACCATCTTCGTCTCGACGGTCTCGAAGTCGATCGCGCCGCGGCGGTTCCTCTCCTGTGACAACGCTTTGTAAACTTCATGCAGGGCCTTGAGTTCCTGATTCGCCTTGCCTTTCGAAATCATTTCCCAAACGGCTGTATACGTAAGCCGCGCCCGAGAGCGGAACACCGCCGGGTAGAACTCGTAGCGCGTCACCTTGCCGTCGGGCGCGATCGCCATGTCGCAGACCATCGCCAGCCGGTCCACCTCCGGGTTGAGCGAACACAGCCCGTTGGAGAGCTTCTCCGGCAGCATCGGGATCACGCGGCGCGGGAAGTAGACCGAGGTGCCGCGCTCGCGCGC
>JBBPIU010000153.1:0-6060 GCA_038040245.1 Pseudomonadota bacterium | reverse complement strand
GCGCCGCTTGGCTTCCTGCGCGCGCGACCAGAAGTGCAGGTTCGAGGTGATCGGGTTGGAACCCCAGATCACGATCAGCTTCGAATCCTGGTAATGCTCGGGGTCCATGCCGTAACTGCCGCCGAGCGTCGCCTTGATGCCGGCCTTGCCCGCCGATGAGCACAGCGTGCGCTCCAGTTGCGAGGCGCCGAGCTTGTGGAAAAAGCGCCGGTCCATCGAGCTGTACTGCAGCATGCCCATGGTGCCTGCGTAGCTCAGCGGCAGAATCGCTTCCGGGTTCCCGGCGGCAAGGACTTTCAGGCGCGCGGCAATCTCGTCGAGCGCCTCGTCCCAGCTGATCCGCTTGAACTCGCCCTTGCCCTTCGGCCCGATGCGTTTCAGCGGGTGCCGCAGGCGATCGGGCGAGTAGGTGCGCTCGGGATAGTGGGCAACCTTGGTGCACAGCGAGCCGTCGGTGAACGGATGCAGAGGATCGCCCTGCACTTTTACCGCCACCCCGTCCCTGACCGTCACCAGCATCGCGCAGGTGTCGGGACAGTCGTGCGGACAGGCGGCGCGGACGATGGTTTCCATGCGGAAATTCTACCCGCCTTGTGTTCCTGCTTGTGCTCCCGCTACGCCTTCGTCCAGCAGTTGTATCCAGTGGCGGACCGGCGTGCGGGTGCCCGCCTGCAGGTGGCTCAGGCAGCCGATGTTGGCGGTGGCGATGGTTCCGGCGCCGCCGGCGGCAAGTGCGGCGAGTTTGCGCTCGCGCAGCTTGCCGGAAAGTTCCGGCTGCAGGATCGAGTAGGTCCCGGCCGACCCGCAACATAGATGGCCGTCGGCGACGGGCGCAAGCTCGTAGCCCGCCTTCTGCAGCAGCGCTTCGACCTTGCCGTGAAGCTGCTGGCCGTGCTGCAACGTGCAAGGCGACTGGAAGGCGACGCGGCCTTTCCTGGTTCCAGCCTTGGGTTCAATGACTTCGGAAAGGTCCTTGGTTATCGCCGAGATTCTTGCTGCCTTATCGCGATAGGCAGGGTCTTGCTTCAAATGATGAACAAATTCTTTTGCAAAAACCCCACAACCGCTTGCCGTCATCACGATCGCCTCGATTTCCCCGCGTTCGATGTGCGGCCACCAGGCGTCGATCAGCGCGCGTATGTCGTCGCGGCCGGCTTCCTGCTCGTTCAGATGGAAGCGCAGCGCCCCGCAGCAGCCGGCGCCTGGCGCCTCGATGAGCGAAATTCCGGCGCCGTCAAGCACCCGCGCCGCCGCCGCGTTGATCGCCGGCGCGAGTGCCGGCTGCACGCAGCCCGCGAGCACCAGCATGCGGCGCTTGTGGCGCGGCGCAGGCCACGCCCCCGCGGGTTCGCTTTTTTCCGGGATCTTTTTTTTCAGAGATTCAGGCAGGAACGATTTCGTCAGCCTTCCCAACAGCAGTAAAAAGGAAAACAAGCCGGTCTTGGGCAGTACCAACGCCAGCGCCGTTCTCTGCAACCGCTCCATCGGGCCCCGGCTGGTCCTTTGCTCAACGATCGCGCGGCCGATATCCGCCAACTGCCCGTACTGCACGCCCGAGGGACAGGTGGTTTCGCAGGCGCGGCAGGTGAGGCAGCGGTCGAGGTGCAGGCGCGTTTTTGCCGTCGGCGCCACGCCCTCGAGCACCTGCTTGATCAGGTAGATACGGCCGCGCGGACCATCGAGCTCGTCGCCGAGCAGCTGGTAGGTCGGGCAGGTCGCGTTGCAAAAGCCGCAATGCACGCATTTGCGCAGGATGGCGTCCGCCTCCCTGCCCTCGGGCGTATCGCGGATGAAGTCGGCTAGTTGGGTCTGCACGGGTTTCCCTATCCAGGCTGGCTATACTTTCCGCATGACGAGCATTCTCTGGCTGGTGCTGTTCGCCCTCGTGGCCGCGTTCGGGTGGCTCATCAGGCACAACATGCGCAAATGGCAGGCGAGACGTCGTGCCGAGGAAGAGCGTTTCGCCAATTTCATGGCAGGAACCACCGGCGCGCCTGCGCCTTCGTCCGCACCGCTGCCCACGTTGCCGGCCACCGCACCTTCCACGGCGACGGGGGACGAACTCGCCCAGCAGAAACTGCTGTTCGACGCCGCCCACAAGGCGGCTGAAGCGGGCGAGCCCGTGCTCGCCATCCAGCTGTACGCCCGGCTGCTCGCGCGGTACCCGGCGACCACGCTTGCGAGCCCGGCGCGCACCGCCGTGGAAGCGCAGAAGAAAAAGCTGCTCAAGGCCTAGAACTCGGCGGACATTCGGCCCGGATTGAGAATTCCGGCCGGGTCGAAGGCGCCTTTCAGTCCGCGGTGCAGGCGCGCCAGCCCCGGCGGCAGTGCAGCGAACGCGCCGGCCGGCTTGTCGCTGGCGCGGAACAGCGTCGCATGCCCGCCCGCGCCCGCCGCGGCCGCGCGCACGGTGGCCGCATCGGCATTGCTTTTCAGCCAGCGCAATGCGCCGCCCCATTCGATCAGTTGCTCGCCTGGCAGCTCGATCTGCGGCGCGCGCGATGGCAGCGACAGCCGCCACAGGGGCGCCTCGAGAGCGAAGAACGGATCGGCCTGCTCGCGAATCCCCGACCAGAAGCGCGCCGCCGAGGCCGGATCCACCGCCTCCCCGCCGAGCTTGTCGGCCGCCGCCCGGATCGCGCTCAATGCGCCGGAGAGGCGCAAACCGAGCGCACCGTCGCGCCACGCGGTCGCCGAAATCGGCAGCGGCTGTCCCGCCCAGCGGTTCATCGTCTCCAGCGCTTTGGCCTGCGGCAACTCGAGCGTCAGCGTCAATTCGGACACCGGGCGCGGCAGCACCTTGAGGGAGATTTCCAGAATCAGCCCGAGCGTGCCAAGGGAGCCGGCAAGCAGGCGCGATACATCGTAGCCGGCGACATTTTTCATCACCTGGCCGCCGAACGCGAGCAACTGCCCGCGCCCGTCCACGATTTTCGCTCCCAGCATGAAATCGCGCACCGCGCCGACGCTCGCGCGGCGCGGACCCGAAAGCCCCGCGGCGACGCAGCCGCCGAGCGTGGCCGCGGCGCCGAAATGCGGGGGCTCGAACGCCAGCATTTGATTGTTCTTGTCCAGAAGTTCTTGAATTTCACTCAATGGAGTTCCACACCGGGCTGTGATCACGAGCTCGGTCGGCTCGTAGGCGACCACGCCGGAATAGCCGCGTGTATCGAGCAGTTCGCCGCGGGCCTCGTTACCGTAGAAATCCTTGCTGCCGCCGCCGCGAATGCGCAGCGGGCGCTTGTCGGCCGCGGCGGCCCTGATTTGATCCGAAAACGCATTTGAAAATTCAGAATCCAAGAAATCAGAACCTGGGCAGATCCGGGTGGTTCAATTTTCCGGCGTGCACATGCATGCGCCCGAACTCGGCGCAGCGCGACAGGGCGGGAACCGCCTTGCCCGGATTGAGCAGGCCCTTGGGATCGAAGGCGCGCTTGATGGCGTGGAAGATTTCCAGCTCGGCAGTGCCGAACTGCAGGCACATCTGATCGATCTTCTCCACGCCCACGCCGTGTTCGCCGGTGATGGTGCCGCCGACGTCGACGCATTTTTCGAGCACCTCGGCGGCGAATTCCTCGGTGCGCTTGAGCTGGTCCGGATCGTTGGCGTCGAACAGGATCAGCGGATGCAGGTTGCCGTCCCCGGCATGGAACACGTTCGGGCAGCGCAGGCCGTATTTCTTCTCCAGCGCGCCGATGAAGTTGAGCACTTCCCCAATGCGCTTCCTCGGGACGGTGCCGTCCATGCAGTAGTAGTCGGGCGAGATGCGGCCCATCGCGGCAAACGCCGCCTTGCGCCCCGACCAGAAGCGCAGCCGCTCGGCTTCATCGCGCGACACTGTCAGCCGGGTCGCGCCGGCGCGGCTCAGCACCTCTTTCATCTTCGCAATCTCTTCCTCGACCTCCGCGGCGTTGCCGTCGGATTCGCACAACAGGATTACCGCGGCTTCGAGATCGTATCCGGCATGCACGAACTGTTCGACCGCAAGCGTGGCCGGCTTGTCCATCATCTCCAGGCCCGCGGGCACGATGCCGGCGCCGATCACCGCGGCGACCGCGTCGCCCGCCGTCTGCACGTCGTCGAAGGAGGCCATGATGACGCGCGCCGTCTCGGGTTTCGGCAACAGCTTCACGCTAACCTCGGTGGTCACCGCGAGCAGCCCTTCGGAGCCGATGGCGAGCGCGAGCAGGTCGTAGCCGGGCGAATCCAGCGCTTCGGAGCCGAAGTCCACCGCTTCGCCCTCGATGGTATATCCCTGGATCCGCAGCACGTTGTGCACGGTCAGGCCGTATTTCAGGCAATGCACGCCGCCCGAGTTTTCGGCCACGTTGCCGCCGATGGAACAGGCGATCTGGCTGGAAGGATCGGGCGCGTAGTAGAGGCCGAAGGGCGCCACCACATCCGAGATCGCGGCATTGCGCACGCCCGGCTGCACCACCGCGATGCGCGCGAGCGGATCGACGCGCACGACGCGCATGAACTTGGCGAGCGACAGCAGCACGCCGTCCCCCGGCGGCAGCGCGCCGCCCGAGAGCCCGGTGCCGGCGCCGCGCGGCACCACCGGCACGCCGAGCGCGTGGCAGGTTTTCAGTATCCGCTGCACCTGCTCGTCGGTCTCGGGCAAGGCCACCACCATGGGCAGGCGGCGATAGGCGGTCAGGCCGTCGCACTCATAGGGGCGCGTGTCTTCCTCCTGCCAGAGCACGCAGCGCTCGGGCAGGAACGCGCGAAGCGCTTCCGCGACCTTTTTTTGTTGCTGGAAATCTATTTCAGGTAAGGCGCTGCCCACGACAATCCTTGCACAGTGTCGCCCTTCGGGATGTATTCGGCGCCGATCCAGCCCTGGTAACCGAGCCGGTCGATGTGCGGCAGCAGGAAATCGAAATTGATCTCGCCGGTGCCGGGCTCGTTGCGCTCGGGCACATCCGCGATCTGGATGTGGCCGATCCTGGGCAGCAGCCGTTCGATGCTCTTGGCCAGGTCGCCCTCGACGATCTGCATGTGAAACGCGTCGTACTGCAGCAGCAGGTTGTCGGCGCCCACCGCGTCGATCGCCTCGATGCCTTGTTTCGAGGTGTTGAGGAAAAAACCCGGAATGGTGCGCGTATTGCAAGGCTCGGTGAGCAGCGTCAGACCCGCCGCCTTGAACTTGCCCGCGGCATAGCGCAGGTTCTCGACCAGCGTTTCCTTCACTTTCTCGCGCGGCACGCCGGCAGGCGCGATGCCGGCGAGCGTATTCAGTCGCGGGCAGCCGACCGCTCTTGCGTACTCGATCGCGCGCTCGACGCCTTCGCGGAACTCGCTCATGCGCTCCGCTTGGCAGGTGATGCCGCGGTCGCCCTTGGCGGCATCGCCGGCCGGCAGGTTGTGCAGCACCACTTCGACGCCGGCGGCGCGCGCATGTTCGGCGATCTCCTTCGCGCTGCCGAAGGCATACGGAAACTGGTATTCGACATAGCCGAAGCCCGCTTTTGCGGCGGCGGCGAAGCGCTCGGCAAACGGCAGATGCGCAAACAGCAGCGATAGGTTGGCGGCGAGTTTGGGCATACGCGCTAGAATCCGCAACAAGACGAGCGCATGCACAACGACGCGAAAAAAACCTGGGGCAAGCTGATCGCCACCGGGACCGTGACCGCAATGCTGTACACGCTGCTGTTCGCCTTCGAGAAGGATGTGATGGCGAGCTTCACCCGCACGGACGGACTGTACCCGCTTTTGCCCATCGCCGCCGCCTTCGCCTTTTCGCTGTCGCACGGGGCATTTACCGGGTATTTCTGGGATCTCCTCGGCGTCAAGGCGCGGCCCAAGGTGCAGGAACGGTCCGACGACGCTAACGCCCTGTGATGGACGCGCAGTTCATTGAACTCACCGCGGGCAACGTCGCCTTCCTGCTGATCGTCGGCTTCATTGGCGGCCTGGTGAGCGGCTTCATCGGCTCGGGCGGCGCTTTTGTGCTGACACCGGCCATGATGAGCATGGGAGCATCGGGCGTCGTCGCGGTTGCGAGCAACCTGTGCCACAAGTTTCCCAAAGCCCTGGTCGGGGCGCACAAGCGCCACA
>JBBPIU010000152.1:0-6061 GCA_038040245.1 Pseudomonadota bacterium | reverse complement strand
GCATCAAGATCCTCGCGCGCATGGACGTGGTGGAGAAGCGCCGCCCGCAGGACGGCCGCATCAAGACGCGCACGCTGGAGGGCGAGGAGGTCGAGCTGCGCCTCTCGACGCTGCCGACCGCCTTCGGCGAAAAGCTCGTGATGCGGATCTTCGACCCCGAAGTGCTGGTGCGCGACTTCAAGGAACTCGGTTTCTCGGAGGACGACAGCCAGCGCTGGAAGGACATGACAGAGCGCTCGAACGGCATCGTGCTGGTCACGGGGCCCACCGGTTCGGGCAAGACCACGACGCTGTACTCGACGCTGAAGCAGCTCGCGACGCCGGAAGTCAACGTCTGCACCGTGGAGGACCCGATCGAGATGGTCGAAGGCTCGTTCAACCAGATGCAGGTGACGAACGCGATCGATCTTGGCTTCGCCGAAGGGCTGCGCGCGCTGATGCGGCAGGATCCGGACATCATCATGGTGGGCGAGATCCGCGACCTGGAAACCGCCGAAATGGCGGTACAGGCAGCCTTGACCGGCCACCTGGTGCTCTCCACGCTGCATACCAACGACGCGCCCAGCGCGGTGACGCGCCTGCTCGAGCTCGGCATCAAGCCCTACCTGCTGGTTGCGACGCTGAACGGCGTGATGGCGCAGCGCCTGGTGCGCATCCTGTGCCCGCACTGCAAGCAGAAGATCGAGCTGCATCGCGTCGAGGACGTGCACGCCTGGGAGGCGCTGGTCGCGCCCTGGAAGGCGAACCGTCCGGCCTCGATCTACAAGCCGGTCGGCTGCCTCGAGTGCCGCATGACCGGCTTCATCGGCCGCGTCGGCATCTACGAGACGCTGGTGTGCTCGAGCGGCGTCAAGGAGATCGTCGGCCGCGGCGGCGACCTGGCGAAAATCCGCGAGCTGGCGTACCGCGAGGGCATGAAGGCGCTGCGCATCAGCGGCGCGATGAAGGTGGCCGCGGGCTTCACCACCATGGAAGAAGTGCTCAAGAACGCGCCGCCGGCGATGGAATCGGCAGGCTAGCCCGTGGCCTGGTCGCAGCTCGTCGATGCGCTGCTGCTGGTCATCGGCGCTCTGGTGCTGTTCGGCGTCTGGACCAGCGCGCGGCGGCGCGACCGGCGCGCGACGCAGGCGCTGCGCGTCAGCGAGGAGCGCTTTCGCCACCTGACCTCGCTGTCGGCGGACTGGTTCTGGGAGACCGACGCCGAGCACCGCATCAGCTGGCTCTCGGGCGGGCCCGCGGTGGCGGCCCTCTTCGGCGCGGAAATGGCACACGGCCGCAAGCTCTGGGAGGTGCCCGGGGTCATGGTCGAGCCGCGCGCGCAGGTGGAGCACTTCGAGCGGCTGGAAGAGCTCGACGCGCAGATGCCGTTCTTCGATTTCACGATCTCGCGCAGCGACGCCGGTGAGCGCCGCGTGCACCGCATTACCGGCAAGCCGCGCTACGACGCGTCCGGCAAATTCCTCGGCTACCGCGGCGTCGGGCAGGACATCACCGAGAAGCGGCGCGCGGAGCGCGCGCTCGCCGAGGCCAAGGAGCGCCTGGAGCTCGCCACCGAGGGCGGCAACCTCGCGCTCTGGGACTGCGATGTGGCGACCGACCGGATCTATCTGAGCGAAGGCTGGGCACGCATCCTGGGCGGCGAACCGCTGGCGCAGACCGTGCGTTCGGTGGATCTGCTGGAAATCGTCCATCCGCAGGACCGGGCGGCCGCACGCAATGCCTACATGGGGGCGGTGAAGGCGTCGGCATCGAACTACCACGTCGAGTACCGGGTGCAGACCGCGAGCGGCGACTGGAAATGGGTCCTTGCCTCTGGGCGCGTTATGCAGCGCGACGCTGCCGGCCGCGCGCTGCGCATGTCCGGCACCGTAGTCGAGATCGACGCGCGCAAGCGCGCCGAGCAGGCGACGCGCGACGCCGAAGAGCGCTACCGCTCGCTGATCGAGCTCGCGCCGGACGGGGTCACGGTCTTTTCCAACGGCATTATCGAGTACGTCAACCCGGCCGCGGCGCGACTCGTGAAGGCAGCCTCGCCCAAAGAGCTCCTGGGAAGAAAAGTCGAGGACTTCGTGCATCCCGACCACCGCGCGCGTTTTGCGGAGCGCATGCGTTATCTCGGTGCGGGTCCCGGCGCGACCTCATTCGAGGAGCGGCGGCTGCAATGCACGGACGGGAGCGACGTGCTGGTGGAGGCGGCGAGCGTTTCCTATCTGGAGCGCGGCCGCCTGGTGGTGCAGTCGGTGCTGCGCGACGTCACCGAGCAGCGCAAGGCGCGAGATTTGCTGGCCGAGCGCGAGAAGCGCTTCCGCGACGTGCTCGAGGCCTCCGGCGAATACGTCTGGGAGACCGATCTCGAGTGGCGCTACACCTTCCTCTCCGAGCGCGTCGAGTCGGTGCTCGGTCATGCACGCCACGAGATGATCGGGCGCGCGCCGCGCGAGTTCATGCCGCTGGGCGAAGCGCGGGCGATGGACGAGTGGTTCGCGCAGCGCGCTGAGCACGCCGAGGCGTTCCGCGACCAGGTGCACCGCTCGCTCACCAAGTCGGGCCGCGTGATCTGGCAGTCGGTCACCGGCGTGCCGGTGTTCGACGCCGCCGGCAAGCTCACCGGCTACCGCGGCACCGGCGCCGACATCACCGCGCGCAAGCAGGCCGAGGAGCGCATCGAGTACCTGGCGACGCGCGACGCGCTCACCGGGCTGCCGAACCGCGCCCTGCTAGCCGACCGTGCCAACCAGGCGATTCTCACCGCGGCGGGCAGCCGCGGCGGCCTGGCGCTGCTGTTCCTCGACCTGGACCGTTTCAAGCTGGTCAACAATTCGCTCGGCCACGCCGCCGGCGACGCGCTGCTGCGCGCGGTCGCCGAGCGCCTGGGCGCCACGCTGCGGCGCGACGACACGCTGGCGCGCCTCGGCGGCGACGAGTTCGTGCTGCTGTGGAACGGCCTGAAGACGCCGCAGGACGCGACCACGCTGGCGCAGCGCGCGCTCGCGATACTCGCGCGCCCCTTCACCATCGAGGGCCGCACCCTGAGCGTCACCGCCTCGATCGGCATCAGCGTCTACCCGGAGGACGGCCGCGATTTCGGCGAGCTGCTGAAGAACGCCGACGCCGCCACCAACCACGTCAAGGATACCGGGCGCAACAGCTTCCGCTTCTTCTCGCCCGAGCTGAACGCGCGCGCGGTGGCGCGCCTGGGCATGGAGAACGACCTGCGCCGCGCGCTCGCGCGGGGCGAGCTGCTGCTGCACTGGCAGCCCGTGCTGCGTGCCGGCGGACAGATGGTCGGCGCCGAGGTGCTGGTGCGCTGGCAGCATCCGCAGGACGGGATGCTGATGCCCGACAGCTTCATCCCGGTCGCGGAGGACTGCGGCCTGATCCGGCCGCTCGGCCTGTGGACGCTGCAGCGCGCCTTGTCGCAGATCGGCGCCTGGCGACGGTCGCACGGCCAGGACCTGTGGTTCGCGCTCAATGTTTGCGCGCATGAGCTGGCGCAGGGCGATGCCTACGTGGCGCAGGTCGCGCAGGCGCTCGCCGCGAACCAGGTGCCCGGCGCCTGCATTGAATTGGAAATCACCGAAAGAGTGCTGATGTCGCACCTGGCGGAGAACGTCGAGACGCTGCGCAAGCTCGGCGGCCTCGGTGTGCGCGTCGCGATCGACGATTTCGGCACCGGCTATTCGAGCCTGGCCTACCTGCGGCAGCTGCCGATCGATAAATTGAAGATCGACCGCTCCTTCCTGCAAGAGCTGGACACTCACCCGCACGACGTGACCATCGTGCAGACCATCGCCGCGATGGCGAAGGCGCTGGGGCTGCGCGTCGCCGCCGAAGGCGTGCAGAGCGAGGCGCAGCTCGCGCGCCTGCAGGCGCTCGGCTGCGACGAATGGCAGGGGCATCACTTCAGCGCTGCGCTGGATTCGGCGCAATTCGAGCGGCTGATCTCGCGCCCGCTGACCCAGGCCGGGTCGGCGGCGGGATAGCAAAGGCAAGAGAAGGGGGAAACCATGTCCACTCTCTATCGCTACACAGTGCCGGCCGAGGAAACACACTGGAAATTTCCCGCCAGCGGCGAAGTCGCGTTCACCTGGGACTACGACGCGCGCTCCGACGAACTGCTGAAGCTCTATTCAAAGGGCAAGCAGGAGCAGTGGGACGCCGAGACGCGCATCGACTGGAGCCTGCCGGTCGATCCCGAGGACCCGATGCAGATGGAAGACGAGGTTGTGCCCCTGTACGGCACGCCGCTGTGGCACAAGCTGTCGCCCAAGCAGCATGCCGAACTTCGCTACCACAGCCAGGTGTTCAACCTGTCGCAGTTCCTGCACGGGGAGCAGGGCGCGCTGGTGTGCGCGGCGCGCATCGTGCAGGATGCGCCGCGCATCGAAGCCAAGTTCTACGCCGCCACCCAGGTGATGGACGAGGCGCGGCACGTGGAAGCCTACCGGCGCCTGCTGACGGAGAAGTTCAGGTTCGTCTACCCGATCTCCAAGCCGCTCAAGACGCTGCTCGAGCAGGCGCTGAATGACCCGCGCTGGGACTTTACCTACCTCGGCATGCAGGTGCTGATCGAGGGCCTCGCGCTGGTGGCGTTCCAGCGCATCCGCGACTATTCAAAAAACGCGCTGTGCGCCTCGGTGAACGCCTACGTCATGCAGGACGAGGCGCGGCACGTGGCGTTCGGCCGCCTTGCGCTGCGCGACTACTACCCCGAGCTCACCGAGGCCGAGCGCCGCGAGCGCGAGGAATTCGTCATCGAGGGCTCCTACCACCTGCGCGACCGCTTCAATTCGCCCGAGATGTGGGAGCAGCTCGGCATGGACTGGAAGGATGTCGGTCCGGTGCTCGACCAGTCGGAGGGGCAGATCCGCTTTCGCAAGCGCCTCTTCAGCCGCATCGTGCCGACGGTGCGCGACATCGGCCTGTGGAGCGACAAGGTGCAGAAGGCCTACGCCGAGCTGGGCGGCATGCAGTACGCCAACACCAACGCCCAGGAAATGCTGGACAACGATGCCAAGGTGGCCGAGGAGTTCGACCGGAAAATGCGCGAAGGCTTTGGCGTAGCGGCTGATTCCGGCAAGTGATCGACACCACCCCGCACATGATCACCTCGCTGCTGGCGATGGGGATGGCGCTCGCCTTCATCATCGCCGACCGCAGCTCGCCCACCAGCCGCGCGCTGGCGCTGTTCCTCGCGTCGGTCGGCGTTTCCATCGGAGTCGGCTCGCAGATCGCCTACCCGCTGCACTACTCGGGCAGCATCGCCTGGTGGGACGGCGTGTTCGCGATTCCCGAAACGCTGGCGTTCTTCTTCGCCTACGAATGGATCCTGCGGGTGCGCCGGACGATTCCCGCCGCGGGGCTGAAGACGACCGGGCCGGACGCGCTGCTGCGCATCGCTCAGGGGCTCGCGCTGTTCTACTGCCTGATGGCGCTGCTGTTCCCGAAAATGCGCGTCGAGCGCTTCCTGAACGCCGGCTTCCACGAGGTCTTCATGACCGCCCAGCCGGAGTTCTGGCTGTTCGCGCTGCCGCTGACGATCTCGCTCGCGCTGTCGCTGTTCTCCGGCCTGCTGATGCTGCGCCGCCGCCCGGACCGCGCCGAGTCCCTGCGCCTGATCGCGTTCGCGCTTGCGGCGCCGTTCATGGCCTCCGGCGTGGTGGTGCCAAACAACATCGCGCCGGTGGCCACGGCCATCGGCCTGCTGATCTTTCTCGTCGGCGGCGTGCAGTACCACGTCATCCAGGGCCGCCGGGCGCAATTCATGTCCAGGTTCCTGTCGCCGCAGGTGGCCGAGCTGGTCGGGCGCCGGGGACTCAAGAGCGCCACCGACGAGCAGACGCTGGAGCTCTCGGTGGTGTGCTGCGACCTGCGCGGCTTCACCGCCTTCACCGCGGCGACCTCCTCCCAGAAGGTGATGCGCATCCTGCGCGAGTACTACGACGCGGTCGGCGCCGCGGCGACAGAATGCGGCGGCACCATCAAGGATCAGGCCGGCGATGGGGTGTTGATCCTGGTGGGCGCGCCGATTCCGCTGCCGGACCACGCGCAGCGCGCGATC
>JBBPIU010000151.1:0-6101 GCA_038040245.1 Pseudomonadota bacterium | reverse complement strand
AAGACCGCGGTGTTGACCTTGCTGAAGAAGGAAAACGACGCGGAAAATAAAATCTCCCATCCGGACCTGGCGCGCGCCTTCGTCGATGCGGTGGTGGAGGTACTGGTCGCGAAATGCACGCTGGCGATGCACAAAACCGGCCTGACGCAGCTCGTCGTCGCCGGCGGCGTCGGCGCCAACAAGCAGTTGCGCGGGGCGCTGGACGCCAAGGCCACGCAATCCGGCTTCGAGGTCTTCTATCCTGAACCGGAGCTATGCACCGACAACGGCGCCATGATCGCTTTCGCCGCCGCGCTTCGTCTGCAAGCCGGGAAAACAACACCGGCGTCAGAACACGCGTTCAACGTGCGGCCGCGCTGGGACCTTTCGGCGCTTACCTAGCCTTCGCCGCAGCTTCGCGCGCCCGGCGCGCAGCGTAGGTTTCGAGGTGGGTCGCCGCGATCTCGAGAACCGGCGTGGCGAGCGAGCGCTGGCGCGCGCGCACCAGCATCGCGCCGAGGATGTGGTCGCCCTCGGCTTGCCCGCCCGATTCGACGTCGCGCAGCATCGAGGCGGTGAACGACGATCCTTTCTGCGTCAGCATGCTGCTGTAGTTCGCGCGCACCGCTTCGGGCGTGGCAAAACCTTCCGCCTGCGCCACCGCGGCGCACTCGCCGAGCAGCGCGAGCGTCAGTGCCGCACCCGATCCGGTAGCGGCGATGTCGCCGATCGGCGCGCGCATCAGGCATGTTATTCCGGCGAGCGTCGCCAGCAGCACCCACTTGTCCCACATCGCCTGCTCGACCGCGTCCGTGCGCTTGAATTCGGGCATGGCGCCGGCGCACGCCGCGGCGAATGCGTCGCAGAGCGCTTTCTGCGCCGTGTGCCGCGGGCCGAACGCAATGCGGTGGAAGTCGTTCAGGTGCTGGATTTCCCCATCCGGCGCGAGGGTCGAGGCGATGTAGGCGACACCGCCCAGCACGTGCTCGCGCCCGAACCGCGCATCCAGCATCTCCAGATGCGACATGCCGTTCTGGAGCGGCAGCACGTTACCGCGGCCCCCCGCCATGGCCGGCGCGATCGCGTCGATGGCGCTCGGCAGATCGTAGGCCTTGGCGGTGAACATCACGATGTCGTAGCCGGGCTTCACCTCTCCCGCGACCACGCATTTTGGCTGCATCGTCAGATTCCCGGCCTTGCTCGAAATTCGCAGGCCGGTCTTCGCGAGCAACTCCGCTCGCTGCGGCCGCACCAGGAAGGTGACGTCCGCGCCCGCTTGCGCGAGCCTGCCGCCGAAATAGCCGCCCACCGCACCTGCGCCCAGCACCAGGATTTTCATACCTTTTTTTCTCTCATGTCTTTTTTTCTCCGAGGCGCGGCTCGGCGCCGCGCATGATGCGCAGGATATTGTCGCGGTGGCGCCAGATGAGAAGCAGCGCAATCGCGGCTACGGCCGGGGTAATGGGAGTCAATCCGAACAAAGACCAAGCCCAAAATACTGCGAAAACCGCCGCAATGATGGATGCAAACGAAATCATTCGAAAGAAGAATACGATGATCCCGAACGTCAGCAGCGTACCCAGTCCAAGAATTGGACTCAAAGAAAGCAAGACACCGGCCGCCGTAGCGACACCCTTGCCGCCCTTGAAGCCATGAAACACCGGATAGAGGTGGCCGAGAAACGCCATCGCGCCGGCCAGCGGCGCGTCGAACCCGGCTATCGCGCTCTCGCCGGTGTAGAGCACCGTCAGCGCCACGGCGAGCGCGCCCTTGCCCGCATCGCCGATCAGCGTCAGCGCGGCGGCGAGCTTGTTGCCGGTGCGCAGCACGTTGGTGGCGCCCGGATTGTGCGAGCCGTAGCTGTGCGGGTCGGCCAGCCCCATCAGCCTGCTGACCAGGACGGCGAAGGAAACCGAGCCGAGCGCGTAGGCGGCCAGCGCAATTGCGACCGTTTCGATCAGGACCGTCTGCATGGGGTCATGATTCTATAATCCCGGTACCACATGGACTCCATCCTGGTTCGCGACCTGCGGGTCGAAGTGCTGATCGGCATCCACAAGCGCGAGCGGCATGTGGCGCAGGTCGTCTCGATCGACCTGGATATCGGCCTGCCCGGGGTGGCGGTGTTCGCCTCTGACCGCGTCGCCGACACCATCGACTACGAGCAGGTGGCCCTCAAGATCAAAGCCCTTGCCGCGAGCGGGCACTTCAAGCTGGTGGAGACCTTCGCCGACCGCATAGCCACGCTTCTCATCGACGACTTCAAGGCCCCCTGGGTGAAAGTCAGCGCCTCCAAGATCGGTATCCTGCCGAACGCCAAGTTCGTCGGCGTCTCGATCGAGCGCGGCAAGCGCTAGCCGCGAGGATGGTGCTTGGCGTGCAGCGCCTTCAACCGCTCGCGTGCGACGTGGGTGTAAATCTGCGTGGTCGAAATGTCGGCGTGCCCTAGCAGCATCTGCACCACGCGCAGATCCGCGCCGTGGTTGATGAGGTGCGTCGCGAAGGCGTGACGCAGCACGTGCGGCGACAGCGCCTTGCCGGGAACCGCGCGCGCGCCGTAGCGCTTGATGTTCTGCCAGAACGCCTGGCGGGTCATGCCCTCGCCGCGGCCGGTAATGAACAGGTGGTCGGAGGATTTTTTCTTGAGCAGGGAAGATCTGAAATCCTTCTTGTAACGGCGAACCCAGTCCACGGCCTCTTCCCCCAGCGGCACCATACGCTCCTTGGAGCCCTTGCCGAGGACGCGCAGCACGCCTGCGTCGAGGTTCACCTCGAACACCTTCAGCCCGACCAGCTCCGAGACGCGCAAGCCCGCCGCATACAGCACCTCGATCATGGTGCGGTCGCGCATCCCCAGCGGCATCGTCACGTCGGGCGCGGCGAGCAGCGCTTCGACATCGGCCTCCGACAGGATTTTCGCAAAGCGCGGCACCCGCCTGGGCGGATCGAGCTTGAGTGTCGGATCGGCTTTGATGCGCCGCTCGCGCAGGCACCAGCCGTAGAAGCGCTTGAGGCTGGAGAGCATGCGCGCCGCACTGGAGGCGCGGCCCCGGCGTGCGGCGAGGAAGGCGAACAGGTCTTCTTCGCTTGCTTTTTCAAAAGAAGTTTTCTTCAAAAAAGAAGCAAACAGTTCCAAGTCGCGCCGATAGGAGGAAAGCGTGTTCTTCGAAAGACCATCTTCCAGCCACAACGCATCGGTGAACGCATCCAACAAGGTCGCGTTCCCTGGGCTTAGTTCGCCTTTTCGTGACTCAGCAGCCACCGCTTGATCTCGATGTGGAATCCTTCGCCATGGTGCCCGAAACCGCCGATGCCATTCGAGCCCACGACCCGGTGGCAGGGCACCACCAACGGGAACCAGTTGTTGCCGCAGGCCTGGCCGACCGCGCGCGGCGCGGACCGAATGTGCTTCGCCACCTGCCCGTAGGTCAGCGTGCGCCCGCGCGGAATCCGGCAGATCGCATCCCAGACGCGGCGCTGGAACGGCGTGCCGACTTCGGCGAGCGGCAGGTTGAAGCGGTGGTCCGGATCGGCGAGGTATTTCTCGAACTGGCGTGCCGCGCGTTCTGCCAGGCGGTTCGCGGGTTCTGCAAGAGGAATCGAGCGCGGCAGGTAGCAAATCTCGGCGAGTCGAGCCGCGTCGATGCGCACGCCCACATGCATGGCGGGAAATGCATGCACCAGGTCGAACCTAGGCATTCGCCAGATTCTCGATTTTCGCCAGCAAGTCGTCGGCGATCTCGATGCCTTCGGCGCGCAGCTTTTTCTCGGACGCAAAGCGCCGCGCTCCGGGCAGCCGCACGCCTTCGTCCGCGAGCATCGTGGTGATCACGGTCTCGACGCGCTCGAAGTAGCGCTCATGCCCCGCGAGCGCGCCGGGATCGATGGCGAGGAAGGCGTGGCCGATCTTCGGCTTGTTGCCCTGGTCGGAAAAGAACGAATCCGCCTCCGTGCCGATCGCCGCACCGGTGAGCGCGGCGCAGATCAGTTCGAAGGCGAGCGCCAGCATCGCGCCCTTGGCGCCGCCGATCGGAAACAGGCTGCCGTGATCCAGTGCTTCCTTCGGGTCGGTGGTCGGTTTGCCGTGGCGGTCGAGCGCCCAGCCTTCGGGAATTTTCTCGCCCTTCTGCATCGCCAGCATGATCTTGCCGCGCACCACCGTGGTGAGCGCGAGGTCGATCACCAGCGGATCGCCGCTCTTTCTCGGAAACGCGAAGGCAACCGGGTCGGTGCCGAACAGCGCCTTCTTGCCGCCCCAGGCGGGAATCGCCGCTGGCGAGTTGGTGAAGGCCACGCCGACCATGTCCGCCTGCGCGACCGGCAGCAGGTGAATGCCGAGCACGCCGACATGCGCGCTGTTGGTGATGCCGGCGAAGCCAATGCCGTTGCGGCGCGCGCGCTGGATAACTTCGCCAATGGCCCACTCGGCCGACTCGTAGGGCAGTCCGTCGCAATTGTCGATCAGGCACACAGCGGCGCGATCCGAGAGCATCTTCGGCCGCGCGGCGCCGTCGCCGCGGCCATTGCGCAGGAAGCCGCAGTAAAAGGGCACGCGCGACATGCCATGCGTGGGAAGCCCATGTTCCTCCGCGCGCACCAGGTGCTTCGCCGCAGCGTCGGCCATCACCGGGTTGGCACCCGCTTTTTCGAGGGCGTTTCGCGCCAATTGCAGCAGCTGCTCGGGTTTTTTCTTCATAATACGGATTCTAACCGCAGCAAATCCACGAGGAGGAGCAGCATGGGCAAGTTCATCGAACTCAAGGCCGCCGACGGCCACAATTTCGCGGCTTTCGTCGCGCAAGCTTCCGGCAAGCCGCGCGGGGGCGTGGTCGTGATTCCGGAAATTTTCGGCGTCAACAGCCACATCCAGCAGGTCACCGACGGCTTCGCCGCCGACGGTTACCTCGCGGTGTCGCCTGCGATGTTCGACCGCGCGCAGCGCAACTACGACACCGGCTACTCGCAGCCCGAGATCCAGGCCGGCGTCGCCATCATGCAGAAGCTCGACCCGAAGCAAAGCATGATGGACGTGCAGGCTGCGATCGCGGAGGCGAGCAAGGCAGGCAAGGTCGGCATCGTCGGCTATTGCTACGGCGGCACGGTGGCGTGGATGGCCGCGGCGCGCGCCAGCGGCCTCGCCTGCTCGGTGCCCTACTACGGCGGCGGCATGCACGGCCTGATCGGCGAGAAGCCGAAAATTCCGGTGATGTGCAACTTCGGCGAAACCGACCAGTCGCCCACGCTCGCGCAGGCGAAGGAAATCGTCGCCGCACACCCGGAGATCAGCGCGCACTTCTATGCCGGCGCCGGCCACGGCTTCAACTGCGACCAGCGCGGTTCCTGGAACGCCGAAGCCGCCAAGCTCGCGCGCAGCCGCACCATCGAGTTCTTCCGCAAGCACCTGGGTTAGGCGGCGTCCTTCAGCAGGGTCTGGCCGGGGCGCACGCGCGTGAACGCCACCGGTTTGGTCGTGATTTCCAGTTCGGCGTTTTTCATACGCAAGCTCGTAAAGGACGAATTCTCCAGGGGGCCCGGCTCCGGAAAATCCTCCCGGTAGTGCGCGCCGCGCGAGTCGGTGCGCGCGAGCGCGGCTTCGGCGATCGCGCGGCTCGTCTCGGTAAGGTTCTTCAGGTTCAGCCAGTCGTGCCAGCTGAGATTGAAGGCGCGGTTGGCGTCCGCAATGCCGCACGCTTTCAGTTCGCTTGCAATGGCGGCAAGTTCCGACAATCCCGCGCGCAATCCCGCCTCGTCGCGGATGATGCCGACCTTGTCCCACATCACTTCGTAGAGTCGCTCGCGCAGCGGTTCGAGAGATCCGTGGAGAGTCTTTTTTGTATTGAAAGGCATTTCACATTCGGCAACTGATTTTTCAATGGCGGAACGGTCAGGCTCGGAAAATGAGGCTTCCTTGCCAACCCATTGCGCCATCGTGTCTCCGGCCACGGCGCCGAATACGGTCGAGTTTGCGACGCCGTTGCCACCCAGGCGGTTGGCGCCATGCACGCCGCCAGCATCCTCGCCGGCGACGTATAGCCCCCGCAGCCCGGTGCTGCAGTCGGCGTTGAATTCGACGCCGCCCATCATGTAGTGCGCGGTCGGCACCACTTCCACCAGGCCGCCAA
>JBBPIU010000150.1:0-6216 GCA_038040245.1 Pseudomonadota bacterium | reverse complement strand
CCGAGCAGGTTGGCGAGGATCACCCACTCGTGAGCGAGGTGCAGGGCCAGACCCTGGAATCCCGGACCGGTCTTGAAGCCGGCGAAACCAAGCTTGTAGAGGGTGATCGCAGCGAGCCCGATCAGCGCCACCCGCAAGGTGTGGTGGTGGAACACGGCGACGCCCACAAGCGTGAGCGCGAACAGGACGAATTCGGTCAATGCAGCGACTTGACGATGTCTTCGACGACCTTTTTCGCATCGCCGAACACCATCATCGTCTTGTCCATGTAGAACAGCGGATTGTCGAGACCCGCGTAGCCCGCGGCCATGCTGCGCTTGTTGACGAGCACGGTGCGCGCCTTGTGCACGTCGATGATCGGCATGCCGTGGATCGGGCTGCCCTTTTCGTAGGCGAGCGGATTGACGACGTCGTTGGCGCCGAGCACCAGCACCACGTCGGTGGTGTTCATCTCGCCGTTGATGTCGTCCATCTCGAACACCTGCTCGTAGGGCACCTCGGCCTCGGCCAGCAATACGTTCATATGTCCCGGCATCCGTCCCGCAACAGGATGGATCGCGAAGCGCACGCTCACGCCCTTCGCAGCCAGCATCTGCGCCATCTCCTTCACTGCGTGCTGCGCGCGCGCCACCGCCAGGCCGTAGCCCGGCACGATCACCACCGACTCGGCGTTCTGCATCAGGAAGCTGGCGTCTTCCGCGGAACCGGAGCGCACCGTCTTGTCGCCGGCATCCGCCGCGGCAGCGCCTTCGGCGACGCCGAAACCGCCGAGGATCACCGAGATGAAGGAACGGTTCATCGCCTTGCACATGATGTAGGAGAGGATTGCTCCCGAGGAACCGACCAGCGAGCCCGCGATGATCAGCATGGTGTTGTTGAGCGAGAAGCCGATGCCCGCGGCGGCCCAGCCCGAGTAGCTGTTCAGCATGCTGATCACCACCGGCATGTCGGCGCCGCCGATCGGGATGATGATCAGCAGGCCCAGCATGAACGCGAGGCCGGTCATGACGATGAACGGCACCCACGCCTTCTCCGGGGAGAGGAAGAACGCGACGCCGAAGCCGATCATCACCAGCCCGATCGCCAGGTTCAGCCAGTGCTGCCCGGGGAATACGATCGGTGCCGAGGAGAAGATGCGGAACTTCTTGCCCAGACCCGCCAGCTTGCCGAACGCGATCACGGAACCGGAGAAGGTGAGCGCGCCGACGAAGGTGCCGATGAAGAGCTCGAGCTTGTTGCCCATCGGCAGCGCATCGAGCGGGCTGTTCACGACCCCGAAGGCGTACGGATTGTTGACCGCCGCGATCGCGATCAGCACCGCCGCCATGCCTACCAGCGAGTGCATCGCGGCCACCAGTTCGGGCATCTGCGTCATCTCGACGCGCCTGGCAACGAAGGCGCCGATGCCGCCGCCGATCAGCATCGCGATCACGATGTAGTCCAGGTGCCCGCGGGCGACGAGCGCGGCCGTGAACACGACCGCAATCCCCATGCCGATCATGCCGAACAGATTTCCGCGCCGTGCCATGGCCGGCGACGACAAGCCCTTCAGCGCGAGGATGAACAGCACGCTCGCAATGAGGTACCAGAGAGTGAGCTGGTTGGCAGTCATTTCTGTTTTTTCCTGAACATCGCGAGCATTCGCTGGGTGACGAGGAAGCCGCCCGCGATGTTTACCGAGGCCAGCGCCACCGCGATCGCGCCCAGCACCGAGCCGAAATCCGTCTCGGCCGGGCCGGCGGCGAGGATCGCGCCGACGATGATCACCGAGGAAATGGCGTTGGTCACGCTCATCAGCGGCGTATGCAGCGCCGGCGTGACGTTCCAGATCACGTGGTAGCCGACGAAGATCGCCAGCACGAACACCACCAGATTGATGACGGTCGGATCGACGGTTCCAGCCATGGCCTAGCCTTTCTTCTTCACGACTTCGCCGCCCGCGCAGACCAGCGTGCCGGCGATGATTTCGTCTTCGCGGTCGATCTTGAACTCGCCCGTTTTCGCATCGAGCATCAGGGCGAGGATGTTGTAGAGGTTCTTCGCATACAACGCAGACGCATCGGTCGGCACGCTCGCCGCGAGGTTGGTGGTGCCGATCAGCTTGACGCCGTTCCTGACGACGATCTTGCCGGGCTCGGTGCCTTCGACGTTGCCGCCCTGCTCCGCGGCCAGGTCCACGATCACCGAGCCGGGCTTCATCTGGCGCACCGTGTCTTCCTTGATCAGCTTCGGCGCCGGCCGGCCGGGAATCAGCGCGGTCGTGATCACCACGTCGGAGGCCAATGCGCGCTGGTGCACCGCCTCGCCCTGGCGCTTCATCCAGTCGGCCGGCATCGGCCGCGCGTAGCCGCCCACGCCCTGCGCGATCTCGCGTTCCTCATCGGTGATGAACGGAACGTCGAGGAATTTTGCGCCCAGCGATTCGATCTGCTCCTTCACCGCCGGCCGCACGTCGGAGGCCTCGATCACCGCGCCCAGGCGCTTTGCCGTGGCGATGGCCTGCAGGCCCGCGACGCCCGCGCCGAGGATCAGCACCCGCGCCGCTTGCACGGTTCCGGCCGCGGTCATCAGCATCGGGAAGAATTTGCCGTATTCGGCCGCCGCCAGCACCACCGCCTTGTAGCCGGCGATATTGGCCTGCGAGGAGAGCACGTCCATCGGCTGCGCGCGCGAAATGCGCGGCAGCGATTCCATCGCGAAGCCGTTCACGCCGCACCCGGCAATCGCCTCCAGGCCGGCGGCATTGAAAGGCTCCAGCAGACCGATGAGAGTCGAATTGGCTTTCAAATACTGCAATTCGCTCTCGACCGGGGAGCGGACCTTCAGGACGATATCGGCGTCGAAGGCCTCCGCGGCCGAACTGACGATCCTGCCGCCGGCCGCCTCGTAGTCCTTGTCCGGAAAATTCGAACCCGCGCCCGCGCCCGCCTGGATGCGCACCTCGTTCTTCGCCGCGAGCTTCTTTACCGTCTCCGGCGTCGCCGCAACACGCGTTTCTCCGGGCCGCGTTTCAGCCGGAACGCCAATTCGCATCGGTGGTTTCCCTTTTTACCTTCAGTTCGACCGCGCGATTTTACTTTACCTTCTGCCGATACAGGTCTGCCGCCTGCATGAACTGTTTGCGCAGCACAAGCGGAGCCGAGATGTTCCTGATCGGTTCCAAGGTGGTGCCGGTGCCACGGATGGTGATCGTGCCGAAATCTAGCAAACGTCCTGGCACGCTCTGGTCGACATGCAAGGCCTCGACCTTGTCGAGGAACAGCTCGACGGTGCTGCGGGAGATGAGGCCGGACTTCGCGATGATTCGCCTGTCGGTGACGGCAAACTCCGTCGTCTTGTATCTGATGTAGGCCCAGACGAGAAACACGATTCCCACACCGATGATAAGCAGCAGCACGCCGAGGCCGATCAGATGGGCGATCGACCAGAGGCTGATCCTGGCGCGATACAGAACCGTCTCTCCCGACAACAGGGTACTATCAACGTAGGACGCCATCTTCTCCTCCTCGCGGATCCATCTTGTGGTCGCTGCGAAAAATTTGACTCCGACCCCAATATTCAACCATACGACAGCGCGGCTCCGAGCGGTAGACGAGCGTGAAAATCCGGCTATCGCAGTTCAGCGGCGAGGACGTTTCTGACCACGGGGTGTTCCGCCATCCGCCGCCGGTGATCCATCACTCGCGGAAGCTTTCCGGTATTGACCCCATCGGCCTCCAGCCATTGCGCCAAAGTGAAAAGATACGGATCGCAAATGCTGTAGCTTTCCCCCATTACCCACGGCCCCTTGAGCATCCCGCGCTCGATCAGCTCGAAGCACGCGCTGACCGCCTGCGGCGCTTTGCGCTGCATTTCCGCAATAGCAGCCGGATCGTCGGCCCACCGCGTCCCACGCATTCGGTGCGCGTGCGCCACGTGAACGGTGGAGCACAGGTAGCTGTTGAACGCCTGTAGCTGCGCCAGAGCAAAAGGATCGTCAAGAGGCGCCAGTCGCGAGTTCGGATAGCTCTGCGCGATGAACACCAGTATGGCTGGAGTCTCGGTCAGGATGCCGCGCTCCGTAACCAGCGACGGTACCCGGCCCTTGGGGTTGATCGCCAGGTATTCGGGCTTGCGCTGCTCGTTGGCGGCGAAATCCACCCGGATCGCCTCATAGACGGCGCCCGCCTGCTCCAACGCGATGTGCGACGCAAGCGCGCACGTGTTCGGCGTGTAATACAGCTTGAACATTGGAAATGCTCCTGTCCGAAAACTGATCTAGCGCCGCGACTGCCTGCGCCCGGACCTGCGCGCAGGGGAAAGGCCCGCGGCGAATGTCTTGGCCTCTGCATCGAAAGTTCGAGTCGCGCGGATAAGCCGCCGCAGGTTCTCCCGCACCCTCGGCGCTTCGAGGCGCGTCGGGTAGATGTTCCGGACCACGTGCCTGAACTCGCACAGTTCCAGCAATTCCTCGGCGAGCGCCCCCGAGACTACGGCCGGCCGTTTCGGATCTTCGCAGGCCTTTGCGCACCTGGCGATGAGCTTCTTGTGCCAGTCGTCACCCGTGACCGGTGCGCGGTCGATGCGCCGAGCGACGTAGGCGAGCACGCCTTCGATGATCGTGCACGCCTGTGCGATGCGCTGAGCCAGACCAGCGAGCCGCAGGTCCCGCTCGTAGCCGTCGGGCGAGGGTCCTGCCGAGTGACGCTTCTCACCCTCCTCCATGCGCGCCACCTCGCGCAATAGTTCCGCTACGACCGCAAGCTGGTCCTCAAAGCTCACTGGCACGGCGCGCGTCCTTGAGCATGGCCTTTCTTACCGCGGGCGGCAGTGTGTCGGCATATATCACATCGACCGGAACGCCGTAAGGCCGCGCCGCCTCGTCCACGACTGAGCGCACCTGGCCCCAGGTCTTGCCCGCATAGGAGACGATCAGCAGGTCGAGGTCCGACTCCGGGCGAACCGCGCCATAGGCGACGGACCCGACCACGAGTGCGCGCACCCCGGCGTCCGCGAGGGCGCTGCCGCAGGCGCGGGCTGCCTGCTTGAGTACGCCCCTGCGAGTGCACGGCGGGCGGCCGCCGGGCACACGCCGGATTGCGGCGTCGGCCGGTATCGCCCAGCGCGCCCCGACGCGGATCGCGCCGGCGACCTTGCCGGCGGCGAGCAACTGCCGCACGCGCTGCTCCGAAAGCTTGCGCGCGCGCGCGAATCCGGAGGACGAGACGAGCGCGAACATGTGAGGATTATGCATAACCTCTAGCGGAACCGCAAGAGGTTACCTGATTGTCTGATCCGGCGCCTATAATCTTCTGCCCGCCCGCGCCATCCAGCCGAAGCGCCGCTCGCCGAGCTCGAAGGCGCCCTGCACGATGAGCGCGAGTGCGGCCGCGGGAATCGCACCCGCAAGCAGGGTCGCGTTGTCGTTCAGCGCGAGGCCGGAGACGATGCGCTCGCCGTAGCCGCCGGCGCCGACAAAGGCGGCGATGGTGGCGGTGCCGACGTTGATCACGGCGGAGGTCTTGATGCCGGCGAGGATCGAGGGCAGCGCGAGCGGGATTTCGATGCGCCGGAGCCGTTCCCTGGTCGTCAGGCCCAGCGCCAGCGCCGCCTGGCGCATGCCCTTGCCGATCGCGTCCAGTCCCGCGTGGGTGTTGCGCACGATGGGCAGCAACGCATACAGGAACAGCGCGATGAGCGCCGGGACGGTGCCGATGGTGCCGAGCAACGCGATCAGGAAGGCGAACAGCGCGAGCGATGGAATGGTCTGGATGACGCCGACCACGCCGAGAATAATTTGGGTCATTGCTTTTACTTTATGAGAAAGAATTCCCAAGGGAACCCCAACGGCAATGCTTGCTGCGAGAGAGACGAATACCAGGACCAGGTGCTCCCAGGTCAGGCGCCAGAAATCCGGACCGAACAGGACGTCCAGAAATTTTCTTTCTTTTTTCTGCGTGCTTTCCGGACCGGAATCCAGAAGCGCTGCGGCCTCGGCGAAACTCCTGCCTTGCAACTCCGCCGCGGCGTTCAGGCGAATCATCGTCCGCTCATCGATGCGCTTCTCCAGCTTCTGCAGCCTCGCCCAGGCCTCGGGAAAGCGCTTGGGCACATCCAGCCGGTAGAGCAGCACCGCGTCGTAGCGCGGAAAGAATTTCCGGTCGTCTTCGAGCACGCGCAGGCTGAAGCGCTCGATCTTGGCGTCCGTGGTGTAGATGTCCATCACGTCGATCTTGC
>JBBPIU010000149.1:0-6354 GCA_038040245.1 Pseudomonadota bacterium | reverse complement strand
CCGTCGGCATCGAGGATCAGTTGCTCCAGCCCCGCCTTGCGCTCCGGCCCCTTCGCCACGCCGACCACGGTGAGGTCGTTCAAGCCGAGTTCAGCGAGCGCGGCACGTGCGGCGTTCACCTGCCCGCGGCCACCGTCGATCAGGATCAGGTCCGGGATCTTGCCGTCCTCCGCGGACACGCGTGCGTAGCGGCGCTCGAGCGCCTGGCGCATCGCGGCGTAGTCGTCGCCGGGGGTCAGGTCGCGCATGTTGAAACGCCGGTACTCGGATTTCTGCATGGCATGCCTGTCATATACCACGCAGGAGGCCACCGCAGCCTCTCCCATCGTGTGGCTGACGTCGAAACATTCGATTCTCTGCGCCGTATCGGGCAAGCCGAGCGCTTCGCGCAGCGCGACGATGCGCCCTTCCTGCGTCGTCTTCTCTTTGGCCCGCTGGGCGAGCGCGAGGCGCGCGTTCTTCTCGGCCATCTGCAGCCACATGCGGCGCTCCCCCTGCAGCGGGACGATCGCCTTGAATTCAACCGCATGGCTTGCCAGCACCAGGGGCGGCACCGGGTGCTCGATGTAGTGCTGGTCCAGGAAGGCGTTCAGCACTTCCGCGGCCTCGGCATTCGCGGCATTCGTCGGGAAAAAGCTGCGGTCACCGACATGCCTGCCGCTGCGGATCATCGCCAGATTGACGCAGGCCATGCCGCTCTCGACCACGCAGGCGACCACGTCGGCCTCCACGCCGCGGTCCGACTCGACGTATTGCCGCGCCTGGACGCGCGACAGCGCGCGAATCTGGTCCCGGTACAGCGCCGCCTCCTCGTAGCGCTGCTCGGCCGCGGCGCTGTCCATGCGTTCAGTCAGCAGGCGGGTCACGTCGTCCTCGCGCCCTTGCAGGAACAGTTCGGCGCTGCGCACGTCCTGGGCATAAGCCTGCGCCGTTATCAGGCCGGTGCAGGGCGCGGTGCAGCGCCGGATCTGGTGCAGCAGGCAGGGGCGCGAGCGGTTCTGGTAGACCGAATCCTCGCAGGTGCGCAGCCTGAACACGCGCTGCAGGAGCTGGATGCTCTCGCGCACCGCATTGGAGTGCGGGAACGGGCCGAAGTGGCGGTTGCGCCGGTCCTTCGTCCCGCGATGAAAGCCGAGCCGCGGAAATTGGTGGCCGGAAATCATCAGGTAGGGGTAGGACTTGTCGTCGCGAAAAAGGATGTTGTAGCGCGGCGACAGGCTCTTGATGAGATTGTTCTCGAGCAGCAGCGCCTCGCCTTCCGAGCGCGTCGCCGTCACCTCGATCGAGGCGACCTGCGAGAGCATCATCTGGATGCGCGGGCTCAGGCCCTGCTTCTGGAAATACCAACTGACGCGCTTTTTCAGGTCGCCGGCCTTGCCGACGTAGAGCACCTCGCCCGCGGCGCCGAGCATGCGGTAAACACCCGGAAGAGTGGGTAATCCGGCGACGAACGGCTTCGGTTCGAACACGATTCCTGGATTATAATTCGCCCCCTTTTCAGGGGCTTGGGTCATGTCAAAAGTATCCGCGGTGGAACTCAGGGTCGGCAACCTGCTCGAATGGGACAAGCGGGTCTGGCGCGTGCTCAAGTGCTACCACGTCCACGTCGGCGGCCGCGGCGGCGCCTTCATGCAGGTCGAAATGAAGGACATCGAGGCGGGCACCAAGACCAACCAGCGCTTCCGCACCGAGGACAAGGTCGAGCGTGCGTTCGTCGATCCGCGCGCAATGACCTTTTCCTACCAGGACGGCGATGCCTATGTCTTCATGGACAAGGAAAATTTCGAGGAATTGCGGTTGTCCGCCGAATTTCTCGAGGGGCAATCGGGCTACCTCCTGCCGAACTCCGATGTGCAGGTGAACTGCTACAACACCCGCCCGATCGGCCTGGAGCTGCCGCCGTCGGTGGTCCTCACCGTGACCGATACCGAACCCGGCATCAGGAACGCGACGGCCACCAACACCTTCAAGCCGGCGACCACGCAAACCGGCCTGATCGTCCAGGTTCCGCCGTTCATCAACAACGGCGAGAAAATCAAAGTCAGCACAGATGACGGGTCCTACATGGAGCGTGCCTAAGGAATTGCAGTTAGCAGCTCCATGGCCTCGCGGTAGGCCACGCTTTTCCTGAGGTCACGCCCGCCCTGGTGGCGCATTCGCTCCGCGCGTTCCGGCACGGCGAGCCTGGCCGAAGCCAGCGAATCGAGCAGTTTATCCTGCCCTTCCGGGTTCTGGCAGAGCAGGACCATGTCGCAGCCCGCGGCGAGCGCCGCCTTGGCGCGCTCGGGGATGCCGCCAGCGGTGCTCGCGCCTTCCATCGACAGATCGTCGCTGAAGATCAGGCCATCGAAACCCAGCTTGCCCCGCAGCACGTCCTGCAGCCAGTACTTGGAATAACCGGCCGGCTCCGGATCGGCCTTGGGGTATATGACATGCGCCGGCATCACGCCGCCCAGGCCCGCCTCGATCGCGGCGCGGTACGGGAGGATGTCCTTTTTCATGATGGTGGCGACTTCGCGCTCGTCGCGCGGCACGTCGACGTGCGAATCGAGCGCGGCGAAGCCGTGCCCCGGGAAGTGCTTGCCGACCGCCCGCATGCCGCCGTCTGCGAAACCCCCGACGATCTCGGCAGCGAGCACACCGACTGCGTTGGGGTCGTAGTGCAACGCACGGTCGCCGATCACGGAGCTCGAGCCGTAATCGAGATCAAGCACCGGCGCGAAGCTGAAATCCACCCCGTGCGCGGCAAGCTCGGCCGCCGCAACCAAGCCGATGCCGCGCGCGCAGCGGCGCCCCGCCGCGCGCTCGCGCTCCCAGAGGACACCGAGGGTCCGCATCGGTGGCAGCGCCGTGAAGCCCTCCCGGAACCGCTGCACCCGCCCCCCCTCGTGGTCGACGCAGATGAACAGCTCCGGCGTGCGCAGCGCCCGGATCTCGGCGGTGAGCGCCGTCAGCTGCTCGCTCGAGGCAAAGTTGTGGGCGAACAGGATTACGCCGCCGGCGGCGGGGTGCAGCAGGCGCCTGCGGTCGTCTTGCGTAAGCGCGGGCCCCGCCGGATCGAGGACCACCGTCCCCCGCGGCAGCTTTACGCGCCGCATTCCAGGATCACCGTCGCGCAGGCCATTTCGCGCTCATCGGTCAGCGACAGGTGGGACTTGAGAATTTTCTTCTGCTGAAGAAATTCCTGAAGCTCGGGCGAATACTCCAGGGTCGGTTTGCCGGAGCGCAAATTCACGACCCATACCCCATGCCAGTTGGCCGGCGCATGGATGCCGGTGCCGAGCGCCTTGGTGAACGCTTCCTTGGCGGCAAAGCGCTTGGCGAGGTAGGCCGCGGGCTTGCGATGGACCCGGAAACGCTTGAGTTCCGGCTCGCAGAGGATGCGCTGCGCGAAGCGGTCGCCGAAACGCTTCAGCACTTTCTCGACGCGGCCGATTTCGATCAGATCCGTGCCGATGCCGTAGATCATCGGGCGGCCGGCTCAGACGCGGCGGACTTCGCCGCCTCAGCGATCAGTTGCTTCATGCCGCGCACTGCCTCCCGCATGCCCACGAACACGGCGCGCGACACGATGGCATGCCCGATATGCAGCTCCCGGACTCCGGGCAACCGCGCTACCGGCTCGACATTGAAATAGTTCAGGGCATGCCCGGCGTTGAAGCGCATGCCGAGTGCGCGGATGCTCTCGCCCGCTTTGCGGATCTTGGCAAGTTCGCGCACCACCGCCTGCGATTCGGCGTCGCGCCCCTTGGCATGAAAGGCGTGCGCATAGGGCCCGGTATGCACCTCGCAGACCGAAGCGCCGATCCGCTTCGCGGCCTCGACCTGCTTCGGGTCGGGATCGATGAATACCGACACCACGATTCCGGCGCCGGCGAGCTTCGCCACCGCCAGTTTCAGCTTCCTCTCCTGGGCCAGGATGTCGAGGCCGCCTTCGGTGGTGACCTCATGCCGCCCCTCCGGTACCAGCATCGCCATTTCCGGCTTGATGCGGCGTGCGATCGCGACCATCTCGGCGGTGGCCGCCATCTCCAGGTTGAGCTTGATATGCGTCAATTCCCTCAGCCGGCCGACGTCCTTGTCCTGGATGTGGCGCCGGTCTTCGCGCAGGTGCACCGTGATGCCATCCGCGCCGCCCAGGTGCGCCTCCACCGCGGCCCAGACCGGGTCGGGTTCATAGGTGCGCCGCGCCTGCCTGAGGGTGGCAACGTGGTCGATGTTTACGCCGAGTTCAATCACAGGTCCTGCAGCTCCGAAAGCACGGCTCGCGTATGCAGGGTCTGGCCGCCGAGGCGCTCGGTAATAAGCGCGCGCATCAGACGCCGCGCTTCTTCGCGCGTCCGCGAGTTGTCGTAGTTGTCCGCCGCCATGTCGAGTAATGTCCTGCCGCTGATGACCGCATCCCCATCTTTGCGGCGGGTCTCCACCGGGCCCCGCTCGGCCTCGTAGGCGTAATTCTTCGCCGCCTCGATTTGTGAGCCGTTTGCCGCGTCCCGGTCGAGCACGGGAGCATACCCGAGTTCGGCAAGCATCCTGCGCTCGAAGCCGCGCAGGATGGCCGAATGCGCGGCGGCGCGTGGCTCGCCCGCGGCGAGGCGCGCCAGCGCCGCGCCATAGGCATCGAACAGCGCCTCGTGCGGATCATCGCGGGGCAGCAGGCGCAGCAGCAGCTCGTTGATGTAGAAGCCGCACATCAGGCCGATACCCGAGAGGGACGCCTGTCCGCCGCCCCATTCGGCCGACATCAGGGTACCCAGCTCCGCGGACGCGGACCAGGTCATGCGCAGGGGATGAAAGGCGAGCAGCACGCCGCGCATCATCGAGCGCGGCCGGCGCGCACCGCGCGCCAGCAGCCCCACGCGGCCGAACCTGCGCGTGAACGCCTCGACGATCAGGCTCGTCTCCTTGTACGGGTAGGCGTGCAGGACAAATCCCGGTTCGTGCTCGGCCCGGCGTTTCATCGTGCCCTCTAGCGGTAGCCGAGTTGCCGCAACAGCCGCTCGTCCCCGGTCCAGTCGCGCTTCACCTTGACCCAGACGCCGAGGTAGACCTTGCCGCCGAAGAGGCGCTCCATGTCCTTGCGCGCCGCGCTCGAGACGCGCTTGAGCAGCTCGCCCTTGACGCCGATCACGATCGGCTTCTGGCTGTCGCGTTCGATCCATATCGTAGCCTCGATGCGGCGCAGGCGACCTTCTTCCTTGAAACTTTCCAGCGACACGTCGCAGCGGTACGGCAACTCCTCGCCAAGCAGCAGGAACAGCTTTTCGCGCAGGATTTCCGCGGCAAAAAAGCGCTCGTCCCGGTCGGTGAGTTGCGCCGCAGGGTAAGCCGCCGGCCCTTCCGGCAGCAATCCCGCCAGCACCCGCAGGAGCTCCGGCAGATTGCGCCCGCTGCGCGCCGATACCGGAACCATGGCGGCAAAATCACGCTCCTTCTGCAGCCTTTGCAGGAAGGGCAGCAGTTCGAGCTGGTTTTTCACCAGATCGACCTTGTTCACCGCCGCGACTACGCTCTGGCCGGCGGGGATGCGCGCCAGCACCTCGCGGTCGGGTGCTCCATAGCGCGTCGCCTCGACGGCGAACACCACGACGTCGCAATCCCGGGCGCCTTCGGTCGCCTGGCGGTTCAGCGACCGGTTGAGAACGTTGACGTGCTTGGTCTGGTATCCGGGAAGGTCGACGAACACATACTGGCAGTCCGCGGTGGTCAGGATGCCGTTCACCGAATGGCGCGTGGTCTGGGCTTTTGGAGAGACGATGGCGAGCTTGTGCCCGACCATCTTGTTCAGCAAGCTGGACTTGCCGGTGTTGGGACGGCCGGCGAGCGCCACCGTGCCGCAGCGAAATGCGCTCATGCCTTGCTTATGACCCCAGCAGCTTGAGGAGATTTCCCGCGGCCTGCTGTTCGGCGCGTTGACGGGAGCTTCCGCTCCCCGTCGCTTTCAGCTCGAGATCGTCTACCGCGCACTCGACCTCGAATATCAGGCTCTGCTTTGCGCCCGAGGTCGAGACGACCCGGTATTGAGGCTTGGCACGGCGCTTGGCCTGCAGAGTTTCCTGCAGGCGCGTCTTCGCATCCTTCTCCACCGACTCCGGATCGAGCTGGGACAGCGCCGTCCCGAACGTTCGCGCGATGACGTCGCGCGCGGCGCCGTAGCCGCCGTCAAGGAATACCGCGCCGTAAACCGCTTCAAGCGCATCGGCGAGAATCGAGGGGCGTTCCGCCCCCTCGTTGCGGGCAGTGCTCTCGTCCAACCGCAGAAATGCCGCAATGCCAAGCTCGCGCGCTATCCGGGCAAGCGATTCCTCCCGGATCAGACCCGCACGAATCCTCGACAACTTTCCCTCGGGCAAC
>JBBPIU010000148.1:0-6358 GCA_038040245.1 Pseudomonadota bacterium | reverse complement strand
GCCGTCAAGGCGCCGGGCTTCGGCGACCGCAGGAAGGCGATGCTGGAAGACATGGCGACGCTCACCGGCGCCGAAGTGATCAGCGAAGAAATGGGCCACAAGCTCGAGAACGTGACGCTGAAACAGCTCGGCCGCGCCAAGAAGATCGAGGCCGGCAAAGAGAACACCACCATCATCGACGGCGCTGGCGTCAAGAAGGACATCGAAGGCCGGGTCAAGATGATCCGCATTCAGATCGAGGAAGCGACCAGCGACTATGACAAGGAGAAGCTGCAGGAGCGCGTGGCGAAGTTGGCCGGCGGCGTGGCGCTGATCAAGGTGGGTGCGGCGACCGAAGTCGAGATGAAAGAGAAGAAGGCGCGCGTCGAAGATGCGCTGCACGCGACCCGTGCCGCGGTCGAGGAAGGCGTTGTGCCGGGCGGCGGCGTGGCGTTCCTGCGCGCGCGCAAGGCGCTCGAAGGCAAGATCAAGGTGGCCAACGACGACCAGCAGGCGGGCATCAAGATCGTGATGCGGGCCTTGGAAGAGCCGATGCGCCAGATCGTCGCCAACTCCGGCGCCGAGCCCTCGGTGGTCCTCAACAAGGTCGCCGACGGCAAGGGTGTGAACTACGGCTACAACGCGCAGACCGACGAGTTCGGCGATCTGGTCGAGATGGGCGTGATCGATCCGACCAAGGTGGCGCGCACCGCGCTGCAGAACGCGGCGTCGGTTGCCGGCCTGATGCTCACCACCGACGCGATGGTTGCGGAACTGGTGGAAGAGAAGAAGGGCGGCGGCGGCCATGGCCACGGCGGCATGGGCGGGATGGGCGGCATGGAAGGCATGGACATGTAATTCGGCTGGTGCCGATGCATGCGGGAAAGGGCGCTTCGGCGCCCTTTTCTTTTGTGGGGCGAGGAAGTCTCGGGCAATGCCATCGAGGCTACAGCCTCGAAAAATCCCCCTCTTGATATAATTCGCCCCCTGCAAATCGTGCCCGATTCCCGGGGCGCGTCCTCAAGGCCAAGTAGCTCAGTTGGTAGAGCAGCGGACTGAAAATCCGCGTGTCGCTGGTTCGATTCCAGCCTTGGCCACCAACATTTCCAGCTAGGCTCGCTCGGCGATCAGCACCACGTTCGAGCCGCCGAACGCGAACGAATTCGACATCACCGCGCGCGGGATTTCACCGCGCTCGGCCTTCAGCGGAACATGGCGCACCGCGCAGGCCGGGTCGGGTTGCTCCAGGTTCGCGGTGGGCGGGATGACGCCGTCGGTGAAGGGCATCAGCGCGGCGGCCATTTCTATTGCGCCGGCGCCGCCGAGCAGGTGGCCGTGCATGGATTTGGTGGAGCTCACGGGGATGCGCATCGCCGCATCGCCGAACACCGCCTTGATCGCTTCGCATTCGACGACGTCGCCGACGATGGTGGCGGTACCGTGCGCGTTGATGTAGCCGATCGCCTCGGGCTGCAGGCCTGATTCGCCCAGCGCCTGGGTCATCGCGCGCACCTGGCCGTCGCGGTCGGGTTTGGACATGTGCGCCGCATCGCAGGAGTTGCCGTAGCCGGTGAGAAACGCATGGATAGGGGCACCGCGCGCGCGCGCGTGCGCCTCTTCTTCCAGCACCAGCGCTGCGGCGCCCTCGCCGAGCACCAAACCGCCGCGGCGCTTGTCGAACGGCTTGCAGCTTGCCGCGGCATCGTTCGCATCCATGGGCGAAAGGGTGCGCAGCGCCTGCCACGCGGCGAGCATCGCCGGGGTCAGCAGCGCTTCCGAGCCGCCCGCGACTATCGCGTCGGCGCGCCCTGAGCGGATCGCGTGCATCGCTTCGCCGATCGCCATCGCGGAGGAAGAGCAGGCGGTGGAGAAGTTGGCGAACGGGCCGCGCAATCCCCACTTCACCGCGACATTCGACCCCGCGGCATTGTTCATCGCCATCACCACCGACAGCGGCCGCAAGCGGAAATCGTTCTTGCCGTAGACGGATAGGTACGCGCCCTCCAGCGTGTGCGCGCCGCCCATGCCGGTGCCCCAGTAAACGCCGATGCGATTGCGGTCTGCCGCGGCCGGATGCGTGGTGGCCAGGCCGCTCGCAGCAAGGGCCTGGCCCGCCGCGGTGAGCGCGAATTGCGCGACGCGGTCCAGCGACCCGGCTTCCGGCCCCTTGAAATGGGCGGCCGGGTCCCAGGTGGCGAGGGCGCCGACCTGGACGCCGGAACCGAGCGTTACTTCATTGGGAAGGCGCTGCACGCCCGATCGCGCCTCGGCGAGCGAAAGGTAGAACTCTTCGAGGCTATTGCCGAGCGCCGAGACGACGCCGAGCCCGGTGACCGCGACCCGGCGCGCGCCCAGCGCGCTCACCGCGGCTCAGGCCTTGCCGGTGGCCTGCAGCGACGCGGCGACGTGGCGCTCCAGGTCGGCGAGGCACTTGATCTTGCGCAGATCCTCGTCCGAGACCTTGACGCCGAACTCGTCCTCGACCTTGAACATGAACTCGATGAAGGTGAGCGAGTCCACCCCGAGGTCCGCCAGCGGCGCATTGGGGTCGATCTTGCCCGGATCGAGCGCGAGCTCCTTGATGGCGAGATCCTTGATTCGGTTGAGCGTGTCCATCCGGCAATTCTAAACCAGGATCCCTCTTCTTCGGCGCTCCGGAGGGGGTAAAATGGCAACGAAACAAGCGCTTGCATCCCACTTTGCCATGACTATTTTCGCCCTTGGGCTTAACCACCAGACCGCGCCGCTGACGATGCGCGAGAAGGTGGTGTTCCATGTCGAGCGCCTGAGCGAGGCGCTGGGCGAGGCCAAGCGCCTGCTCGCGCCCGAAGCCGCGATCCTCTCGACCTGCAACCGCACCGAGCTCTACCTGTCCGGCGAGTGGCAGGACGAAAAGCGCGCCGCGGTCGCCGAGTGGCTCGCGAAATACCACGGCGTCGACCCGCGCGAGCTGACGCCCTGCCTGTACGCGCTGCCGCGCGAGCAGGCGGTGCGGCACGCGTTCCGCGTCGCCTCCGGCCTCGATTCCATGGTGCTGGGCGAGCCGGAGATTCTCGGCCAGATGAAAGAGGCGGCGCGCTCGGCGGAGGCCGCGGGCACGCTGGGCACGGTGCTCGGGAAGCTGTTCCAGCGCTCCTTCGCGGTTGCCAAGGAGGTGCGCAGCACCACGCAAGTCGGCGCCAACAGCGTTTCCATGGCGGCGGCGGCGGTGAAGCTCGCGGCGAGAATCTTCCCTTCGCTCAAGGACCAGAAGGTGCTGTTCATCGGCGCGGGCGAGATGATCGAGCTGTGCGCGACGCACTTCGCGGCGCAGGGCCCGGCGCGCATCACGATCGCCAACCGGACGCTGGAGCGGGCCGAGACGCTCGCGCACCGCTTCAACGCGCGAGCGATCGAACTGCGCGAGCTCGCCGCGCACCTGCATGAGCACGATATCGTGGTTTCCTGCACCGCGAGTTCGCTGCCGATCCTGGGCAAGGGCCTGGTCGAGCGCGCGCTGAAGGCGCGGCGCCGCCTGCCGATGTTCATGGTCGATCTGGCGGTGCCACGCGACATCGAGCCCGAGGTCGGAGAGCTGGACGACGTGTTCCTCTATACGGTGGACGACCTGAAGGGCATCGTGCAGGGCAATCTCGATGCGCGCCGCTCGGCGGTGGAACAGGCCGAGGTCATCATCGACACCCAGGTCGGCCAGTTCATGCACTGGATGCAGGTGCGGGAATCGGTGCCGTTGATCCGCGCGTTGCGCGACCAGGCCGAAGATGCACGCAAGGTCGAGGTGGAACGCGCGCTCAGGCTGCTCGCCAGGGGCGACGATCCGAAGCAGGTTCTCGAGGCCCTTTCGCAGGGCCTCACCAACAAGCTGATGCACGCGCCGACGCAGGCGCTGAACGAAGCGGCCGGCGAGGAGCGGCGCACGCTCGCCGACACGCTCGCGCGCCTGTTCCGCATTCGTACTTGAAACCCGGGCCTTGAAGCAGTCGCTGCGTACGAAGCTCGACAGCCTGGTGAAGCGGCTGGAGGAGCTGAACCGGCTGCTGTCGGCCGAGAACGCCGCGCGCGACATGGGCGAATTCCGCAAGCTGTCGCGCGAGCACGCCGAGCTTAGCAGCGTGGTCGAGCTCTACGGCCGCTACCAGCAGGCGGAGCGCGACGCCGCCGACGCGCGCGAGATGGCGTCGGACCCTTCGATGAAGGGTTTCGCCGACGAGGAGATGAAGACCGCGCAGGGCACGATGGTCAGGCTGGAAGCCGAGGTGCAGGCGGCGCTGCTGCCGCGCGACCCGAATGACGACCGGAACATCTTCCTGGAAGTGCGCGCCGGCACTGGCGGCGATGAGTCCGCGCTGTTCGCCGGCGACCTGTTCCGCATGTACACGCGCTACGCCGAGCGCCAGCGCTGGCAGGTGGAGCTGATTTCGGAGAGCGCCTCCGAGCTGGGCGGCTACAAGGAAGTGATCGCGCGCATCGCCGGGCAGGGTGCCTACTCCAAGCTCAAGTTCGAATCGGGCGGCCACCGCGTGCAGCGCGTGCCCGAGACTGAGACGCAGGGCCGGATCCACACTTCCGCCTGCACCATCGCGGTGTTCCCGGAAGCGGACGCGGTCGGAGAAGTGGTGCTGAATCCCGCTGATCTGCGCGTCGACACCTACCGCGCCTCGGGCGCCGGCGGACAGCACGTCAACAAGACCGACTCCGCGATCCGCGTCACCCATCTGCCGACCGGCATCGTGGTCGAGTGCCAGGACTCGCGCTCGCAGCACAAGAACCGCGAGCGCGCGCTTTCGGTGCTTGCCGCGCGCATCAAGGACAAACAGGAAAAGGAGCTCGCGGCCAAGACCGCTTCGACCCGCAAGTCGCTGATCGGCTCGGGCGACCGCTCCGAGCGCATCCGCACCTACAACTTTCCGCAGGGCCGCGTCACCGACCACCGGATCAATCTCACGCTCTACAAGATCGAACGCATCATGGACGGCGAGCTGGACGACGTCGTCAACGCGCTCGCCGCCGAGCACCTGGCCGACCAACTGGCGCAGCTCTCCGAAAAGGCCGCTTGAAGGTTTCGGAAGCGATCACGGCGTCGGGCATCGATGCGCGCGAGGCAAGGCTGCTGCTGGCCGAGGTTTGCGGTTTTTCGCAGGCAAGCCTGATGGCTTCGCCGGCGCAGGAAATCCCGTTCGAGGTCGAGAATGCGTTCTTTGAATTCGTCCGGCGAAGAATGCAAGGAGAACCTGTCGCCTACCTCGTCGGGCGCAAGGAGTTCTACGGCCTCGAGCTCGCGGTCAATCCTTCCGTCCTGATTCCGCGTCCGGAGACCGAGCTGCTGGTGGATCTGGCGCTCGAACGCAATCCCGCTTCCGTTCTCGATCTCGGCACCGGCTCGGGCGCGGTTGCGGTTGCAGTGAAATTCAACAGGCCCGAAAGCAGAGTTGTCGCCGTCGATTCGGATCTTTCAGCGCTTTTGACCGCAAGACGAAACGCGGCAAAGCTGAATCTGCAGATCGATTTCCGCCATGGCCGCTGGTTCGATCCGGTCGCGGGCGAGCGCTTCGAGCTCATCGTCTCCAATCCACCCTACGTCGCGAACGGTGATCCGCACCTCGCCGCCCTGCGCTTCGAGCCCCAAGGGGCGCTGGTGGCGGGAGCCGAGGGGCTCGATGCCATCAGAGAGATCGTGAAGGCAGCAGGGTCATTCCTGTTGCCCGGCGGCGGGCTGCTGCTAGAGCACGGCATCGGGCAGCACGCGGCGGTCAGGGACCTCCTTGCCGCAGCGGGACTTGAATCGGTCGCCACCTGGCCCGACCTTGCAGGCATTGCCCGGGTCTCGGGCGGGAGGCTAAAATCATGACCATGGACACTCAAGACAAGATCAAGCAACAGGTAACAGGCAATCCCGTGGTGCTCTACATGAAGGGCACGCCGCAGTTTCCCCAGTGCGGCTTCTCCCAACTCGCGGTGCAGACGCTCAACGCCTGCGGCGTGACGAGCTTTTTCAGCGTCAACGTGCTGGAGAACCCCGACATCCGCGAGGGCATCAAGGAATACGCCAACTGGCCGACCATCCCGCAGCTCTACGTGAAAGGCGAGTTCGTCGGCGGCTCGGACATCGTGAAAGAGATGTACCAGTCCGGCGAACTGCAAAAACTGCTGCAGGAATTGAAGCAGCAGGCCTAGCCCGTAGTACCGCCAGTGGTGCCGTTGCGGCCCGCTCCGGCTAGACGCCGGACAGGCGGATGTTGGCCATCGACAGCCGCTCGACCAGGATTTCCATGAACGCGCGGTCGAACTTGTGGCGGCAGGCGTCGGAGGCTTGCTCCAGCTTGCCGGTCGGCACCGAGACGATCTTGCAATCGCTCATCACGGTGACGTCGGCGCCGCG
>JBBPIU010000147.1:0-6452 GCA_038040245.1 Pseudomonadota bacterium | reverse complement strand
TCGCTGCCGGAGGAATTGCGCAGTGCGATCCAGTTGCGCGAGCTGGAGGGCATGAGTTACGAGGAAATAGCCAAGTTGATGGATTGCCCGATCGGCACCGTGCGCTCGCGAATTTTCAGAGCGCGCGAGGCGATCGCGGAGCGGCTCAAACCGCTGCTGGACACGGCGACCGACAAGAGGTGGTGATGAAAGCGAGAATTTCGGAACTGATGGATGGCGAGCTGGAGCGGCACGAGGCGGCAGGGCCGCTGGACGCGCTCCGGGCCGAGGGCGTGGCGCGCGATACTTGGCGCAGCTATCACCTGATCGGCGATGCGATGCGCGATACGCGCATGCTTTCGGCGGGGTTTGCGGCCCGCGTCGCGGCGAAACTGGCGCAGGAGCCGACGGTCATGGCGCCTTTGCGCATTGCACCGACGCCGCCGCGGCCGCGCTGGCAACTGCTCTCTGCGGCGGCCAGCCTGGCGGCCGTGGCGCTTGTGGGCTGGGTTGCGTTCGGGCTTCAGGAGGGCGCGCCCCAGGTCGCGCAGGCACCCCAGCAGAATGTCGCGCTGAAAGAAACCCCGCAGGTCACGCCTCCACAGGTCGCGCCGCCGGATACAGCGAATGACTATCTTTACGCCCATCAGGGCTATTCGCCGCGCAATTCGCTGCAGGGCGTGGCGCCTTACGTGCGCATGGTGTCGGGTGAAGCAGGGGCGCGCAAACAGTGATCCGGACGCTCGGCTTCGCGATGCTCGTGTGCTGCGCTCTGGCGCAAGCCCAGGCCCAGGGTCAGGCCTCGGCTGATGCCATGACGCTGCTGCGCAGGATTTACCAGGCAACCGAGAAGCTCTCCTACAGCGGGACCTTCGTTTACCAGCAGGGCGAGCGCACGGAAACCTCGCGCATCATGCGCCTGGCGGGCCCCGGCGGCGGAGTCGAGCGGGTAGAGGTGCTGGACGGCATGTCGCGAGAGATTGTCCGCACGCGCGATACAGTTCGCTGCTACCTGCCCGAGAGCCAGACGGTGAAGGTGGAACGCAGGACCGACCCGCGCGCATTTCCGGCGATGCTGCCGGAACAGATTTCCGACCTTGCCCGCAGCTACACCATTACGCGGGGCGAAACGGTGCGCATCGCGGGTTTCGACTGCGAGGCGGTGGTGCTGACGCCGAAGGACGAACTGCGCTACGGCTACAAGCTGTGGGCCGACGTCAATACCGGCATGCTGCTCAAGGCGCGTACCTTCAATCGCAAGGGCGAGACCGTGGAACAGTTTTCCTTTGCCCAGCTTGCGATCGGCAACGTGCCCCGCGAGCGGGTGAAGACGCGGCACATGGCGCAAAACTGGCGCATCGAGGACGCGGCGGTGACGCCTGCCAATCTGGGCCAGTCCGGCTGGACGGTCGGCGCCGAACTGCCGGGCTTCCGCAAGATCATCGAGGTGACGCGCAGGCTGGGCGAGGCGCGGCCGGTCGGGCAGATGGTGTACTCGGATGGGCTGGCGGCGGTATCGGTATTCATCGAACCGATGTCCGGCCGGGCCGAAACGGTGCGGCCCGGCCCTTCCAGTCTCGGGGCATTCCAGATCTACACGCGTGAAGTCGCGCACCACATCGTGACGGTGGTTGGCGAGGCGCCCGCGGCCAGCGTGCAGCGCATCGCCGCCGCTGTCGAATACAGACGGCCTAAATAACAAGTAATGGGGAGATTGAGCATGAAATGGTTCAGAACCCAGGCAGCGCTGGTGGCGCTTGCCTTTGCCGGTGCCGCATTAGCGCAGGGCCGTGAGCTGCCGGATTTCGTGAAACTGGTTGAGGATCAGGGCGGCGCAGTGGTAAATATCAGCACCACGCAGGCGGTCCGCCGTCCGGCTTCGGTGCCGCAGATTCCGGGCATCGAGGACGAGGAAGTGCAGGAGTTCTTCCGGCGCTTCATCCCGCGCCAGCAGCCCGGACCGCAGCAGGGTCCGCGGCCCGAAAGCCGTTCGCTGGGTTCGGGTTTCATCATTTCCGCCGACGGCTACATCCTCACCAACGCGCACGTCGTCGAGGGCGCGGATGAGATCACGGTCAAGCTGACCGACAAGCGCGAATACAAGGCGAAAGTCATCGGCGCCGACAAGCGTACCGACGTGGCGCTGATCAAGATCGAACCGGGGGGCGCGCTGCCGGCGGTCAAATTCGGCGATCCCGCGCGCCTGAGAGTTGGCGAATGGGTGGTCGCGATCGGCTCGCCGTTCGGCTTCGAGAACACCGTCACCGCGGGCATCGTGTCGGCCAAGGGGCGCTCGCTGCCGCAGGAAAACTTCGTGCCGTTCATCCAGACCGACGTTGCCATCAATCCGGGCAATTCGGGCGGACCGCTATTCAACATGCGGGGCGAAGTGGTCGGCGTGAACTCGCAGATCTACAGCCGCACCGGCGGCTATATGGGCTTGGCGTTTGCGATACCGATCGACGTTGCGCTGGATATCCAGAAACAGCTGCGTGACAAGGGGCGCGTGTCGCGCGGCCGCATCGGCGTCGTGATCCAGGAAGTCAGCAAGGACCTCGCGACCTCCTTCGGGCTCGACCGTCCGCGCGGCGCGCTGGTCAGCTCAGTGGAGAAGGGCAGCCCGGCGGACAAGGCGGGCGTGGAGCCGACCGACATCATCACCAGGTTCGACGGCAAGACGGTGGAGGCCTCCAACGACCTGCCGCGCATCGTCGGCTCGACGCGTCCGGGCGCGAAAACCGATCTCGAAGTCTGGCGCAAGGGGGCGACCCGCAACCTGAGCCTCACGGTGGCCGAACTGCAGGAAGAGCGGGTCGCCTCGCGCGACACGCCGCGCGCGCAGAAGTCGGCCGAACTGGCCGCGAACCGCCTCGGCATCGTGGTGAGCGAGCTCTCGGCAAAGCAGAAGGAAGACCTGAAGCTGACCAATGGCCTGGTGGTCACGGAGGTCAAAGCGGAGGCGCGCGCCGACGTGCGCCGCGGCGACGTGCTGCTGATGCTGGTTCACAAAGGGCAGCACACCGAACTGAGGTCGATCGAACAGCTCAACCGGCTGCTTTCGGGATTTGACAAGAATTCGGTGATTACGCTCCAGGTCCGCCGCGGCGACGCCATGGCGTTCGTGACCGTCAATGGGCTGACCGACAAGGGCTGAGCTAAAATAGCGGCTACGGGCAGAGGGTGCCTCCGTACGGAGGCACCCTCTTTCTTTATGGAACAGAGCCACATCCGCAATTTCTCGATCATCGCGCACATCGACCATGGCAAGTCGACGCTGGCGGATCGCTTCATCCAGATCTGCGGCGGGCTTTCCGACCGGGAAATGGCCGAGCAGGTGCTCGACTCGATGGACCTGGAGCGCGAGCGCGGCATCACGATCAAGGCGCAGACCGCGGCGCTGGCCTACGTGTCGCGCAACGGCGAGACCTACCTGCTGAACCTGATCGACACTCCGGGGCACGTGGACTTCTCCTACGAGGTGAGCCGGTCGCTTTCGGCCTGCGAAGGGGCGATCCTGGTGGTGGATGCCTCGCAGGGCGTGGAGGCGCAGACGGTTGCCAACTGCTACACCGCGACCGAGCAGGGCGTCGAGGTGATCCCGGTGCTGAACAAGATCGACCTGCCTTCGGCCGACCCCGCCAACGCGATCCGGGAGATCGAGGACGTCATCGGCATTCACGCCCAGGACGCGTTGCGCGTCAGCGCCAAGACCGGGGAAGGGGTGCAGGACATCCTCGAAGCGGTCATCGCGCGGATCCCGGCGCCGCGCGGCGATCCGCAGGCGAAGCTGAAGGCCCTGATCATCGACTCCTGGTTCGACAACTACGTCGGCGTCGTGATGCTGGTGCGGGTGGTGGATGGTTCGCTGCGGCCCAAGGACAGGATCGAGCTGATGAGCACCGGCGCGGGTTACCTCTGCGAGCAGGTTGGCGTGTTCACGCCGAAATCGCGCGGCAAGGACAGCCTGTCCGCCGGGGAGGTGGGCTTCGTGGTGGCCGGCATCAAGGAATTGCGCGCCGCCAAGGTCGGAGACACGATCACGCGCGCGGACAAGCCGGCCGCGGAGCCGTTGCCCGGGCTCAAGGAGATCAAGCCCCAGGTGTTCGCCGGACTCTACCCGGTCGAATCGAACCAGTACGAGGCGATGCGGGAAGCGCTGGAGAAGCTGCACCTGAACGACTCGTCGCTGCACTACGAGCCGGAAATTTCGCAGGCGCTCGGATTCGGCTTCCGCTGCGGCTTCCTCGGTCTGCTGCACATGGACATCGTGCAGGAGCGGCTGGAGCGCGAGCACCAGGTGGCGCTGATCACGACCGCGCCCTCGGTGGTGTACGAGGTGCAGCTGCGCGATGGCACGGTCGAGCAGGTATCCAATCCGGCCAAATTGCCGGACCCCTCGAAGATCGAGGAGATCCGGGAGCCCATCATCGCGACCACGATTTTCCTGCCCCAGGAGTACGTCGGGCCGGTGATGACGCTGTGCCTGCACAAGCGCGGCGTGCAGACCAACATGCATTACGCGGCGCGGCACGTGGTCCTGTCCTACGACCTGCCGCTGTCCGAGGTGGTGATGGACTTCTTCGACCGGCTGAAATCCATCACGCGCGGCTACGGCTCGCTGGACTACGAATTCAAGGAATACCGCGCCGCGGACGTGATCCGGCTCGACGTGCTGGTCAACGCAGAACGCGTGGATGCGCTTTCGGCCATGGTCCACAGGGAGGCGGCGCAGTTCCGCGGCCGTGAACTGGTGTCCCGGCTGCGCAGCCTGATCCCGCGGCAGATGTTCGACATCGCGATCCAGGCGGCGATCGGGGCCAACATCATCGCGCGCGAGAATGTCAAAGCGCTGCGCAAGAACGTGATCGCCAAGTGCTACGGCGGCGACATCACGCGCAAGCGCAAGCTGCTGGAGAAGCAGAAAGAGGGAAAAAAGCGCATGAAGCAGGTTGGCGCGGTGGAAATCCCGCAGGAGGCTTTCCTCGCGGTGCTGCAGAGGGGCGACGCCGACCGATGAGCTTCGCACTGTTCCTGCTGCTGCTCCTGCTGGTGACCGGGCTGGTTTGGCTTTTTGACATGTTTTTTTTGCGAAATAAAAGACCCAAAGACGCCAATCAACCCTGGTGGGTGGAGTACTCGATCAGCTTCTTCCCTGTGATCCTGGTGGTGTTCGTGCTGCGATCGTTCCTGGTCGAGCCGTTCAAGATCCCTTCCGGTTCGATGATCCCGACGCTGCTGATCGGGGATTTCATCCTCGTCAACAAGTACACCTACGGCATCCGCCTTCCGGTGATCAATACCAAGCTCGTCGAGCTGGGCAGCCCGAAGCGCGGCGACGTGATGGTATTCCGCTTCCCGCCGGACCCGTCGCTGGATTACATCAAGCGGGTGGTGGGGCTGCCTGGCGACCGGCTGGAGTACCGGAACAAGGAGCTGCGCATCAACGGCAAGCCCGTGCCGCGCAGGCAGCTCGAGGACTACGAATCCAGGGAGCGCCTGCAGTACTTTCCGCGCTACCTCGAGAGCTTCGACGGCGCCGAGCACGAGGTCGTCCTGGAAAAGGAAACGCCCGGATTGGTCGCCCGGGGCATGGATTTCAGGGATTCCGGGAACTGCGACTACAATAGCGGCGGCCTGGTCTGCACGGTGCCGGCCGGCCGCTATTTCGTGATGGGCGACAACAGGGACAATTCGAGCGACAGTCGCGTCTGGGGATTCGTCCCGGACGAGAATATCGTCGGCAAGGCGTTTTTCATCTGGCTCAACCTGAACGAACTTGGCCGCTTTGGCACTTTTCGATGACTCGGCACGTGCCGGCAACGGGAATCCTGGGAGAAAAAACATGCGCAAAAATCAGCTTGGCATAAGCTTGAGCGGTCTGCTGGTCGGTGGGATAATCTTCATCGTCATCGTGATGATGGCCGTGAGGCTCCTCCCTTCGTACCTCGAATTCTTCGCCATCAAGAAGGTGATCAACTCCATCGCGCTGGAGAAGCGCGGCGGCGCCTCGGTAATCGAGATCCGCAGGTCCTTCGAAACGCGCGCGAGCGTCGATGACATCACTTCCATTAAGGCGTCGGACCTCGAAATCACGAAGCAAGGCAGCGATCTGGTTATTTCGGCCACCTACCGCAAGGAGATTCCGCTGGTCGCCAACATCGGTGTCTACATCGATTTCCGCGCGGCTTCCAAGGAATAGCACTCCGGGCACGACGGTGGCCCGCCATCCGGTACTCGAGCGGCGCATCGGCCACCGCTTCCAGGATGCCGCGCTTCTCGCGCAGGCGCTCACGCACCGGAGCTTCGGTTCGCCGCATTACGAGCGGCTCGAGTTTCTCGGCGACAGCGTGCTCGGTTGCGCCGTAACTGAACTGCTGTTCCAGCGCCATCCGGAGTTGCCCGAGGGAAAGTTGTCGAGGATTCGTGCGGGTCTGATCCGGGAGGAATCCCTTGCCCGGATAGCGCGCGAGCTT
>JBBPIU010000146.1:0-6454 GCA_038040245.1 Pseudomonadota bacterium | reverse complement strand
GAAGACGAGTTCTACGCCGACAGCTTCACCACCCAGGCCGACATCGCCGGCGCGACCTGATGCAGGCGATCCTGTACCTGCTCGCCGCCGCCGCTGCGTGCGCGGTGCTCGGCTGGTACATGATCGTGGTTCCGGGCGAATCGTTTCGCGGCGGGTTCGCGCCGCTCGAGGCGAACGAGATCGCGCTTCGCGCAGCCTTGAAGCGCCATGTCGAGACGATCGCCTCGACCGAGCACAACGCGGCGACGCCCGCGCTCTACGAGCAGGCGGCGGCGTATATCGAGCAGAGCCTCGCCCGGGCGGGCTACGCGGCGCGGTCGCAGTCGTTTTCCTGGGGCGGCGGGGTGACGCGCAACATCGAGGTCCTGATTCCAGGGACCAAGCGCGACGCCATCGTGATCGGCGCGCATTACGATTCGGTGGACGGGTCGCCCGGCGCGAACGACAACGGCAGCGGCGTCGCCGCAGCGCTCGAGCTCGCGCTCGCGTTGCGCGGCTGGAAACCGAAGCACTCCATCCGCATCGCTTTCTTCGCCAACGAGGAGCCACCCTACTTCCACAGCGAGGCGATGGGAAGCAAGGTTTACGCCGACGGACTCGCCGCCGCGGGCGAACCGGTGCGCGCCATGTTTTCGCTCGAGACCATCGGCTACTACTCCGACCGGCCCGGCAGCCAGCACTATCCGTTTCCGCTCGGCCTGTTCTACCCCGACCGCGGGGATTTTCTCGCCTTCGTCGCCAACCTCGCTTCGCGGCCGCTGCTGCATGCGGCGATCAGCGTATTTCGCGAGCAGGCGCGCTTTCCTTCCGAGGGCGTCGCCGCGCCCGCGATCATTCCCGGCGTCGACTGGTCGGACCAGTGGTCCTTCTGGCGCCACGGTGTGCCGGCGTTGATGCTTACCGACAGCGCGCCCTACCGCTATCCCCACTACCATCAGGCAAGCGACACACCCGACAAGGTCGACTACGACCGCCTGGCGCGCGTGGTCACGGAGCTGGAGCGCATGTTCCGCGCGCTCGACGAGCGGCTCTGATCGTCCTACGCCACCCCTTCGCCGAGATATGCCTCTCTCACCTTCGGATCCGCGAGCAGCTTCTTCGCCTCGTCGGCGAGCGTGATCGAGCCGGACTCCATCACGTAGCCCCGGTCCGCGACCTCGAGCGCGAGGCGCGCGTTCTGCTCCACCAGAAGGATGGTGACGCCCTCGCTTGCGATCTCGCGCACGATCTCGAAAATCTTCGCCACCAGCCGCGGCGCGAGCCCCATCGAAGGCTCATCCAGCAACAGAAGCCTCGGGCGCGCCATCAGCGCGCGCGCCATCGCGAGCATCTGCTGCTCGCCACCCGACAGCGTGCCGGCGGTCTGCGTGCGCCGTTCTTTCAGGCGCGGAAACGTCTCGTACCTGCGCTCCAGGTCGCGTGCGATGTCGCCGTCGTTTCGCGTGAACGCACCCATGGCGAGGTTCTCTTCTACGCTGAGCTGCGCAAAGATGCCGCGGCCCTCGGGGACCATCACCAGTCCCTTGCGCGGCAATTCGTGGACGGGCGTGCCCGCGATGTCCGCGCCGGCGTAGCGCACGCTGCCCGCGCGCGCCGCCAACAGCCCACAAACCGCACGCAGCGTGGTGCTCTTGCCCGCGCCGTTGGCACCGATCAGGCACACCAGTTCTCCTTCGCGCACCTCGAGGTTGATGCCTTTTACGGCGCGGATGCCGTCGTAGTTGACCTCCAGGCCCCTGACCTCAAGCAGCACTGGCGACTCCCAGATAGGCCTCGATGACGCGCGGATCGCGCTGCACATCGGCGGGCGGTCCTTCCGCGATCTTTTCGCCGTAATCCAGCACCAGCACCCGGTCGCAGACGTTCATCACCAGGCGCATGTCGTGCTCGATGAGCAGGATCGTGGTTCCGTCCTTGCGGATATCCTGCAGCAGCTTGCGCAGCGACAGCGTTTCCGAAGCGTTCATGCCGGCCGCCGGCTCGTCCAGGGCCAGCAATTTCGGCTCGGCCGCGAGGGCGCGCGCGATTTCCAGGCGCCGCTGGTCGCCGTAGGGCAGGTTTCCGGCGGCGTCATTGGCGCGGCTGCGGATGCCGACATAGTCGAGCAGCTGCAGCGCGCGCTTCTCCGTGTCCTTTTCCTCTTCCAGGGTTTTCCGGTTGCGCAGAATCGCCCCGAGCACGCCGGCGCGTGTGCGCGCGTGGCGGCCGATCATCACGTTCTCCAGCGCAGACAGGCTGGCGAAGAGGCGAATGTTCTGGAACGTGCGCGCAATGCCCGCCCTGGCGATCTGATCGGGCTTCAAATTGGTTATATTTTTTTTATCCAGAATAAAAACTCCATCATCCGGCGAGTAAATGCCGGTAAGCAGGTTGAAGAGCGTTGTCTTGCCCGCGCCGTTGGGGCCGATCAGGCCGTAGATGTCGCCCCGCGCGATGGCGAATGACACGCCCGAGAGCGCCTGTAAGCCACCGAAGCGCTTGCCGACGCCGCCCGTCTCAAGAAGTGCGGTCATGGCTCAATTCACGCTTGCGAACCGCGGAAGGCAGGAGTCCGGCAGGACGAAACAGCATCACCAGCACCAGCGCCAGCCCGAATATCAGCATCCGGATCACTTCCGGCTCGACCAACATCCTGCCGAAGAGCGCACGTTGCGCCGGCTCGACCGTCCAGCGCAATATCTCCGGGACAAACGAGAGCAGCACCGCGCCCAGGATCACACCCGCGATGTTGCCCATGCCGCCCAGCACCACCATCGAGACCACCATCACGGATTCGACCAGCACGAAGCTTTCCGGCGAGATGAAGCCCTGGATCGCGGCGAACATGCCGCCCGCGACGCCCCCGAAGCTCGCGCCCATGGCGAACGCGAGCAGCTTCATGCCGGCGGTATCGATGCCCATGGCGCGTGCCGCGACTTCATCTTCGCGGATCGCTTCCCAGGCGCGGCCGATGCGCGAATCCTGCAGGCGAACATTGATCAGGATGATGACCAGCATCAGGCCGAGCAGCAGGTAGTAGTACTTCATCGGCCCGCTCAGCATCACGCCCAGCACGCTTTCGCTGCGGGAGAAATCAATTCCGCCGATGCGCACCGGATCGATGCCGGCGATGCCCTGCGGACCTCGCGTGATGTTCACCGGCTGCGACAGGTTGTTGAGGAAGATCCGGACGATTTCGCCGAAGCCCAGCGTGACGATCGCCAGGTAGTCGCCGCGCAGCTTGAGCGTCGGCGCGCCGAGCATCACGCCGAACAGCGCCGCCACGGCGGCGCCGATCGGCAGGATCACCCAGATCGGCAAGTGCAGGCCGAAATGCGGGCTGGCGAGCAGCGCGTAGACGTAGGCCCCTATTGCGTAGAACGCGATGTAGCCCAGATCCAGCAGACCGGCGAAGCCGACCACGATGTTCAGACCGAGCGCGAGTAATACGTAGAGCAGCGCGAAATTGGCGATGCGCACCCAGGCGGTGCCGGCCTGCGAGAGCGCGAAGGGAAGCAGCAGCAGGGTGACCGCGATCAGGGCAACGCCCGCCCAGACGTAGCGCCCGTTCTTCTTCATGCCCGGTCGCCCACGCGCTCGCCCAGCAGACCTGAGGGGCGCAACACCAGCACCAGAATCAGCACCACAAAGGCGAACACGTCCTGGTAGTTGGAGCCGAAGAGGATGAAATGTCCGCCGTCCGCGCAGCGCTCCGCGGGCCCGAGCCCGTAGCGGCACAGGTCGGTGAGATCGCCGATATAGCCGGCGCCCAGCGCCTCGACCACGCCGAGCAGCAGGCCGCCGACCATCGCCCCGGGAATATTGCCGATGCCGCCCAGCACCGCCGCTGCGAACGCCTTGAGGCCCAGCACCGAGCCCATGGTGTATTGCGCCACGCCGTAGTAGGTCCCGACCATCACGCCGGCGACCGCGCCGAGACCCGCGCCGATGATGAACGTTGCGGCGATCACGCGATTCACATCCACGCCCATCAGCCGCGCGACCTGCGGATTCTGCGCGGTGGCACGCATCGCTGTGCCCAGGCGCGTGCGGTAAACGAGCAGCGCGAGGCCCGCCATCATCGCGAAGCACAGGCCGAGGATGGTCAGCTGCACGCCGGTGATGATGGCGCCGGCGAAGCTGTAGGTGGTCAGCGGAATGATCTGCGGAAACGCCAGCACATTGCGGCTCCAGACCAGCATCGCCAGGTGCTGCAGGATGATGGAGACCCCGATTGCGGTGATCAGGGGCGCGAGGCGAGGCGCGCCGCGAAGGGGGCGATAAGCGAGCCTTTCCATCGCGTAACCAACCAGCATGCAGACCGGAATCGCGCAGCCGGCGCCGATCAGTACCACCGCGAATGGCGGCATACCTCCCGCCGCGAGCGCGTTGATCACGGTGAAGGCGACCATGGCGCCGATCATCACCACTTCGCCGTGGGCGAAGTTGATCAGCTGGATGATGCCGTAGACCATCGTGTAGCCCAGCGCCACGATGGCGTATACCGCCCCCAGCGTCAGACCGTTCACCAGCTGCTGAACGAAGATGTCCACGGTGGTCCCAGCCTAGCAAAAAAAACGGCCCCCGAAGGTGCCGTCTTCCGTCCCCGCTGCAGCGGGACTTACTTCTTCATTTCCGCCTTGGGGGCATCCTTCATCGGCTCAGCTGCGGGCGCGGGCGCAGCCGCAGGCGCGGGCGCCGCAGCAATCGCCTTCACGAACTCCTCGTAGGTCGCCGTCTGGCCGCCCTTGATGATCGCGATCGGCGCCAGCTTGCCGTCCTTCATCGTAAAGATCGTGATCTCGGCGTCCTTGCGGTCGCCCTTGTCGTCGAACGCGATCTTGCCGGTGGCGCCCTTGTAGTTGATCTTCGCCAGCTCCGGCAGGTATTTCACCGGATCGGCCGAGTTCGCCTTCTTCATCGCCTCGATCAGCAGGTTCGCGGCGTCATAGGTGAACGGCGCGTAGATGATCGGGTCGACGTTGAATTTCTTCTTGTAGGCGTCGAGGAACTTCTTGTCCGCGGCCTGCGGCGGCAGCCCCGCCTGCGAGCACAGAAGGCCATCGGCCGCCGCGCCCGCGAGCTTGGTCATCTCGTCGGTGCAGGCGCCGTCGCCGAAGGAGAAGACCGCCTTCACGCCCAGCTCGCGGCCCTGCTTGAGCAGCGGTCCGCCGGTGGCATCCATGCCGCCGTAAAACACCGCATCGGGATTCTTGCCCTTCACCTTGGTAAGGATCGCCTTCCAGTCGGTGGTCTTGTCGGTGCCCTTCTCGCGCGGCAGCACCTTGATGTTGGCCGCCTTGAGCGACTTCTCCACCTCGTTGGCCAGGCCTTCGCCGTAGGCGGTGGCGTCGTCGATCACGGCCACAACCTTGGGCTTCCTCGTCGCGGCGAGGTAGTTCGCCACCGCCGGACCCTGCTGGTCGTCGCGCGCGACGACGCGGAACTGGACCTTGAAGCCCTGCTCGGTGAGCTTGGGATTGGTGGCCGAGCCGGAGATCACCGGCACGCCCGCCTTGTTATAGATGTCGGAGGCCGGGATCGAGGTGCCGGAGTTGAGGTGTCCGACGACACCGGCGACCTTCGCATCGACGACTTTCTGCGCCACGGTGGTGCCGACCTTCGGGTCGGCCTGGTCATCTTCGGCGACGAGCGTGAATTTCGCGTTCTTGCCGTCGATCTTGATCTTGGCCTCGTTGGCCTGGTCGATGGCGAGGCGCGCGCCGTTCTCGTTGTCCTTGCCCAGGTGGGCGATGCCGCCGGTGAGCGGGCCGACGTGGGCGATCTTGATCTCAATAGAAGGCGGCGGCGGGGGCGGCGTCACTACCGTGACGGCTGGTTTCTTCGGTTCCTCCTTACCGCAGCCGATCAGGCCAATGGCGACAGCAAACAGGGTCAAAGCAAGTTTCGAACTTTTCATGGGATCTCCCGGGAAAACAGGGGCCAATGATACTGATCCCACAGGAAATGAAAAGGGCCGGTTGCCCGGCCCAATTTCAGTGCACGACGCGCCGGATTACTTGGTCGACAGGAGCCACTTCACCAGCGCCTTGACGTCGGCATCGGGAACCGCGGCGTTGGGCGGCATCGGCACCTGGCCCCAGACGCCCTGGCCGCCTTTCTTGACCTTGTCGGCGAGCTTGGCCTCCGCGTCCTTCTGGCCGGCGTACTTCTTGGCCACGTCGGCGTAGGTCGGGCCGATGGTCTTCGCACCCTTGACCACGTGGCAGGTGGTGCATAGGTGCTTCTTGGCGAGGGCTTCGCTCGCCTGCGCCGGCAGAACTGCGCTCAGGGCCAGCGCGGCGGCGGAAAGTATCAGTGATTTCATGGGGTTCCCGTAACGTAAGTAGGTGCGGATGCTACCGCAGTCCAGCCTCTTTGCAAGCATTGCGCAGCCCTTCCAGCGAACTGATCGGCGCTAGGCAAGTAACGCCGCGGCACAGCCATCCGTTGACAGCTTCGGGCCGCAAAGGCT
>JBBPIU010000145.1:0-6502 GCA_038040245.1 Pseudomonadota bacterium | reverse complement strand
GAAATACGAGGGATCGGATAGCCGTACTCTTCTAAAGGAAGTTGGAAGAAAAATCAGCGCGCAGGGCTATCGCATCGTCAACATCGATGCCACCATCATCGCGCAGGCGCCGCGCATGGCGCCGCACGTGGCGCGGATGATCGGCAATATCGCGGCCGACCTCGGTCTCAATCCCGCGGCGGTCAGCGTCAAGGCCACGACGACGGAGCATCTGGGCTTCACGGGCCGGGGCGAGGGCATTGCGGCGCAAGCGATTGCCCTCATCGAGTAATTTTTCAATGTATTCACCTTCCTATAACCGCCTCGACGACAAGTCCGAACTGCTCGCCTTCCTACGCGCCAACAGCTTTCCCATCCTCGTTACCGGCACCGGAGGCGTTCTCCAAGCCTCGCACCTGCCGGTGACAATCCGTAGTGAGGGACCGCAGATCGTCATCGACATGCACATGGCGAAGAACAACCCGCAGTGGCAGGAGTTCTTCGACGATGAGGTGATGGTCATATTCGCCGGGCCGCATGCCTACATCTCACCGCGCTGGTACCAGGACGAGGAGCGCGTGCCGAGCTGGAACTACGCTGCGGTGCATGCTTATGGGGTTGTAAAGATAATTTCTGAAAAAAAAGCGAAATACGAATCCCAACGGCGCCTGATCGAGAGCCTCGACCCGCAGTGGCTGCCGAAGTTCGACGCTCTGCGCCAGGAATACGTCGACATGATGCTCGACGGCATCGTCAACTTCGAGATCGAAGTGACGCGCCTGGAGACGCGCTGGAAGCTGTCGCAGAACCGCGGCCGGCGCGAGATGGAACTGATTGCCGCGCAGCTGGAAAAATCCGCCCACACGGGCGAACGCGCGCTGGCGGAGCTCACGCGCAAGCACTACGTGGAGAAATAGCTCAGTCGGCGCGGATTCCCTGTTCGCGCACCACTTTGCTCCACTTGTCGGATTCGGCGGCGACGAAGGCGGCGAAGGCTTGGGGCGTCGAGCCGACGATCTCGAAGCCCTGCGCGGTGAGCTTTTCGCGCACTTCGGGCGCGGCGAGCGCCTTGGTCAGCTCGCGGTGCAGGCGTTCCACGACCGCGGCGGGCGTGCGCGCCGGCGCCACCATGCCGGTCCAGGAATTCGCCTCGAATCCGGGCAGGGACTCCGCGAAGGTCGGCACCTCCGGCAGTTGCGCCATGCGCTGCTTCGAGCCGACCGCGAGCCCCTTGAGCTTGCCCGAGCGGATGTGGGGAATGGTCTGCCAAGCCGAGACGATCATCACGTTGATCTGCCCGCCGAGCAGGTCGGTCATCGCCGGCGCGCCGCCCTTGTAGGGGATGTGCAGCATCTCGATGCCGGCGCGCACCGCGAACAGCACCGCGTTCAGGTGGTTGGAGCTGCCCGCGCCCACCGTCGCGTAGCTGATCTTGCCGGGATTGGCCTTGCCGTACGCGATCAGTTCGGGCACGTTCTTCGGCGCGAAGTTCGCCGCTCCGACGAAGGCCTGAGGCGAGCCGGCGATCTGGGTGATGTGCTCGAAGGCGCGGTAGCCGTCGTAGGGCAGCGCCTTGTAGAGATGATGGTTGGTGGCGTGGGTATCGAAGACCGCAAGCAGGGTGTAGCCGTCGGGCGCGGCCTTCGCGACTTCCGCCGCGCCCAGCGAGCCGCTGGCCCCGGCCCGGTTCTCCACCACAATCGACTGGCCGAGTGCCTCGGTGAGGCGGGGAGCGATGGTGCGGACCAGGCCGTCCACCGTGCCGCCGGCCGGCCAGGGCACGATCACGCGCACCGGCTTGACGGGATATTCCTGTGCGGCCGCGAGGCAGGAGAAGAACAGCGCAGACGCCGCGAGCAGGAATTTCATGCCTGCAATTCTAAGCCTGCCTCCGAAGCGGATGCCGATTTCGGCTGCGCGAGCCAGAGGTACTGCTGCTTGAGCAGGAAGTCCACCAGCGCGAACTGATCCGCCATCGCTTCCTTGAGCGCGCCGCCGTGTGCGCCGCGGTCCAGCTTCAGGCGCGCGTCGGCTTCTCCCGCTTCGATCACGACCGTGAGGCCCGCTTTGCGCGCGAGGTGCAGCATGATTCCGTTTTCGGCCAGGCAATACATGAACAGCGCGCGGTAGCCGAGATTGGCGGCGTGCAGCACCGAGCGCTGTAGCAGCGCGAAGCCGTATCCCCTGACGCGGGCCGAGGGATGCACGCTCAGGCCGAGTTCGGCCGCCTGTTCGACCGGATCGAGCGCAAGGTGCGCCACGCCGATCAGGTTCAGGTCTGCGTCCTGGATGCCGAAGACGCGATCGCGCGCGAAGTCGATACCGTCTACGTACACGCGAACCGCCTGGTCGCGGATCTGATGGCCAAAGCGCAGGCGCCGGTCCTCCGCCGGAAGCTCGAGGAGGTGGCGCGTGATGTCGTCGCGATGCCTGGAGTTCAGCCTCTGCACCGCGACGCCCGGCACCGCAGCCATGGCGCTTACCCGACGGAGGTCGTCAGGCGCCGGTACGGACGCACTACCAGGGTCTTCAGCAAGCGCTTGACCAGGTCAGAGTTAGTTTTGCTAATCTTTTCATTCATCGCTATGCTCCTTTTCTGTTGCCTTCCGACCGGTTATGTGTGCGCTGCACTATTACTGCTTCTGGACATATAACTGTTGTAAAACACTGTTTTAACGCGTACCATATTGACTCGGTATCGGTTACTTGGTTGCGACGCAGCAATTTATATTTTCTTTCGGATGGCAATAGGAATTGTATGGTTAAGCTCAAGACTCTCCAACGGCTTCCGCCCCTGAATGCGTTGCGCGCCTTCGAGGCGGCGGCGCGCCATCTGAGCTTCGCCATGGCGGCAAAAGAGCTGCACGTCACCCCGGCAGCGGTAAGCCACCAGGTGAAAGGACTGGAGGGGCACCTCGACCAGCGCCTGTTCCGGCGGCTGGCGCGGGGCCTGGAGTTGACCCGGGCGGGGCGTGCGTTTCTGCCCAAGTTGCGCGAGGGTTTCGAACGCTTCGGCGAAGCGCTCGAAGAGCTGCGCGCGATAGAGGACTCGGGGACCCTGGCGGTAAGCGTGGCGCCTTCGTTCGCGACCCGCTGGCTGGCGCCCAGGCTGCACCGTTTCGTCAGCGCGCAGCCGGAACTCGACGTCCGCATCAACGCGAGCACGCGCCTGATCGATCCAAACAGGGACGAACTCGCGGCGCGGGACGCGGTGGCGGGCCCGCCGGTGGAAGACGCCGACATCGTGGTGCGCTTCGGCACCGGCGACTATCCCGGATTCCGCGTCGACAAGCTGTTGCCGGTTGCGGTAACGCCCATGTGCAGCCCGCGGTTGATCGAGGGAGCACAGCCGTTGCGCTCGGCGGCGGACCTGAAGCATCACGTCCTGATCCACGACAACGTCACGTTCGATGACGGCCGGCAGCTCTGGGACGCGTGGTACGAGGCGGCGGGCCTGTCGGGCGCCGATACGTCGCACGGGTTGCGCTTCAGCCACGCCATGCTCGCGCTGGAAGCCGCAGCCGAAGGCATGGGCGTCGCGCTCGGGATGCCGGTGCTTGCCGAATCCGACCTCGCCGCCGGAAGGCTGGTCGCGCCGCTCAAGCTTTCCCTGCCGCTCAAGTTCGCCTATCACATCGTCAGCGGCGAGGACACGGCGGATCGCCCCGACGTCGCCGCGTTCCGCAACTGGCTGCTGGCTGAAGCCGCGCGGGATCCGAAGAAAAGCTGACCGGGTTTTACCCGGATAACGTAGACGCGAGGCCGAGGCGCGCCACCAGCCCGCCGCCCTCGCGCGCGGCAAGCTCGAAGCGTCCGCCGTGCGCGCGCGCGATCCGGTCGACGATGGCGAGCCCGAGCCCGGCGCCGCCGCGCCCGCTGCGCGCCTCGCTCAGGCGCGTGAAGGGCCGCTTCAGGCGCTCGAGTTCGCTCTGCGGCACGCTGGGGCCGCGGTCCATGACCTCGATCAGCACCAGTGCGCCGTCGCGCCGCGTCCCGACCTCGATCGCACCGCCGGCGTAATGCAATGCGTTGTCGATGAGATTGGTGACGGCGCGTCGCACCGCCAGGGGAGCGAACCGCAGAGTCGAATGAATTCCGGAGGTGAACGAAATTGCCTGTTCCCGTTTCCGGTAACCCTCGACAATTTCCGAAATCAGGGCGTTCAAATCGCCTTCGAGCAGCGGTTCGTCCTCGCCGCGCGCGAAGGCGAGGAACTGGCCGATCACCTGGTCCATCTCCTCGACGTCCATGCCCATGCCTTCGGCGGTTTCCCTGTCGGCGCCGCTCATTTCGATCGCCAGGCGCAGGCGCGACAAAGGCGTCCGCAGGTCGTGGGAAATGCCGGCCAGCACCATGGCGCGCTCGCGTTCCATCGCCGCAAGGTCGCCCGCCATGCGATTGAACGCGACCGACACGGTGCGCATTTCCCTCGGGCCCGTCTCGGCGAGCGGGGCGGGCGGCTGGCCGCGGCCCACTTCGCGCGCGGCGGCGGCGATCGCGCCCAGCGGCCGGCTCAGCGTGGAGGCGATCAGCCAGGCGCCACCCAGCGCCAGGCCGAGCAAGGCGAGGCCGCCGCCCAGCCACTCGAGGCCGAACGGCGGCTCGAAGCGCTCGCGGGGCAGCATCACCCAGTAGTCATCCTCGTCGATGGTGAAGCTCACCCAGAAGCCTTCGACGCGGTCGCGCGCATAGGCGAAGCGGGTGGTGTTGCCCAGCGCCTTGCGGATTCTTTCCGAAACGAGTTCGAACAGGGCGTCCTTCGGCAAGGGCTCGAGTACTTCGTCGCCGGTGACCGGCGCGAGGCGAATGCCCTCCCGCTCGTTGATTTCGATCAGCAGGTTGCGCCGCAGGACGGGATCGGCGTTCACCAGCGCCGCGCGGGTGAGATTGACGATGCTCACCGTCTGCTGCGCGAGTTCGCGGGCGCGGGGCTCGCGCTCGTAGACGCGATAGAGCTGGACGGTGGCGGCCGCCGAGGCGAGGATCAGCAGCGCGATCAGCAGGAATGAGCGCGAGAAAAGGCTCATGCTCGGAAAATGCGGCGGCTCATCCGCTCGTTCCCTCAGCCTGCCTGCGGATTGCCGTCCGGTACGAACACGTAGCCGAAGCCCCATACCGTCTGGATGTGACGCGGATGCGCGGGATCTGCCTCGACGATCTTGCGCAGGCGCGAGATCTGCACGTCGATCGAGCGGTCGAAGACGCCGTATTCCCGGCCGCGCGCGAGTTCCATCAGTTTGTCGCGCGACAGCGGCTGGCGCGGGTGTTGCATCAGGACCTTCAGCACCGAATACTCGCCCGTGGTCAGCGCCACCGGCTTGCCGTCGCGCGCGAGGCTGCGCGTCGCGAGGTTGAACTCGAAGGCGCCGAAGCGGTGGATCTCGGTGTCCGCGGCGGGCGCGCCCGGCGGACCGGCGGGCTGCTTGCGCCGCAGCACCGCGTTTACCCTGGCGACCAGTTCGCGCGGATTGAAAGGCTTGGGCAGATAGTCGTCGGCGCCCATCTCCAGGCCGACGATGCGGTCCACCTCGTCGCCCTTCGCGGTCAGCATCACGATGGCGGGCCCGTTGGCCACGGCGCGCAGGCGACGGCAGATCGCCAGACCGTCTTCGCCTGGCAGCATCAGGTCCAACACCACCAGGTCGTAGCGCTCGCGTGCCAAGTGCTTGTCCATGCCCGCGGCGTCAGGCACCGCGCGCGCCTCGAAACCCTGCTCGCCCAGGTAGCGCACCACCAGCTCGCGCAGGCGCTGGTCGTCGTCCACAACGAGGATTCTCTTTTTCAGCTCAGCCATGGGTCGGCAGGGTACATTGATGCGCTCACCACGATGCAACAACGTGTTACCCCCGTCCTTCGTGGACACGAATTGTTACAAATTTCGGGATGCACAGCATTCTGCGGCGGCCGGGCCCGCGTACCATCCTCCAAACCATGAGATCGCTCGTTGCCCTCCTGCTTGCCGTGGTGCTTGGACCGGCGCTCGCCCAGCCCGGTCCGGGGCGCCCGTATGGGTTAAACGGCGGGCAACGCGGCGGGCAACCGGGCCATTACGTCCAACGCGAGTACCAGCACCCGATGCCGCCGCCCGAGCGGCGCATGAGTTGGGAGGAACGCCAGCGCCTGCGCGAACAGGTGCACAACGGGAACATGACGCGCGACGAAGCGCGAGAGCGCTGGCGCGAACAGCGCGAGCGGCGCGGCATCGACCCGGCCCGCTTCGAGCAGCGCGAGAGGCTGCGTCGCGACGTGCAGGAAGCAAACCGCGACCTTGAGCGGCGCTGACCTTCGCCAGCGCCGCGTTACGGCAGCAGGTGCGCGATCGAGTTGGCGTAGTAGCGAATCAATGGCAGTTCGATCGGCCGCACGGCGTAGAGTCCGTCCTTTTCCTCCACCAGGCGGCGCAGCGTGAGCATCCGCAGGCCGACAGTGATCGCGTAGTCGAGGTCCTTGCGCGGGATGTAGACGTGCGCGCCGGCGGCTGCCAGCTTCTCGATCAGCTGTTCCACTCCCGCCTTCAATTCAA
>JBBPIU010000144.1:0-6515 GCA_038040245.1 Pseudomonadota bacterium | reverse complement strand
GGGCGGAGAGCACTAGTGACTCCAGACTACGATTAGCCAAACCTGAATGACCGCTCTTGACCGGTAGCGGCCATTCAGGGCGCTCTGGCGATTCCTTACCGCAGTGCAGCGAACGGGTAGTTGAGTGACCGCTTTCGACCCCAAGGCGGACCTTCTCAGTCCAAGCAGCAACACGCAATCCGCTAGGCGCCACTTACGCTCAGCCCGCACCCCCTACCGGGGATGCCTGATCGTGAATGGGCCATCTGGCTTGCAGCATGCGCAGTATCCCGACACAAAACACCACACTCACCAACAGTAACGCCGCGAAAAGCATGGGCGCCTTCGTGCTCTCAGTCCAGTCGCGAAGCCAGCCCGCAAATACAGGCGATACGGTCATGCCAGCGTAGTACCAGGTATAGAAGATACCGAGCCCCGGGCCTCTGTTCTCGGGACTCACCGCCTCAGTCGATAGGGATACGAGCGCTCCTCCTGGTATCCCCGCAAAAATCCCCAGCACGATGAACATCGCCACGGGCACCATCCCGAAGGAAATGGCAACGATCGAAGCTGAAGCCGTCAGCAATGACACCGCTATGGCGGGTGTGATGTACTCAATTGAATTCAGCAAACGCCCACCGAGCGGCAGGGAGATCAACGTGGCCCACATGAACAGGCTAGTGACGGAATGGGCAGCCCCATGTTCATAGCCAGCCGAGACCAGCGCGCCCGGAGCAAAGCTGACCACAGCGATGAAGCCAGCGTTGTACAGGGTCCAGCCTAGACCGACGATACTCATGTGAACAAGCTGGCGCGACGGAAGTCCGAACCGTAGTGGCGCGGTGTTCGCCGTCGCGGACGATGGCGGTGCCCGATAGAACGCCGCCGTCAGGATTAGAGCCGCCAATGCGGCAACGCCCGTGACGTGCATCACCAAGTTCCAGCCGTGGGCACCCGCGATCTGGCCGTGTGTCAGCAGCCCGAGTGCAATGCCGACAGGCCACGCGGTCAGCATCAGGGCCAGCGCGAGCACGATCTCCTTCCCGATAAACCAATCCGTCACCATCTTGGTGAGAATCACGTTGAATATCGTGCCGCCCACTCCGGTGATCAGCCGCCCGGCATAGAGTTCAGAAGCACTTGTTGCGGACCCCATCACGAAGGCACCGGCCGCCATTGCCAGCGCTCCGACCATTAGCAGGTTCTTGTCAGTGACCGCGCGTGTCAGCGCGCCGCTGGGAATCGCGATGAAGACACCCGGAAGCAAAAAAAAGCCGATCAGCGTGCCAACTTCAGCGTAACTGAGCCCAAAAACATCGACCAATTGCGAGGACGTGGAAGCCACCGATTGAAACTGATAGCCCATCGCGAGACGGACCAGGAACAGGACCAGCAGCATCATCCATCGCACCGCCGACTCCTCCGCTCGATGTGCCCGGGCAGTATGTCTCATTCTGCGCGTCGGAGACCTTTGGAGTTGACCCCCTTTGTTTGGCGCTTTGGTTGCGAGCGGCTATGCACGGGCCGCACGCCGACCGGGTAATCGAATGACCGTATATGGACCCCTCCTCGGTTTGCAAGCACGCTGTTCTCTGGCGGTAGGGTACGACTGCACACGTATATCCGGCCTCTAAGTGCTGGATCGGGTTACCGATCTCGGGCCATGATGGGCTATTCGCGCGCCGGGGCCCCATCGCTTCTTCGTGCTTGTCGCACGTAGTCATTCTCGGGTTCTCCCGGCGCCGGTTCGACCTGTTCGCCATCGTTCAGTTTGCTTTGCAATCGTGAGTGAGATGCTCCTTGCTTTTGCTTACAACGTGAATCGGTGAGCCGGCTTTGGTGAAGGCCTCAGCCCGCAACCCGGTCAGGTTCGTAATCCGTGCCATTTCTCAGCATCGCCCAGGCCATGCGTGCGGTCTTGTTGGCCAGCGCCACGGCTACGACGTTCGGGTGCCGACGCGCGGCCAGACGGGTGATCCACTGACTGAGCCGGTCGTCCTTTGCCTTGGCGGTTCGGATCACCGAGCGCGCCCCGTGAATCAGTAAGGACCGCAGATAGGCGTCGCCTCGTTTGCTGATGCCCAGCAGCCGCTCCTTGCCCCCTGAGCTGTGCTGCTTGGGCGTCAACCCGAACGAAGCCGACATCTGCCGGCCGTTGGCGAATGACTCCCCATTACCCGCCGCCGCTACCAGCGCGGTTGCGATCACCGGTCCAACCCCGCGCAGCTGCTGCAGGCGCTTTGCGACCGGATCGCCCTGCGCGATCAGCACGATTTCGCGGTCGAGTTCTGCCATCCGATCATCGAGTGCCCTCAGATCACCCCACAGCCCGTTCAGTAGCCGGCGGAACCGCTCGCTCAAGCCATTCTGGGCATCTTCCAGCCAACACGGTAACGCCCTTCGCAAATGCACGATCTCCTTGGGCGCGACCAGCCCGTACTCGGCCACCAGGCCGCGGATCTGGTTGGCTTTTGCGGTGCGCTGTTTGTTCAACTCCGAACGAATGCGGTGTGCGGCCTGGATGTCCTGTTGCTCAACCGTCTTCACCGCTACAAACCGCATCCAGGGCCGGCCCATCGCCTCGCAGATCGCCTCAGCGTCATTAGCGTCGTTCTTGTGGCTCTTCACATAGGGCTTAACAAACTGCGGCGCAATCAACTTCACCGCAAACCCCTTCTCCTGCAGCTTGCGCGCCCAGTGGTGCGCGCCGCCACAGCTCTCCATCCCGATCTCGCAGTCTGGCTCCACTGTCTCGCGCAACACCTCGAGCCAGTTCTCCCGCCTCAGCCGCCGGCGCCAGAGCGCCTTCTCCTTGCGGTCTACGCCGTGAACTTGAAACACGCTCTTTGCCAAATCAACCCCAACGTGAATAAGCTTCATGGTGGACTCCTTCTCTCCGTTGACTGGTGGGTACCGCTTCCAGTCTGGCACCTCGATGCCGATTAGGTGAGGAGGGGTCCATCCCATTGCTTTCGACCCAATGCGGTCATTCGTCGTGAACCGCCATGTTCGAGCCTGTTACAGGCTGTTAGGCCGTTCTTCGACGCGGGCGCTTGACCGTTACACCTGGTAGCAATTCCTTGCCCACTGATACACGGATTACGCGCATCCTTCACCATGAAACACGCCAAAACAGTGCTCGCAGTAGACCTCGTGCAAATAGCCATCCTGCAAGGGCTGGTCAATGAACGCGTTAACAAGATCGACGCGAACAAGCGGGAGTTTGCAACGAAGGTCATCGAGCGCGAAGGCGCAATTGAGGCGGCCCTGCTTAAGTTGCGGGACACGCTGTGCCGAGTGACCGCGCGTCAGTTTTTGGCATAGTGAACAGTCACCTGCATGTCGAAGCAATCTGGCCAGCGTCGCCGGCCTGCGCGCCGCATCGCCTCGTGCTCACCTGGGGTGCGCACGAGGTGGAAGTTACCGAAAAGCACCCGTCGCTAACAGTGGGGCGCGGGGAACTGAGTGGCATCGTCATCCAGAGTGGCATGGTCTCGCGGCTGCACGCCCGGATCGAATACCGTAACGTGCGCTTCTCCCTGACCGATCAGAGCAGCAACGGCACCTACGTCGCCGACTCCGCCGGCACGACCCGCATGGTGCGCAACGATACGCATGTGCTCACGGGCGCGGGAACGATCAGCTTCGGGATCAATCCAGAGACCGGCCGGCCGCACCTCGTCAGGTACGCCGTGAGTCCCTGATGGGCGATCTGGCGCGGGAACCTGCCGCCCGAGCAAAGTATTTCCGCATCAGCGGAGCGTGAAGATGAAGCTGCCGCAAACGGGGTTCGCGGCCACAGTGGTCAAGATTGCGTCCGTATCCAAGATCGGCGCTTCATCGAGTTGATTGGCGCCACGATTAGGGCTCGAACCGACGCCTCCAAGTCACAGTCGGCGGGAATGACCGCTTGTATGGTTGGGGTGCAATCGGGCACCAAATGAGGATCAGGAGAAGTTCAGCCGCGCCGCGCCGGTAGCGAGCCGACCTATGCGCCGCGCATGGGCGAAGCCGCACTTGGCGAACTCGGCGAGTACGGCCTGCTCCGCCTCCGGCGCACAGGCCACCAGCAGCCCGCCGCTGGTTTGGGGATCAGTAATCAGTTTGCGCTGCCAATCCGGCGCGCCGGCGGGCAGCGAGACGTCCTGCCCGTAGCCCTTCCAATTCCTGTCCGAGGCACCGGTGGCGACGCCCTGTTTCACCCAGCTCAAGGCCTCATCAAGAATTGGAATACTTGAAAAAGCAACTTCGGCGGACAGCTTCGAGCCCCGGCAGATTTCCAGCAGGTGGCCGGCCAGGCCGAACCCGGTCACGTCGGTGAGCGCGTGCACCTCCGACATTTCGGAGAGGGCTTCGCCCGGGGTGTTGAGCTTGGTGGTGGACTCGATCATCGCGGCGTAGCCGGCGTCCGACAGCTTGCCCTTTTTGAGCGCCGCCGAAAGGATGCCGACGCCCAGCGGCTTGCCGAGGATGAGCACGTCGCCCGCCCGGGCCGAGCTGTTGCGCTTCACCTTGTCCGGATGCACCAGCCCGAGCACCACCAGGCCGTAGATCGGCTCGAGCACGTCGATGGAGTGGCCGCCCGCGATCGGGATGCCGGCTTCCGCGCACACCGATTCGCCGCCGGCGAGAATTTTGCCGATCACCTCGAGCGGCAGTTTTTCCAGCGGCATGCCGACCAGCGCCAACGCGAAAATCGGCTTGGCGCCCATGGCGTAGATGTCGGAGATCGCATTGGTCGCCGCGATGCGCCCGAAGTCGTAAGGATCGTCGACGATCGGCGTGAAGAAATCCGTGGTCGCGACCAGCGCCTGGGTGTCGTTCAGTTTGTAGACCGCCGCATCGTCCGAGGTCTCGGTACCGACCAGCAGCGCCTTGGGCAGCCCGCGGATCGGGGTCGCGGCAAGCAGTTCGGAGAGAACGGCAGGCGCAATTTTGCAGCCGCAGCCGCCGCCGTGGCTGAACTCCGTCAGGCGAATTTTTTGTAGTTCAGGAAGTATCGGAACGGATGCCATGAAGAGATTTTACCCCTGTCCCATTGCGCACGTTCTTAAGCCCGAGAAAACATCGCCACGCTCCGCCGTGTAAAAGTTGCGGAAGGTCGCGCGCAGCAGGCGTGCGGGCGTGGCGAAACTCCCGCCGCGCAGCACTTTGTGGGTGCCGAACCAGGGCTCCGAATACTCCTTGTACGGATCGGCCACGAAGCCCGGATAGGGCTTGAAGGTGCTCGCGGTCCACTCCCAGACGCCTGCCTGCCGCGGAATCCTTCCCGAGGACGCGGCAAGTTCCCACTCGGCCTCGGTGGGCAGGCGCCGTTTCGCCCAGCGGCAGTAGGCCTGCGCTTGGTGCCAGTCGACATGCATCACCGGTGCGTCCGGCAAAAGCGGCAGCCAGCGCTCGAAGCGTCGCTGCAGCCATTGGCTGCCCTCCTTCTTCCAATAGCGCGGCGCGGCGCCGCCCTGCTCGACGAAGGCCAGGTACTCCATATTCGTAACAGGCGAGCGAGCGATGCGGAACGGCGCGATCCCGACTTCGTGCGCCCATTTCTCGTTGTCGAAGACGAAGCCGCTGTCCGGTTTTGCGCCGAGCACAAATGTTCCACCAGCGATTTCGATGTCGCCTTTTGATTGTTGTCCTGGATGAAATTCAAAAACAGGCTCTGAATATCCTAATGTCTGCCGAGTGTAGTGAAACGCCTCGGCATGCATGTCTTCGTGGAAAATCGCAAGCTGCACGAAGTATTGCAGCGCCGCGCTCTCGCCTTCGCGCGCGAGGCGCTCGCGCACACGGTCCAGCACCTCTTCGCCGTAGGCGCGGGTCGCCTTGAGATCGGGCAGCGGCAGGTCCCAGCGCGTGTCGTGCGCCACCGCGGAAGAATCGTAGAGCGCATCCGCATTCGGCAGGATCGAATCGCCGAGCGTGCCGTCCGCTCGCAACCGCAGGCACCAGCGCTCCTGGAACCAGGAAAGGTGGCCGATTTCCCACAGCGGCGGATTGACGATCGCCAGCTTCGGGCCGAGCAGGCGCTCGCCATCGAGATCGCCGGTGACGTGCAGGGCGCGCGCGCGGGCATCCAGCAGATCGCGTTCCAGCTGCGAAGGGTTGGAGAAGCGGGGGTCGGCTAACATCGGGCACAAGTCTAGCCCAGCCCCATGGCCCATATTTCGATCGTTACTCCCGCCCGCGCCGGCGCGCGCAACGGCAACCGCCACACTGCCCAACGTTGGGCGGGATTTCTACGCACGCTCGGGCACCGGGTTTCGGTGATGGTGCAATGGGACGGCAAGCCCAGCGACCTGCTGCTGGCGCTGCACGCGCGCCGCAGCCATGCATCGGTCGTCGCATACCGAAAGCAGTACCCGGACAGTCCCCTGGTGGTGACGCTGACCGGCACCGACCTGTACCGCGATCTGCCGGCCTCCCGCGAAGCGCGCCATTCGCTTGAGATAGCAGACAGGATCGTGGTATTGCAGTCCGAAGCAAAACTGGAACTTGACAGGAAACTCCAGGCAAAAACCCGCATCGTCTACCAATCG
>JBBPIU010000143.1:0-6548 GCA_038040245.1 Pseudomonadota bacterium | reverse complement strand
CATGAGCACGCTGCCGCATCCGGAAGCTTTCGTGCGCTGGTTCCGCCAGGTGGCGCCGTATGTGCACGCGTTCGGCGGCCGCACTTTCGTCTTCGGCTTCGGCGGCGAACTGATCGCCGAGCGGGGCCGCTTCGTCCGGTTCCTGCACGATCTCAACCTGCTCGCCGCGCTGGACATCCGGCTGGTGCTGGTGCATGGCGCGCGGCCGCAGATCGAGGCCGAGATGCGCGCGAAACGACTTCGCTCGCGCTACTCCAAGGGGCTGCGGATCACCGACGCGCAATCGCTGGTCGTGGTGAAGCACGCGGCCGGATCCCTGCGCGTCGAGATCGAGGCGCTGCTGTCGCAGGGCCTGCCCAATTCGCCGATGGCGGGCGCGCAGATCCGCGTCGCCTCGGGCAATTTCATCGCCGCCAAGCCGATCGGGGTGCTGGACGGGGTGGATTTCCAGTTCACCGGCACGGTGCGCAAGGTGGACGGCATCGCGATCGCGCGGCGCCTGGAGGCGGGCGAAGTGGTGCTGGTGCCGCACATCGGTTACTCCCCGACGGGCGAAGTGTTCAACCTGGCCTGGGAAGACGTCGCCGAGAACGTGGCGCGCGCGCTGAAAGCCGACAAGCTGCTGCTCTATGTGGACCAGCTGCCGACCGGCCGCCGCGGACAGATCATTTCCGAGCTCACTGCGCGCGAGGCCGAGGCGTTGCTGAAGAAAGACAAACTCGCCGCGCCTACCAGGCGCGCGATCGAACATGCGCTGCGCGCCGTGCGCGGGAGTGTCGGCCGCGCGCACGTGGTATCGCGCCGCGCCGAGGGTGCGACGCTGCTGGAGCTCTTCACCCACTCGGGCGTAGGCACCATGATCACCGCCGACCCGGTGGAGCGGCTACGCCCGGCGAAGATCGAGGACGTCGGCGGGATCCTCGCGCTGATCGAACCGCTGGAAGCCGACGGCACGCTCGTCAAGCGCAACCGCGAACGCCTGGAGCAGGAGATCACCAACTTCGAGGTGATCGAGCACGACGGCTCGATCCTCGCCTGCGGGGCGCTCTACCCCTTCGCGGAGGAAAAGAGCGCCGAGCTCGCCTGCCTCGCGGTGGCGCCAGAATACCGCGACGCCGGCTACGGCGAGCGCCTGCTGCTCGCCTGCGAAGCGCGCGCCAGGGAAATGAAAATCCGGCGCATCTTTGCGCTCACCACGCGCGCCCAGCACTGGTTCCTGACGCAGGGATTCAAGGAAGCCGGCGTATCGGTGCTGCCCGAGAAGCGCCAGGCGCTCTATAATTGGAAGCGTGGTTCGAAGATTTTCCTGAAGCGTCTGTAGCGTCCAACAGACCTAGCTCTTCTTCTTGTAGGTCTTCACCCCGTCAGGGGTTCCAAGCAGCAGGACATCCGCGCCGCGGCGCGCGAACAGCCCGTTCGTCACCACGCCCGCGATGCCGTTTAGTTCGGCTTCGAGCGCCGGAGGATTGAGGATCGTAAGGCCGTGGCAGTCGAGGATCAGGTTGCCGTTATCGGTCTTGAAGTTCTCGCGCAGCACCGGCTGCGCCTTGCGCCTCAGCATCTCGCGGCCGACATGGCTGCGCGCCATCGGGATCACTTCCACCGGCAGTGGGAACTTGCCGAGTACCGGCACAAGCTTCGACGAATCGCAGATGCAGACAAAAGTCTGCGCCACAGCAGCGATGATCTTCTCGCGCGTCAACGCTCCCCCGCCCCCCTTGATCATGTGCAGGTGTTCGGTGATCTCGTCCGCGCCGTCCACGTAGACCGGCAGTTCGGACACGCTGTTCAGGTCGAAAACACGGATGCCGTGCTTCTTGAGCCTCTCCGCGCTTGCTTCCGATGCTGCCACCGCACCCTCAATTTTGTTCTTTATTCTTGATAAAAATTCTATAAACATGAAAACCGTCGAACCCGATCCCACCCCGACCACGGCATCCTCTACCACGTGCTTGAGCGCGGCCTCAGCGACTTGCCGCTTGAGCTCGTCTTGGGTCATTTCGTACGGCTTACTTCTTCCTCTGCGGCGGCAGGTCGGTGCAGACGCCCTCGAACAGCTCGGCGGCCATGCCGACCGATTCGCCTAGCGTCGGGTGCGGATGGATGGTCTTGCCGATATCGGTGGCGTCCGCGCCCATCTCGACCGCCAGCGCGAGTTCGCTGATCAGGTCGCCCGCGCCCGTGCCGACGATGCCGCCGCCCACGATGCGGTGGGTCTCGGCATCGAAGATGAGCTTGGTGAAGCCTTCGTCGCGCGCGTTGGCGATCGCGCGCCCGGAAGCTGCCCAGGGAAACTTCGCGACGCCGATTTTCGTACCCGCCTTCTTCGCCTCGTCCTCGGTGACGCCGACCCAGGCGATCTCGGGATCGGTGTAGGCGACCGAGGGAACGACGCGCGCGTCGAAGTGGGATTTCAGGCCCGCCGCCGCTTCCGCCGCAACGTGCCCTTCGTGCACCGCCTTGTGCGCGAGCATCGGATTGCCCGCGATGTCCCCTATGGCGTAGATGTTGGCGACATTGGTGCGCATCTGGCTATCGGCCGGAATGAAGCCGCGTTCGTTGATCGCCACGCCCGCGTTCTCGGCGCCGATTTTCTTGCCGTTCGGCGTGCGGCCGACCGAAACCAGCACCATGTCGTACAGTTGCGGCTCCTTCGGCGCTTTCTCGCCTTCGAACCACACCTTTATTCCCTGCGGCGTTGCTTGCGCCTTCGTCGTCTTCGTTTTCAACATGATGTTGTCGAAGCGGCCGGCGTTGAACTTCTGCCATACGGCGACCAGATCGCGGTCCGCGTCCAGCATCAGGCCATCCAGCATCTCCACCACATCGAGGCGCGCGCCCAGCGTCGAGTAGACCGTGCCCATCTCCAGCCCGATGATGCCGCCGCCGATGACGAGCAGCCTCTTTGGCTGGCTGCGCAGCTCGAGCGCGCCGGTCGAGTCGACGATGCGCGGATCCTCGGGCAGGAACGGCAAGCTCGCCGCCTGCGAGCCGGCGGCAATGATGGCATTGGCGAAACTGATTTTCTTGCCTTCAACTTCAATTGAATTCTTGCCGGCAAACTTCCCAACCCCCCGCACAACAGTCACTTTGCGCATCTTGGCCATCGAAGCGAGGCCGCCGGTGAGCTTGCCCACGACCTTGCCCTTGAAGGCACGCAACTTGTGGATGTCGATTTTCGGTTCGCCGAAAGCAATGCCGTGCTCGGCCAACTCGCTTGCGGCGTCCATGACCGCTGCCGTGTGCAGCAGCGCCTTGGACGGAATGCAGCCGACATTCAGGCACACGCCGCCAAGCACCGGGTAGCGCTCGACCAGGATCGTCTTCATGCCGAGGTCGGCGGCGCGGAACGCTGCCGAATAGCCGCCTGGCCCGGAACCAAGCACCAGCACATCGCAATCGAAGTTGGAGGCGGCTTGGGAAGCCGGTGCTGCGGCCGCCGGCTTGACTGATTCGGGTTTCGCCGTCTCCGGTTTTGCCGGCTCGGATTTTGCTGGCTCGGGTTTGGCAGACTCGGCCCTGGCGGCCGCGGGTTGCTGCTCGTCCGCGCCTTCCATTTTAAGAATGGCTGAGCCCTGCGATACCTTGTCGCCGATCTTTAGCGAGATTTCCTTCACCACGCCCGCCCCGGGCGACGGGATTTCCATGGTCGCCTTGTCCGACTCGAGGCTGATTAACGACTGCTCCTTGGCGACGGAATCGCCCGGTTTGACCAGTATTTCGATCACTTCGACATCCTTGAAATCGCCGATGTCGGGAACCTTCACTTCAACGATTTTTGGCATTTTCTTGAAAGTTGGCGTCGCCAGTCACTCAATGACCTTGTCAGCGCGAAAAAGGATGGACGGCGGGATCGTGATGCCCAATTCCTTCGCGGTTTTCTTGTTCACCACCAGCTCGTAGCGGGTCGGTTGCTCGATGGGCAGGTCGCCCGGCTTGGCGCCCTTCAGGATGCGGTCTACGTAGTAGGCGGCACGCTGAAAGTTATAAAAGATGTCCGCCTGATGGCTGAAGAGCGCTCCCATTTCTGCGGTCCCCGGCCAATAGTGAGCTACCGGGATCCGCACCGCGCTCGCGCGGTCGATCAACTCCCGCGCCCTCACGGCGAAAAGAGAGTCGCCACCCACTAGCAGCGCATCGGAGCGCGATTTTTCGAGAGACTCGAGCGCCATCACGAGGGAAGCAGGATCTTTGGCATCGAGGCGGATTACTTCAATCCCGAGCGTGCGCGCAGCGGCCCGCACGCGGCGCTCGATCTTCTGGGTCGCAGGAAAGTCCGGATTGACGAGCAGAACGAAGCGCGAGGCCTCCGGAAGCATCTCCTTGAGCAATTCGAGGCGTTTGACGGCTAGTTCGTCCGCGAGGTCGTTGAGGCCGGTGATGTTTCCTCCGGGGCGCGCATAACTGTTGACGACGCCAGCGTCCACCATATCGCTCGAAGTTGCCACGACAACAGGCACCGTTTTTGTCGCATCGCGGGCGTGGCGCGCGGCAAGAAGCCCCGCGACAATGAGCACGGCGGGACGGCTCGCCACCGCATCGCGTATCAAACCGGGCACACGGGTAGGATCGCCGTTCGCATACAGAATCTCCAAACGAAAGGTGCTGTCCTCCTTCTGCCCGAGTTCCCGCATGCCCTTGCGAATGCTGTCCACAAACGGCCGGGCATTTACCTCATTACCCCCGGAAATGTAGACCACGCGGGGCGGAGGCGATGCGGCGGTCTGTGCCTCCGCGTGCGTCGCCGCCGCAATGCTGATGGCCAGGAGACGTAGAACCAACTCACGTCGCGTCACGGCTTCTCCGAAGTTTTTCTGCTGATGTTGTTACAACAAGGTGCGACGGATGTCGGAGAGCACGTTGGCGAGATACGCCGTGAACCGCGCCGCGAGCGCGCCGTCGATCACCCGGTGGTCGTAGGACAACGACAGCGGCAACATCAACCGTGCAATAAAGACGTCTTTACCTTTTTCATCTTTTCCGGAGTAGATGGGTCTTAAAACGGAACGCGAGACACCGAGGATCGCCACCTCGGGCGCATTGATGATCGGCGTGAACGCGCTGCCGCCGATGCCGCCCAGGCTCGAGATCGAGAAGGTGCCGCCCTGCATGTCGCCGGCCTTGAGTTTCTTGTCGCGCGCCAGTTTGGAGATTTCAGCGAGCTCCATCGCGAGATCGAATACGCCCTTGCGGTCGGCGTCGCGCACCACCGGCACCATCAGCCCCACTGGCGTATCGACGGCCACGCCGATGTGGAAGTACTTCTTGAGGACCAGGTTTTCGCCGGTCTTGTCGAGAGAGGCATTGAATTCGGGAAACTGCCGCAGCGCGGTCACGCTCGCCTTGATGAGGAACGCAAGCATCGTCAGCTTGAAGCCCTGCTTCTCGGTCTCCGCGGTATTCGACTTGCGGAACGCCTCCAGTTCGGTGATGTCGGCTTCGTCGAACTGCGTGACGTGCGGGATCATCACCCAGTTGCGGTGCAGGTTGGCGGCCGCGAGCTTGTTGATGCGCGAGCGCGCCTTCAGCTCGACCGGGCCGAACTTGCCGAAATCCACCTCCGGCCACGGCAGCACGTCCAGCCCGCCCCCCTTGCCCGCCGGGGCCGCTGCAGGCGAGGGCTTCCCTGCCAGCACGCCCTTGACGAAGGACTGCACGTCTTCCTTGACGATCCGTCCCTTCGGCCCGCTGCCTTGCACGCGGGCGAGGTCCACGCCCAGCTCGCGCGCGAATTTGCGGATCGACGGGCTCGCATGGGGCAGCGATTGCACCGCGTCCTTCGGCTCTGCCGGCACCGGTTCGGCGCGCGTGACGACCGAAGGCGCAGGCGCCGCCTCCTGCCGTGGGACGGGAGGGCTTTCTTTTTGCGGTGCCGGTTTCGCTTCAGACGCTTTCTCGACAGCAGCAGGCGCTTGCTCGACCGCCGCGGGCGCGGCACCGTCGGCCTCGAGCGCGAGCAGGACCGATCCTTTCGACACCTTGTCGCCGATCTTCACCTTCAATTCCTTCACCACGCCGCCCTCGGGCGCGGGAATCTCCATCGTCGCCTTGTCCGATTCGAGCGACACCAGCGACTGCTCCTTGGTTACCGTGTCGCCGGGCTTGACCAGAATTTCGATGACTTCGACCTCCTTGAAGTCGCCGATGTCCGGAACGAGGACGTCCTTCATACGGTGGTGGGGTCCGGTTTGTCGGGGTCGATGCCGTACTTCTTGATCGCCTCGGTCACCGTCTTCGCCTTGCCTTCACCCGATTCGGCCAGCGCTTTCAGCGCCGCGATGACGATGAAGGTGCGGTTCACCTCGAAGAAGTGGCGCAGCTTGGCGCGCGAGTCCGAACGGCCGAAGCCGTCGGTGCCGAGCACCTTGTAGACCCGGTCTTTCGCCGCATCTTTCGGGATGAACGGCCGGATCTGGTCGGCGAAGGTCTTCATGTAGTCGCTCGCGGCGACCACCGGGCCGCTGCGCTTCTCGAGGCACTGCGTTAAATAGGGCACGCGCGCCTTGTCCTCCGGATGCAGCAGGTTCCAGCGGTCCGCGGCGAGTCCC
>JBBPIU010000142.1:0-6654 GCA_038040245.1 Pseudomonadota bacterium | reverse complement strand
GGGTTACGCAGGAAAGTGAAATCCTGCGCATGGACTGGGCGCAGCTGAAGGCGAAAGTCGCGGGCTGCACCGACTGCAAGCTGCGCGCGGGATGCAGCCAGACGGTATTCGGCGTCGGCGGCGAAAAGGCGCAGTGGATGCTGGTGGGCGAGGCGCCGGGGTCGGAGGAGGACCGGCTCGGCGAACCCTTCGTCGGCCAGGCCGGCAAGCTGCTCGACAACATGCTGGCCGCGATCGGTCTTGGCCGCGACAACAACGTCTTCATCGCCAACGTGCTCAAGTGCCGGCCGCCCGGCAACCGCAATCCGGCGCCCGACGAGGTCGCGAAGTGCTCGCCGCACCTGCTGCGGCAGATCGAACTCATCCAGCCGAAATTGATCCTGGCGATGGGGCGCTTCGCCGCGCAGACGCTGCTCGGCACCGATGCCACGATCGCCAGCCTGCGCGGCAAGGTCCACCGCTACGCGGGCGTGCCGCTGATCGTCACCTACCACCCGGCCTACCTGCTGCGGAACCTGCCGGACAAAGCAAAGTCCTGGGCCGACCTGCTGTTCGCGGTAGAGACGATGGAAAAAAAAGGGGGTCAGAACAACATTTCCTCTGCCACCTGAAAATCTCAACGGCAGTTGCGGAAATGTTGTTCTGACCCCCTTTTTCTAGTGGTGGCCGCTTTCGGCGCGGGCGAAGGCGAGCAGCTTGTCGATCTGCTCCGCGTGCATGCGGCGGTTGTAGTGATACCAGCGCAGCACCATCGCCATGGTGCCCGCGACAAACAGGCCGAACAGCGCGATCACCCAGTAGATCGACAGGCCGGATGCGAGCAGGATCGAATACAGCGCGATCATCACCAGGATCGAGGCGTTTTCGTTGAAGTTCTGCACCGCGATCGAGCGCCCGGCGCCGACGAGGTGGTGGCCGCGGTGCTGCAGCAGCGCGTTCATCGGCACGACGAAGAACCCGGCCAGGCCGCCGATCAGCACGATCAGCGGTACCGCGAGCCAGACGTCGCGCACCACGTCCATCAGGATCACGATCAGGCCCATCGCGATGCCGAGCGGGATCACCTTCACCGCATGGTCCAGGCGCACGCGCATCGAGGCGAACACCGCGCCCAGCGCGATGCCGAAGGCGCATACGCCTTGCAGGATGGATGCGTCTGACAGGTTGTAGCCGAGCGCGGTGCTCGACCAGTCGATGACGATGAACTGCAGGGTGGCGCCGGCGCCCCAGAACAGCGTCGTCACCGCGAGCGAGATCTGGCCGAGCTTGTCGCGCCAGAGGCTCTCGACGCAGCGCACGAAGTCGCGCAGGGTCTCTAGCGGATGGGCCGGCAGCGGCTTCATCGCCACGCCAGTGCGCGGTATGTAGAGGTTGAACCACGCCGCAATGGCGTAGATCACGATGATGATCGCGATCGCGGCATCGGGCGGGGTGTCGATCCCCGTGTCGATGAAGGGCAGGTCCAAACCGAGCAGCGCGTCGGCGACCCCGGTGCGGATCAACATGCCGCCGAGAACCACGCCGAGGATGATCGAAGTCACCGTCAATCCTTCGATCCAGCCGTTGGCCATCACCAGCTTCGAGTGCGGCAGGTACTCGGTGAGGATGCCGTATTTGGCCGGCGAGTACGCGGCCGCCCCGAGGCCGACCACGGCGTAGGCCGCGAGCGGGTTGACCTCGAACAGCATCATGGCGCAGCCGGCGATCTTGATGGTGTTCGCAATGAACATCACGGTGCCCTTGGGCAGCCGGTCGGCGACGGCGCCGACGTAGGGCGCGAGCACCACATAGGAAATGACGAAGAAGAATTTCAGGTAAGGCGTGAGCCACGCGGGCGAGTCGGCCTGCGCCAGCAGCGCGATCGCCGCGACCAACAGCGCGTTGTCGGCGAGCGACGAAAAAAACTGCGCCGCCATGATGGTGTAGAAGCCCGATCCCATGTGGGGCGGTTTTATAGCACGCCTGGATGACCTTTGTCCGTCCGGCGGGTATCCTGCGCCTCATGCCCAGACCGATTCGCGCAACCATCAGCGCTGCGGCGCTTGCGCACAACCTCGCGATCGCGCGCAAGCATGCCGGCGCGGCGAAGGTCTGGGCGGTGATCAAGGCCGATGCCTACGGGCACGGGCTGCTGCGCGTCGCGCAGGCCTTGCGGGAAGCTGACGGATTCGCGCTGCTGGACTTCGTGGATGCGCTGCGCCTTCGCAACGCCGGCATCGACAAGCCGATCCTGATGCTGGAGGGCTTCTTCAAGCCCGAGGACATCGCGCTGCTGCTGCGCTACCGGCTGACGCCGGTGATCCACAACATCGAGCAGATCGAGATGCTGGAGAAGGCGTCGAATACGAACATGCGCGCCGGTACGCTGGACGTCTACCTCAAGGTGAACAGCGGCATGAACCGCCTCGGTTTTGCGGTGGACAACGTGCGCCTCGCCTGGAACGCGCTGGAGGGCAATCCGGGCATCGCGTCCGTGACGCTGATGACGCATTTCGCGGACGCTGACGGCGCAAGCGGCATCGCCGCGCAGATGCAGTGGTTCAACGAGCTGACGCAGCCCTTAGTGGGAGCAAACCCGGCGCCGCGCTCGCTGGCCAACTCCGCCGCGCTGCTGCGCTTTCCAGAGGAGGCGCGCGCCGACTGGGTGCGCCCCGGGATCATGCTCTACGGCTGTTCGCCGTTCACTTTCAGGAGTGCCGAGGACATCGGCCTCCAGTCCGCGATGACGCTCGCCTCCGAAATCGTCGGCGTGCAGCACCTGCAGGCCGGCGAGCGGGTCGGCTACGGCATGACCTACGAAGCGGCGCAGGAGATGACCATCGGCGTGGTCGCCTGCGGCTATGCCGACGGCTATCCGCGCCATGCGCCTTCCGGTACGCCGGTGCTCGTCGCCGGGCAGCGCAGCGGGACCGTCGGCCGGGTCTCGATGGACCTGCTGTGCGTGGATATCAGCGACATCCCCGAAGCCTATGTAGGGACGCCGGTCACGCTATGGGGCGAGGGCCTGCCCTGCGACGAGGTGGCCCAATCCGCCGGCACGGTGAGCTATGAACTCCTGTGCGCGCTTGCGCCGCGCGTGCCGATTGTCGAGATTTGATTCAGTTATATTTCTTGTAAAAAATAAAAATTCCGAACTTGAAAAGAACCAAATCCGCCTACGTTTGCTCTGACTGCGGCGCGACCGCGCTGCAGTGGTTCGGCGCCTGTCCGTCCTGCGGCGCCGCTGCAACGCTTACCGAGACGGTGTCCGAGCGGGGCTCGGTGAAGCGCCTGTCGGGCGCGGCGCCGGGCGCGGTTGCGCTGCAGGACGTGGCGACGCGGGAACTCGAGCGCCTGTCCACCGGGATCGGCGAGTTGGACCGCGTGCTGGGCGGCGGGCTGGTGGCGGGGCAGGTGGTGCTGATCGGCGGCGATCCGGGCATCGGCAAGTCGACGCTTTTACTCCAGGCTCTTTCTTCCATGGGGGGGTCAAGCAAAACCCTCTATATATCGGGTGAAGAGTCGGCCGAGCAGGTGGCGATGCGGGCCCGGCGCCTGGCGCTCGATGCCCGTGCGGTTCATCTCATCGCCGAGATCCAGCTCGAGCGCATCGTGGCCTCGCTGCAGGCGCAGCGGCCGGAAGTGGCGGTGGTGGATTCGATCCAGACGCTGTGGTCCGAGGCGTTGCAGTCCGCGCCGGGATCGGTGGCGCAGGTGCGCGAGTGCGCGGCGCAGCTGGCGCGCCATGCCAAGAAGAGCGGCACCGCTCTGTTCATCATCGGCCACGTCACCAAGGAAGGCGCGATCGCCGGTCCGCGCGTGCTGGAGCACATCGTGGACACGGTGCTCTACTTCGAAGGCGACGCGCATTCGAGCTTCCGCCTGGTGCGCGCGGTGAAGAACCGCTTTGGCGCGGTGAATGAACTCGGCGTCTTCGCCATGACCGACAAGGGCCTGCGCGCGGTCAGCAATCCTTCCGCGCTGTTCCTTTCCAACCACGAGAAGTACGTGCCGGGGTCGTGCGTGCTCGCGACCCTGGAAGGCACGCGCCCGCTGCTGGTGGAGATCCAGGCGCTGGTGGACAGCGCGCATACGCCCAATCCGCGCCGGCTTTCGGTCGGCCTGGAGCAGAACCGCCTCGCCATGCTGCTCGCGGTCCTGAACCGCCACGCCGGCATCGCGACCTGGGAGCAGGATGTATTCGTGAATGCGGTGGGCGGCGTGCGCATCGGCGAGCCGGCTGCCGATCTTGCCGTTTCTTTGGCAATTGTTTCTTCTTTGACAGATAAACCCATTGCAGCAAAAACGGTGGTGTTCGGCGAGATCGGGCTCGCCGGCGAAGTGCGTCCGGCGCCGCGCGGCCAGGACCGCCTCCGGGAAGCCGCCAAGCTCGGCTTCGAGAAGGCGATCGTGCCCAAGGCCAACCTGCCGAAAGCAAAGATCGCCGGGATCGAAGTGATCGCGGTGGAGCGGGTGGACCAGGCGGTCCAGGTGCTGCGCAATCTTTGACGGCGCGGCTCAGGGAGCCGGGCGCTTGCCCGCCAGTACGCACCGGATGCCGCCTCGCGGATCCGGCACGTCGCCCGCGTAGCGCGGGATCAGATGCACGTGCACATGCATGCGCGCCTGTCCTCCGGCTTTCCCCACGTTCACGCCGATGTTGTATCCATCCGGCGCGTGCTCTGCCTGAATCAGCGATTGCGCCTGGCAGAGCAGGGCAACGATCGCCCCATGTTCCTCCGGGTTCAGGTCAAAAAAATTGGCGACATGGCGCTTCGGAACGACCAGCACATGTCCACGGCTCAGAGAATTGCTGTCGTAGCGGACATAGGCCAGCGAGTCCTCGATTACCAGCTGTTCCCGGGCACACAATTCGCAGGAGGTTGTTTCGTCGCTCATCGGCAAGCCTGTTCGTGCCGCTTAACGCCGTGCTGGGCGCTCCCCTGTCGAACAGCGGTTCGAAAACTTCCCGATCTGCGAATTTAACAACGAAGTGCGACATCCTGATGAGTGAAAGGTGAGGATGCGCACGGGTATACCTTTCTCGATGCCTAGTCTAAGAAAGGAAACCCGATGTACTACGCGCACCTCACCCGGAAGGAACGCTATCAGATTGAGCGGCTGACACAAGAGGCGACGCCGATTGCTCAGATTGCTCGCAAGTTGAAGGTTCACCGCTCGACCATTTATCGGGAGCGCAGACGTGGCGCCGGTGGCGGTGGCCGCTACGCAGCCGCTTACGCTCAGGTGGCCGCCGAGCGGCGAGCTCGCCGCTCGGTGGCCAACCATCCGCGCAAGCCGGCTGTTCTGTGGCGCTCGATCGCACGTCGGTTGCTGCGCGACTGGTCCCCCGAGCAGATTTGCGGTCGAGCGAAGTTACTTGGCCAGCCCACCGCCTCAGCGCCCGCAATCTATGCCTGGATCCGTCGACAGGGCACTCGAGGTAAGCGCCTGTTCCGACATCTGCGCTACGCGTGGCGGCGCGAGCAGCGGCAGTTCAACCCCTACTACCCCGCCTGGCGCGATGCGCGACCTAACATTCGCCAACGTTCCCCGGAGGCGCGCGATCGGCGCCAGCCTGGGCACTGGGAGGGCGATACGCTTCGAGGCTCCTCGCGTTCCAATCATCAGTTGCTCGCGCTCGTAGAGCGCACGAGCCGCTACCTGGTGTTGCGCCGTCCCAACCGCAAACACTTGCCCTCCGTGGCGATCGCTCACAGCGTCGTGCAGGCCCTCGACCCGCTGCCTGCGCGCTCAATCACCTTCGACAACGGTGCGGAGTTCACCCGCTATGCCGACATCCGGCGCGAGCTCGGCTGCCCCGTGTTCTTCGCCGACCCACGCTCGCCCAATCAGCGAGCGACCTGCGAGAACACCATCGGCTTGATTCGCCAGTACATCCCTAAAGGCGCAGATCTGCGCCGGCTATGGCAAGGCCACCTCTGGCCCATCGAGAAACGCCTCAACCGGCGTCCTCGTAAATGCCTGGGCTACCTAACTCCAATCGAGGTACTCTTCAAGCGGCTACCCGACGTCGCACTTCGAACTTAAACGCGCCGATCGGGAAGTTTTTCCAGGGCCGCCTGACACGCCGATCCGCCTCGCTCCGCGACATGAGGCACTGGGCGCCAGGTTAAAGCGAGGCATCCTTGAACGCCTTAAGTACAGCGTTCATGCGCGTTTGATAACCAGGGCCTTGAGCCTGAAACCACGCGAGCACCTCCGCATCCACGCGAAGAGAGATGGACCTCTTCGCTTCAACAGGCTTCAGACCCTTGCGTACGATGACCCGGGCGATGTGATTGACATCCAGCTCGGGATGCTCGGTCGTGATTTTGATGTCACGGTTTTTCATGGATTTGACGCGCCTCCAATCGGTCTTAGAGGTTTTTGAAGAGGAAGAGTTCTTCATGTCTAGTCGCTCGCCGAAACGAGATCACGTGAATGCGTTCGCGGGATTCCAGGTGCACGATTGAAACTGCGACTCCATTCAGCAGGCCTAAGGTGACGAAACGCTGCTCGCCATAGGAAAAGCGGTCATCTTCGTAGGTCGTCGTGAACCCTTCAAATACGCGCCTGGCGTCGGCGAAGTCAAACCCGTGATCTCGGAGATTTGCTTTTCGCTTTCGCTCATCCCACGTAAAGCGCATTTACACACTGTATATACGCCTGGAA
>JBBPIU010000141.1:0-6749 GCA_038040245.1 Pseudomonadota bacterium | reverse complement strand
GAGCCCTCGAGGTAGCCGCGCTCGTTCATCTTCTTTTCGAGGTTGTCGACCTGCGCCTCGTCGATGAACACACCCAGGTCGCCCGGCGCCGAGAAATCCAGCAGGCTGACGAAGAACGTGGCGCTGCGCACCCTGTCGATCTGGTTCTTCTGTGAAAGAAAACCCAGGGTGGCGCCGAGCAGCGTGCCCCCCAGGCAGTAACCGATGAAGTTCACCTGCCGCTCTCCGGTCGCCTTCTCCACCGCATCCAGCGCGGCGAGCGGGCCCTGCTTCATGTAGTCCTCGAAGCCCATCTGCGCGAGCCGCGCATCCGGGTTGACCCAGGACAGCACGAACACGGTATGACCCTGATCCAGCGCCCACTTGATGAAGGAGTTCTTCTCCCGCAGGTCGAGGATGTAGTACTTGTTGATCCAGGGCGGGATGATGACCAGCGGCGTCTTGCAGGCCTCCCTGGTGGTCGGCTCGAACTGGATCAGCTGCATCAGCTCGGTCTGGTAGACGACCTTGCCCGGCGTGGTGGCGACGTTCTTGCCGAGCTGGAAGGCCTTCTCGTCGGTCATGCTGATGCGCAGGTTGCCGCCGCCCTTGTCCATGTCCGAGAGCAGGTTGTTCAGGCCCTTGAGCAGGTTCTGGCCACCGCTGGCGACCGTCTCGCGCAGCACCTGCGGGTTGGTGAGCGCGAAATTGGACGGCGAGAGCGCATCGACGTATTGCCGCGTGAAAAACGCCACTTTCTTTTCCGATTCGGGGGCCAGTCCGTCCACGTGCGCCACCGCATGCTGGATATGGCGCGAAGCGATGAGGTAAGACTGCTTCATGTAGTCGAACAGGAAGTTGGAGCTCCAGTCGTCGTCCTTGAAGCGACCGTCGCCTTTCGCCGGCACCGCGACCGGCGGCGGCTGCATGCCCATCATCTTCATCCAGCTCGACTGCCAGAGGTTCATGTAATCGAACATCATGTTTGCGGAAAATGCAGTGAGCGCGGCGGGATTCGCGAGCATTCGCGAATAGAGATCCATGTAGGCCTTGGCGATGCCGAGTTCGTCGCCGGCCGCGGCCGACAAGCTCGAGGAATGATCCTTCTTCGCGAACTCGCCGAGGAGCTTCGCCGAGCGTTCGGCGACCTCCTGCAGCACGCGCGCGGTCTCCTCGGGATTCAGCGGATGCATCTTGCCGTCCATGCTTCCTCCTCAGCCCGGCGCAAAGCGCGCCACGCCGTCGGCGCCGACGGTCCGCGCGAGCCGTCCTGCATAGTAGAGATAGTGCAGGTGGGCGATCGCCTCGCCCATGGCGAAGAAAATCTGGCTGGTATCGAGCTTGCGGCGGAACAGGATTTCGAGCACCTCGGCCGCGGTTCGCGGGGAGGCGACGCAGGCCGCCTGAAGTTCGGCGAGCCGCTCCTGGTGGTGCGCTTCGAGCTGCGCAATGCGCGCGTGCGCGCCGCGGAACGGCAGGCCGTGGGAGGGTAAGACGAGGATTTCCTCGGGCAGATCGCGATAGCGCCCGATCGATTCGAGGAACAGCCGCAAGGGGTTCGACCAAGGGTCGATCGGCCGCACCGCGACGTTGGTCGAGATCCGCGGCAACAGCATGTCGCCCGAGATCAGCACGTTCAGTTCCGCGCAATGCAGCGATACGTGTTCGGGCGCGTGGCCGTAGCCGACGATCACCTGCCAGCCGCGGCCCCCGATCGTGATGCGCTCGCCCTCGAACAACCGCCGGTGCGAGAACGGGAAATCGGGCACCATCGTCTTGTATAGCCCGCCGCGCGCGAGCAGCGCATTCGCCTGCGCTTCATCCAGCCCGTTGGCACGGAACAGCGCCATCTGCGCTTCGGGCGAATAACCGGCCGCGCCATGGCGCGCCGCATGTACCGTGAGGTACTCGCCCCGCGTCATCCACAGTTCGGCGCCGGAACGTTCGCAAAGCCAGGCCGCGTTGCCGGCGTGATCTGGGTGATAGTGGGTGACCAGCACGCGCCGTACTGGTTTCGAACCGATCTTTTCGGCGAAGATCTTCTCCCACAACGCGCGCGTGGCCTCGTTGCTAAGACCCGTATCGATCAGGGTCCATGCATCGCCCTCTTCGAGCATCCACAGGTTGATGTGATCGAGCTGGAACGGCAGCGCCATGCGCAGCCAGTGCACGCCGGGCGCGACCTCGGTGGTGGTCCCGGGCGCAGGCGGATTCGGGAACGGATAGTCGGGGGTCGTCACGCAGTGCAGCTGGGCTAGAATCCGTGAACCCTATCATGCAGCACATCGAAAAGGAACGCGCCGAGTTTTCCATCAGCGAATTGGCGAGCGAATTCGAGGTCACGCCGCGCGCGATCCGCTTCTATGAGGACCACGGGCTGCTCGCGCCGCGGCGCGCCGGGCAGCGGCGCATCTACTCCCCCAGCGACCGCACCCGGCTCAAGCTCACGCTGCGGGGCAAGCGCCTGGGGTTGTCGCTGTCCGAGATACGCGAACTGATCGACATGTACGAGCCGGGGCGCGACGCGCGGCCGCAGCTGGAGCGTTTCCTGGCGGTGCTGGGGTCGCACAAGGCGAGCCTGCTGCAGCAACGCAGCGACATCGAGGCGCAGCTCTCCGAACTCCTGGTCTTCGAGAAGAAGGTCAAGAAGCAGTTGAAGCGAGATTGACGTTTACGTAAACGTCAAGTAGGGTAGCGGATTGCCTTTTATCGGCCATGGAAAGCCACGAGATAGAACGATGAAACTTTCGACGCCGCTGTCCGAGAGGCTCCGGCTGGCGACGCCCATCGTCCAGGCGCCGATGGCGGGTGGACCCAGCTCGCAGGAACTCGTCGCGGCCTGTTCCGCCGCGGGCGCGCTCGGCTCCTTCGGCTTCGCCTACACGCAGCCCGAGGAAATGAAGAAGCAGTCGGCCTGGGTGCGCGCAAAAACCGACCGTCCGTTCGGCATCAATCTCTTCACCTCGCCGCAACCCGGCCAGATCGATGCCGGAGCGCAGCGCGGCGCGCTCGATGCGGTTGCCGGCTACTACAAAGAACTGGGCCTGCCCGCGCCTGAGCCGGCGAACGCGCCCTACGCGCCGGACCTGAACGCGCAGCTGGACGCGATTGCGGAAATCCGGCCACGCGTTTTCACTGTTCATTTGTCCGATCTAGACAAAGAGAGAATCAAAGCCTTTCAAACCCTCGGCATTCTCGTCGGCGGCAGCGCAACCTGCGTCGCCGAGGCGCAGCGGCTCGAATCGCGCGGCTTCGATTTCGTCATCGCACAGGGCGGCGAAGCGGGCGGGCATCGCGGCAGCTACCTGCGCGATCCTTACGAGTCGCTCACCGGAACGCTCGCGCTGGTACGCCTGGTGGTGCGCGCGGTGCGCCTGCCGGTGGTCGCCGCCGGCGGCATCATGGACGGCGCCGGCATCGCGGCCGCGCTCGCGTTGGGCGCGCAGGCCGCGCAGCTCGGCACCGCCTTCATCCCCTGCCCGGAGAGCGGCGCGCCGCAGGCCCACAAGGACGCACTGCTCGCCGCGCGAGAGGACGATACGCGCATTACGGAAAAATTCTCCGGCAAACCGGCGCGCGGCCTGTCCAACCGCTTCATGACCGAAATGGCCGCGAAGAACGCGCCGCAACTCGCGTTTCCGGCGCAGAACAGCGTCACCAGCAAGCTGCGCCAGGCCTCGGCAAAGGCCGGCAAGCCCGATTTCATCGCCCTGTGGGCGGGCCAGGCCGCACCGCTCTCCCGCGCCCTGCCCGCGGCGGAATTGATCAAGCAATTGAACGACGAAACCGCAGCGGCCATCCGCGCGCTCGCTTCGACCCTGAAGGAGTAAACCATGCCAGCCGATCCGATCGTCATTGTTTCCTGCGCCCGCACCCCGATGGGCGCATTGCAGGGCGAGTTGAAGGGCTTTGCCGCGCCCGAACTGGGCGCCGCCGCGATCCGCGCCGCGGTGGAGCGCGCGAAGCTGAAACCTGATGAGGTGCAGGAAGTGCTCATGGGCTGCGTGCTGTCCGCTGGTCAGGGCCAGGCGCCGGCGCGTCAGGCCGCGCTGGGCGCGGGGCTGGCGCTCTCGACCGGTTGCACCACGGTGAACAAGATGTGCGGTTCGGGCATGAAGGCGGCCATGCTCGCGCACGATTCGTTGATCTCCGGTTGCGTCGATGTGGTGGTCGCCGGCGGGATGGAGTCGATGACAAACGCGCCCTACCTGTTGCCGAAAGCTCGTGTCGGACTGCGCATGGGCCACGGGCAGGTGATTGACCACATGTTTTACGATGGCCTGGAGGACGCTTATGAAAAGGGCCGCCTGATGGGTGCCTTCGCCGAAGAGTGCGCCGGGAGCTACAAATTCTCCCGCGAAGCGCAGGACGACTTTGCCATCAAGTCCCTGCAAAGAGCGCAAAAGGCGAATCGCGAGGGCTGGTTTGCATGGGAAATCACGCCCATGGCAATCAAGTCCGCCAAGGACCAGAAGTTCATGGAGCTGGACGAGCAGCCGTTCAAAGCCAATTTCGACAAGATCCCGACCCTCAAGCCCGCGTTCCGCAAGGATGGCACGGTGACGGCGGCGAATTCCTCCTCCATCTCCGACGGCGCGGCGGCGCTTGTTCTGATGCGCCGCTCCACCGCGGAGAAGCGCGGCCTGGCCCCGCTCGCGGTAGTGGCCGGCCACGCGACGCACGCCCAGGAACCCGGCCTGTTCACTACGGCGCCGGTAGCAGCGATCCGCAATCTTTTCGAGCGTACCGGCTGGAGCGCGGACAAGGTCGACCTGTACGAAATCAACGAAGCCTTCGCAGTCGTGACCATGGCGGCGATGAAGGAGCACAACCTACCGCACGACAAGGTAAACGTGCACGGCGGCGCCTGCGCGCTCGGCCACCCGATCGGCGCCTCGGGCGCGCGCATCCTGGTCACGCTCATCGGCGCGCTGCGCAAGTACGGCGGCAAGCGCGGCGTCGCATCGCTGTGCATCGGCGGCGGCGAAGCCACCGCCATGGCGATTGAACTTGCATGAGCGCACGCAAGGCCAGCAAGGCCGCATTGCAGAAGCTGCTGGGCCGCTCTCGTTTTGTCAGCGGCTACGGGCTAAAGCTGGTATCCGTGACGGATGCCGGGTGCACGATCGCGATGCCTTTTCGCCGCGCACTGGAGCGCCCGGGCGGGACGGTGAACGGCCCGGCCTTCATGACGGCGGCCGATTGCGCCATGTGGCTGGCAATCAAGCGCCACATCGGCATCGAGCATGACGCGGTGACCTCCGAGTTGAACACCGCGTTCCTCAACGCCGCGCGCCGCGAGACGGTGTATTGCACCGCCCGCATCCTGAAGCTCGGCAAGCGCATCATCTACGGCACCGCCGAGTGCCACGACCGCCGCGGCAAGCTGTTCACGCACCACAGCGTGACTTATGCGCGCATTTGACCTTGCCGTGAGATGACACTCGCCGGCCACCACGAGCAGATTCGCGACACGGTGCGGCGCTTCGCTCGCGAGCGTCTGGCGCCCAATGCGGCGCGCTGGGACCGCGACAAGCACTTCCCGCGCGAGGAAGTCGCGGCGCTCGCCGCGATGGGCCTGTGCGGCGTCACGATCGCGGAGGAGCACGGCGGCGCGGGCATGGACAGCACCGCGCTCGCGCTCGCCTGCGAGGAAATCTCGGCGGGCGACGGCGCGACCTGCACCATCGTGATGGTGAACAACCTCGTCGCCAACATCGTCCAGGGCTATGGCAGCGAGGCGCAGAAAAGGGAGTTCCTCGCGCCGCTGGCGCAGGGCAAGCAACTCGGCGCGTTCTGCCTCACCGAACCGCATGCCGGATCGGATGCGTCCGCGATCACCACGCGCGCCCAGAAATCGGGCGAGCACTACGTGCTGAACGGCGTCAAGCAGTTCATCACCTCGGGGAAGAACGCCGACCTCGCGGTCGTGTTTGCGGTGACCGACAAGGCTGCGGGCAAGAAAGGCATCAGCGCCTTCGTCGTTCCGACCTCGACGCCGGGCTACACGGTCGCCCGGATCGAGGACAAGACCGGGCAGCGGGCCTCGGACACCGCGCAGATCCTGCTCGAGAACTGCACGGTGCCGGCGGCGAACCTACTTGCGCAGGAGGGCGCCGGCTACCGCATCGCGCTCGCCAACCTCGAATCGGGCCGCATCAATGTCGCAGCGCAGGCCACCGGCATGGCGCGCGCCGCGCTTGAGGCCGCGCTTGCTTACGCGGCAGAACGAAAGAGCATGGGCAAGACCCTGCTCGAGCACCAGGCGGTGAATTTCAGGCTCGCCGACATGGCGACCGGCGTCGAGGCCTCGCGCCAGCTCTACCTGCACGCCGCGCGGCTGCGCGACGCGGGCGCGCCGTGCCTGAAGGAAGCCTCGATGGCGAAGCTGTTCGCCTCGGAGACGGCGGAGAAGGTCTGCTCGGACGCGATCCAGATCCACGGCGGCTACGGCTATGTGACCGACTTTCCGGTCGAGCGCATCTGGCGCGACGTGCGGGTATGCCAGATCTATGAAGGCGCGAGCGACATCCAGCGCCTGGTGATAGGACGCGCACTGGCGACCCCGTAATGTCGGTGATCAAGAGCCAGCTCAACCCGCGTTCCGGGGAATTCCTCGCCAACGCCGCGCGCATGAAAGCGCTGGTCGCCGACCTGCGCGAGAAGGTCGGCCGCGTCACCCTCGGCGGCGACGAGGCCTCGCGCAACCGCCACGTCTCGCGGGGCACGCTGCTGCCGCGCGAGCGCGTGCGCACACTGCTCGATCCCGG
>JBBPIU010000140.1:0-6790 GCA_038040245.1 Pseudomonadota bacterium | reverse complement strand
CGCTTGCCGCGCCCCGGCAAGATCGCGATCCTTGCCACCAAGCAACTCACCAACCAGCGCGACCTCGCGCTTGCCTATTCGCCCGGCGTGGCGATCGCCTGCGAGGAAATCAGGCGCGACCCGGCCGAGGCGGTCAACCTCACCTCGCGCGCCAACCTGATCGCGGTGATCACCAACGGCACCGCGGTGCTGGGCCTGGGCGCGATCGGCCCGCTGGCCGCCAAGCCGGTGATGGAGGGCAAGGCGGTGCTGTTCAAGAAATTCGCCGGCATCGACTGCTTCGACATCGAGATCGACGAGCGCGATCCGGACAAGCTGGTCGAGATCATCGCCAGCCTCGAACCCACCTTCGGCGGCATCAACCTGGAGGACATCAAGGCGCCCGAGTGCTTCATCGTGGAGCGCAAACTCCGCGCTCGCATGAAGATCCCGGTGTTCCACGACGACCAGCACGGCACCGCGATCATCGTCGGTGCCGCGATCCTGAATGGGCTCAAGGTAGTCGGCAAAAGTCTCGACCGGGTGAAGCTGGTGGTCTCGGGCGCGGGCGCCGCGGCGCTCGCCTGCCTCGAGCTGCTGGTGAAGATGGGCCTGCCCAGAAGCAACATCATCGTCACCGACATCAAGGGCGTGGTCTACAAGGGCCGCAAGGAAGAGATGGACCCGGACAAGGAGCGTTTCGCCATCGACACCAAGGCGAGAACCCTGGACGAGGTGATGAGCGGCGCCGACGTGTTCCTCGGCCTCTCGGCGGGCGGCGTGCTCAAGCCCGCCTCGGTGAAAAAAATGGCCGAGCGGCCGCTGATCCTCGCGCTCGCCAATCCCGAACCGGAAATCCGGCCGGAACTGGCCAAGCAGGCGCGCCCCGACTGCGTCATCGCCACCGGGCGCACCGACTATCCGAACCAGGTGAACAATGTGCTCTGTTTCCCCTTCATCTTCCGCGGCGCGCTGGATGTCGGCGCGACCACGATTACCGCGGAGATGGAGTTGGCGGCGGTGCATGCGATCGCCGAGTTGGCGCAGGCCGAAGCCTCCGACATCGTGGCGATGGCCTACGGCGGCCAGGACCTCAAGTTCGGGCCGGAATACCTGATCCCGCGGCCCTTCGATCCGCGCTTGATCGCCAAGATCGCGCCCGCGGTGGCCCAGGCGGCGATGGATTCGGGGGTCGCGACGCGGCCGCTCGCGGATCTCGATGCCTACCGCGCCTCGCTCACGCAGTTCGTGTACCACTCGGGCCTGATCATGAAGCCGCTGTTCTCCGCGGCCACCGCCGCGCCGCGGCGCGTGATTTACGCCGAGGGCGAGGACGAGCGCGTACTGCGCGCGGTGCAGATCGTCGCCGACGAAGGGCTGGCGAAGCCGACGCTGATCGGCCGCCCGCGGGTGATGGAGCAGCGCATCGAGGGCCTCGGCCTGCGGCTGCGGGCTGGGCGCGAGTTTCAGCTGGTAAACCCGGAGCAGGATCCACGCTACAAGGAATACTGGAAGGCCTACCACAAGCTCACCGAGCGCAAGGGCGTTTCGCCCGAGTACGCGCGTGCCGAGATGCGGCGGAGCAATACGCTGATCGGCGCGATGATGATGATCAAGGGCGAGGCCGACGGCATGCTCTGTGGCACCTTCGGCACCCACGCGCTGCACCTGCAATTCATAGAACAGGTGATCGGCTTGCGCCCGGGCGTCAAGCACTACGCGGCGATGAACGCCCTGATCCTGCCCAACCGCACGGTGTTCATCTGCGACACCTACGTCACGCCGGACCCCGACGCCGAGCACATCGCCGAGATGACCATCCTCGCCGCCGAGGAAATCCGGCGCTTCGGCGTGGCGCCCAAGGTGGCGCTGCTGTCGGCTTCCAACTTCGGCTCGCTGGAGCTGCCTTCCGCGCGCAAGATGCAGCAGGCGCTCGCGATCCTCGCCGAACGCGCGCCGGACCTGGAGGTCGAGGGCGAAATGCATGGCGACACCGCGCTCTCGGATGAAATCCGCCAGAGGGTGTTTCCGCGCTCGCGCATGCGGGGCGAGGCGAACCTGCTGGTGATGCCGACGCTGGACGCGGCCAACATCTCGTTCAACCTGCTCAAGGTGGCCTCGGCCGAAAACGTCACCATCGGCCCGATCCTGCTCGGCGCGGCGCGCCCGGTGCACATCCTCACGCCCTCGGCCACGGTGCGCCGCATCGTCAACATGACCGCGCTCGCGGTGGCCGACGCCAACGCGCCGCGCGGGCAAGAGCAGACCCTGTTCTGATGAAAGCACGGGCGGGACTGGTGCTCACGGGAGGCGGCGCGCGCGCCGCCTACCAGGTCGGCGTGGTGAAGGCGGTGCGCGACATCCTCGGCAATCCGGTGAAGAACCCGTTCCCGATCCTGTGCGGCACCTCGGCGGGCGCGATCAACGCCACCACGCTGGCGGTGTACGCCGACGACTTCAGCCGCGGCGTGGGCAATCTCCTGGAAGTCTGGGAGAACATGCACTGCCACCACATCTACCGCACCGACCCCGCGCACATCCTCCGCAGCGGCGCGCGCTGGCTGGGCGCGATGATGCTGCTGTCGCGCCACAACCCCGTGTCGCTGCTGGACAGCGCACCGCTGAAGGACATGCTGGAGCGCACGCTCGCCTTCGAGCGCATCCAGGACCACATCGACTCGGGCGCGCTGTACGCGGTAAGCGTCACCGCCTCGGGCTACACCACCGGCCAGAGCGTCTCGTTCTTCCAGGGCGGCTCCGGGCTGGAGGGCTGGGAGCGCAACCAGCGCATCGGCGCCGCGGTGTCGCTCAAGCTCGACTACCTGCTCGCTTCCAGCGCCCTGCCGTTCATCTTTCCGGCGGTCAAGGTGCACCGCGAATATTTCGGCGACGGTTCGGTGCGCCAGATCGCGCCGATCAGCCCGGCGCTGCACTTGGGCGCGGACCGCGTGCTGGTAGTCGGCACCGGGCGCCAGACGCCGGACATGGCGCGCGCGCGCTCGAACGTCTACCCGTCGGTGGCGCAGATCGCCGGCCATGCGCTCAACTCGATCTTCCTGGATGGCCTGTCGGTGGACCTGGAGCGCCTGGAGCGCATCAACCGCACGCTCAAGCTGATCCCGCCGGAAAAGCTGGCCGAGGCCAACCTGCCGCTGCGGCCGGTGAAGGTGCTGTTCATCTCGCCCTCGCAGCCGCTGGAGCGGATCGCGGCGCGCTTCGTGCACGAGCTGCCGGCGACCGTGCGCTTCATCCTGCGGCCGACCGGCGCGCTGAACCGCTCGGGCTCGAACCTGGTGAGCTACCTGCTGTTCGAGGAGTCGTTCTGCCGTACCCTGATCGACCTCGGCTACCTGGACACGGCCAGCCGTGAACAAGAGGTGCGCGCCTTCTTCGAAGAAGGCGCGTGACGGAAGTGCGCTTTTTCTTCGAAATTTCGGAAGGAAACTGATGGCCGATCCCAACTCGCCGCAAGACCCGTTCGAGATGTTCCGGCGCCTGTGGGGCCCGCTGGGGGTGCCCGTGCCCGGCATGGCGATGCCGACCCTGGACCCGCAGGAGCTCGACAAGCGCATCCAGGAACTGAAATCGGTGGAAATGTGGCTGTCGATGAACCTGAACATGCTGCGCACCGCGATCCAGGGGCTGGAGATGCAGAAGGCGGGACTCACCGCGATGCGGCAGGTTTTGACGGGCGGCGAGAAGAAGGATCCATGAGTGCGCATCGATGAACCCCTTTCGCGCCGCCCACGCGCGCGGCGAGACCTGGCGCGATTGCGTCGCCGGATGCGCGGCGCGCCTCGGCCGGCCGGGCGGCGGGCTGGGGTTCGTGTATTTCACCGACACGCTGGTCCCTTACGCCGCCCCCATCGTCGAATCGCTGCGCGAGAAGACCGGCGTCTCCGACTGGATCGGCACGGTCGGCATCGGGATAATCGCCAGCGGGACGGAATACCTTGACGAGCCGGCGCTCGCCGCGATGGTGGCCGCGCTGCCCGCGGACCAGTACCAGGTTTTCTCCGGGCGCGCACGGCTCGCCGGCGGCGCGCCGGCTCATTTTGGCGTGATCCACGCCGACCCGAGGACGCCGGACGTCGCAGAGCTGATCGCGGACATGTCCTCCAAGGTAGCGAGCGGATTCCTCGTCGGCGGGCTTTCCAGCTCGCGGGCGCGCGCGGTGCAGGTCGCCAACGAGGTGATTTCGGGCGGGCTTTCCGGTGCCGTGCTCGCCGTCTCGGTCGGCGTCAGCACGCGCCTCACTCAGGGTTGTGCCCCGCTGCCGGGGAGATATCGCGTGACGGGATGCGATGCGAACGTCATCGCCACGCTCGACGGCCGGCCGGCGCTCGAGGTCATGAGAGAAGCCATCGGCGAGGTGCTCGCCCGCGACCTGCGCCGGGCGGCGCAAACCATTCACGTCGGCCTGCCGGTAGCGGGCTCCGACCGGGGCGACTACCTGGTGCGCAACCTGGTCGGCATCGACCCGAAAAACGGCCTGATCGCCATCGGCGACGTGGTCGAGCCGGGCGCAGAGATCATGTTCTGCCGGCGCGACGCGCGCAGCGCGCGCGAGGACCTGCTGCGGATCCTCGCCGAGCTGCGCGAGGAGACGCCGGCGGGCGCGCGCGGGGCGCTCTACTTCTCCTGCGTCGGCCGCGGCGAGCACCTGTTCGGCGAGCGCGGCGCCGAGCTGGGGATGGTGCGCGATGCCCTCGGCGACCTGCCGCTGGTAGGTTTCTTTTGCAACGGCGAGATTTCCCACGACCGGCTGTACGGCTACACCGGCGTGCTAACCCTTTTTCATTGAGGAGTCCTTCATGACAAAAGCAGTTCGATATCACAAGCAAGGCGGGCCCGAGGTATTGCAGGTCGACGACCTCCAGGTGGGCGACCCGGGACAGGGGCAGGTCCGCATCCGGCATACGGCAATCGGAGTCAATTTTGTCGACACCTACCAGCGTTCCGGGCTGTATCCAATGCAGCTGCCGCAGGTGGCCGGCAACGAAGGCGCGGGCGTGGTGGAGGCGGTCGGCGCGGGCGTGACCGACCTGAAAGCGGGCGACCGCGTCGCCTATACCGGCCTGCCGGGCTCGTATTGCGAGACGCGCATCGTGCCGGCGGACCGGATGGTGAAGCTGCCCGACGGCATCAAGGACGAGCAGGCGGCGTCAATGATGCTCAAGGGCCTCACGGTCCATTACCTGATCCACAGCACCTACCCGGTCAAGAAAGGCGAGACCGTCCTGTGGCACGCCGCGGCCGGCGGCGTGGGCCTGATCGCCTGCCAGTGGCTGAAAGCGCTGGGCGTCGTCACCATCGGCACCGCCGGCTCGGATGAAAAGACCGCGCTTGCCAAGGCGCACGGCGCCGAGCACGTGATCAACTACTCCACCGAAAAGTTCGTCGAACGCGTCAAGGCCATTACCGGTGGCAAGGGCGTGCCGGTGGTTTACGACGGGGTCGGCAAGTCGACGTGGGAAGGCACGCTCGATTGCCTCAGCCCGCGCGGGCTGATCGTATCGTTCGGCAACGCTTCGGGCCCGGTGGCGCCGGTGAACCTGGGGATCCTTTCGACCAAGGGTTCGCTCTATGTCACGCGCCCCACGCTCGCCACGCACATCGCCAGCCGCGCCGACCTCGTCGCGCGCTCGAATGCGTTGTTCGACGTGGTGCAGTCCGGCAAGGTGAAAATAGAAACCACGGCGCGCTACAAGCTCGCCGATGCCCAACAAGCACACCGGGACCTGGAGTCGCGCAAGACCACCGGCTCGGTGATCCTGCAGCCCTAGCCCGGGCGCGAAAATGAAAACGCCGCCCCCGGGCGGCGTTTTTTATTTGCCATTACCATTCCTGCCATGATCGAACGAATGTCCGTGGAGTGGCTGCGTCGCCAATTCGCGACGGCGCCACCGCCGGCGGCGAGCGTCTACGGCGATGAGGGTCCCCGCCCGGGGGTCGAACTGCTCAAGCCGGCGGCGGTGCTGGTGCCGATCGTCGCGCGTGGGCCGGAAAACGCTGCCGGCCTGACGATGCTCTTCACCCGGCGCGCGGCCCACCTGAAGGACCATTCGGGGCAGGTGAGCTTTCCGGGTGGGCGGGTCGCCGCAGAGGACCCGTCGCCCGAGGCGACAGCTCTGCGCGAGGCGCGCGAGGAGATCGGCCTCGATCCGGGTCGCGTCGAACTGCTCGGGCGCATGCCCGAATACCACACGCGCACCGGGTTCCGCATCACACCGGTGGTCGGTATCGTCACGCCGCCGTTCGACCTGCAGCGGGACGCCAACGAGGTGGACGAGATCTTCGAGGTGCCGCTCGCGTTCTTGCTCGACCCCGCCAACCACCAGCGCCAGTCGCGCGAGTGGCAGGGCGAGCTGCGCTGGTTCTTCGCCATGAATCATGGGGGCCACACCATCTGGGGCGCCACCGCGGGCATGCTGGTGAACCTCGCCAGGCATTTGGCGCAAGGTAGACTTTGACCATCATGGGAATCATCGCCATCATCGCCGCGCTCGTGCTCGAGCAGTGGCGCCCGCTCGGCGACCGCAAGGCGGTGGCGGCCGCGCTGGCGGCCTGGGCCGACTGGCTGGAGCGCACGTTCAATGCCGGCGAATCGCGCCATGGCACGATCGCCTGGCTGATCGGGGCGCTGGCGCCGACGGCCGCGGCGCTCGCGCTCTACGCGCTGCTCGCGTGGCTGACGCCCTTCGCCGCGCTGCTGCTCAACATCGCCGCGCTCTACCTCACGCTCGGCTTTCGCCAGTTCAGCCATTTTTTCACCGGCATCCAGTCCGCGGTGCGGGATTCGGACGTGGAC
>JBBPIU010000139.1:0-6865 GCA_038040245.1 Pseudomonadota bacterium | reverse complement strand
TTGAAGGAGACAGAAATGAACTGGGATCGCATCGAAGGCAACTGGAAGCAATTCAAGGGCAATGTCAAACAGCAGTGGGGCAAGCTCACCGATGATCATCTCGACGTGATTGCAGGCAAGCGCGATAAGCTCGCCGGCAAGATCCAGGAATGTTATGGCATCTCCAAGGATGAAACGGAGAAGCAGATCGCCGATTGGCAGAGTCGCATGAAGGAAAAAAATCAATGATCAGGTTCAAATTCAACGCGATTGCAGTTGCGATCGGCCTCGCTTTCAGTGCCGGCGCGATGGCGCAGGCACTGTCGAAGGACCAATACAAATCAGGCAAGGACGGCATTGCCGCCGAGTACAAGTCCGCCAAGGCGGCCTGCGGATCCTTGTCCGGTAATGCGAAAGACATATGCAAGGCCGAGGCCAGCGGCAACGAGAAAGTCGCGAAGGCAGAGCTGCAAGCAAGGTACAAACCTTCGGCGGACGCCAGGTACAAAGTGCGCGTCGCCAGGGCCGACGCCGATTACTCGGTGGCCCGAGAAAAATGCGATGACAAGGCCGGCAATTTCAAGGACGTCTGCGTGAAAGAAGCCAAGGCCGTCGCGGTTGCCGCCAAGGCCGACGCAAAGGCGCGGATGAAGACCGCCAACGCGAACAACATGGCGAATGAAAAGGGCGCTGATGCGCGCAAGAACGCGGCGTCGGACAGGCGCGATGCCGATTACGCTGTGGCGAAGGAAAAGTGCGATGCATTTGCAGGCGTCGCGAAAAGCAATTGCATGAACGAGGCGAAGGCGCGTTTCGGCAAGTCGTGAGTTGCACCAGGATAGGCCCAAGGTAATGCGCCTGCAGCGATGCATGCGTCAACTTGAAAGGAGTATCGATCATGGGAAAGTATGTTCTGGGCTGGATTATGGGCGTGCCGGTCGTCGTGCTGGTAATCATCTATCTAATTTTTAACTAGGAGAATCACATGGAAAATACCGTACGCGGCAACACTCCCCCGTCGTCTGGAATGTCGAATAACGCCGAAGGCACCTTGAACAAGGCATCCTCGAGCGCCCACGCCGCCGTAAATTCGCTTGCTGGGGCAGCAGACGAGGCGGCACGCAAAGCCAAGCCAGCGATCGAGCGGGTCGCGGCCATGGCTCATCAGGCGGTGGACAAGGCGGCGGGCGCTGCCGTACCGACGGCCGACTGGCTGACCGAACAAGGCGAAAGTCTAAATGCCACGCAGAAGAAACTGGTAGCGGATACGTGCAGTTACGTTTCGGCGAACCCGCTGAAATCCCTCGGGATTGCCGTGGTCGCGGGTTTTGTGCTGAGCCGCATCATCCTTTAGGTGGACGCGCCGGCGCAAAGTGACGGCGTCGGCGCCGAGACGCGTCTCCCGGCTGTGGTTGGGATCTACGCGGCCGAACTGAGGGTCGCTCAATCCAGGCTGAACACCCGAGATAGCTTGGGCCGTGTACGGGTTGCGTTCCGCGCCACCTTGGCACGGCCTTCTACGCTGGCGCTGGTTGCGGGGGCGGCGGGCTTGCTTGGTTTCTGGCTCGCACGCCGGCCGCAGCCGCGGGCCGCATCCTCAGCCGATGGCGTGGGCGTTGCCACGACTACCTCCGCCGCGGGTCTCGTGCTGGCATTTATCGTGCGATACGGGATGCAGCGTTTGCCTTTCATTCTTCAGCAACTCTGGGCGGCGCGGCAGCAACGCGCGGCGCGAGTCGGCCCCGATATGTCGAAATGGCCGGCCAAAGGTTACTCCGCGACCGGCGCGCGCCACTGAGAACCGGTCGCCGAGGGGGTGGGAATGTAGGATCTCTGGTGCGACCGGAAGCGGGCGTTGCCCTGCCGGTTATCGATCGACCAGCGCCAACTCTGTTCCGTTGCGCGTGAGCTTCTTGCCCTCGGGCAGCTTCAGGTAGGGCCCGGCTTGGTCAGCGGTGAATCCGTACGCAAAACTCATCGAGCCCCGGCTGAAGTTGCCGACACCGTAGCCGCGGAATACGCTCAAACGCTGAAATTGAAATGTCGCGGTGGCGCCATCACTGCAATGCATCTGCCCCGAACCGCCCAGTTCGGCGCTCGAAGTGAACTGTCCGAGGCATGTGAGATCAGGGTTCTTTTGCGAACGAATGGCGAGGGTTCCCGCCCCGCTGAGATGGCCTTCGGCCTCTCCCACGAACAGGTCACCGGCCAATATCGCAATCACCTTACCCGTCGCTGAAAACAGCGCTGCACCTGCCGGAGTTGCCGAACCGGCTAGTCCGATGCAAGCGGCAAGAACCGTAGTCAATATTTTGCGCATTGAAGCCGACCTAATTGAACATCGCTCGACAGCGGAGTCTAGCGACCCGCCTGCAGGTCGCTTATCGTTGCCTTGATTATGGGCCTGTCTCCAGGATGCGCCGTGCGTTGGCACACATAGCGCCCTGATTGCGGCGTGCTATTTCGTTGCGCGTCTCGTGCAAAAACACGTACTCGGAGAGATCGCGGGCATCGGCTTCCACTGGCGTATTCAGCGGCGGCGGGAGCGCCGCAATGGACGGCGACGCCCGCGCTTCAGATAGCGGCTCCCCGGCACCGCTCAGGGCGACTGAAATCCAGCTAAAAGCGGCTATCGGCAACAAAAACAACAGCCCGCAAATCCATAGGGTCTTCACAGTGCTCCCCTTCATATCAATAGTGGACCAATCGCCACTGCGCCCGAGCTATTTTTGAGCTTGGTCCCTGATGATCCCGTAGGCTTCCTGAATCTTTCCGGCAAGGCGCTCCCGCTGCCCTACGACCATATCCCATTGATCGTCGGTAAACTTGCCCCAGTGTTCCTTGAGGTTGCCCTTGAATTGCTTCCAGTTACCTTGAATACGATCCCAGTTCATTTTTGCCCTTCCTTTCAGGCTCTTTTGAAAACTGGCGTTGAATCTACGTATCGATGCAGGCACCGTCTGTGCGCTGTCGTACAAAAGTAAAAAGGGATTGCGCGCGCGCCAGATGGTGCGGCGATTTCGAGGTGTACGGCTTGGTGCTCGCGATGGACCGCGGCCACCTGCGGTTCATGGAGCGCCTGTGCGGGCCGGAGGGATTCGAACAGGTGCTGGACATGGTCGAGGCCGCCTCACGCGGTCTGGTCGACCATCTCCGGGTTTACTTGTTGCGCGTTTCGATTTGGACCAGTTCCGTCTCGGCGCTCGCCGGCGCCGTCTGTTTCTCGCGCCGCTGCCGGCCTAGCCGCACGGGTTCGGGCTCCGGCGCTGGCTGCCTCGCCTTCGAGGAGTCGGTCTCGACCATCTGCAGTCCGGAGCTTGAGAGAACCTCCTTCGGATCGAACCGGGGCGCTTCGTAGCGCGGCGTTTCAACCTTGGGGGCTTCAGCGGGGCGCACTTCGAAGCGCGGTGCTTCTTCCCGGACCGGTTCTTCCATGCGCGGTTCTTCCACGCGCGGTTTTTCCACGCGGGGCGCGGGAGCGGGCTCGGAAACGGGGCCGCGATGACTTTGCGACTCGACCTCGTGCATCTCGGCCTCGCGTTGCTGCTTCAGCCGGTGCTCCTCGAGCTGTTGCGCGTAAAGCGACTGCTCCGAATTCTGCTGCTGAGGCGGGTGCTCCGGCCGGTGCTCGCCACGGTCAGGACGATCACCCCGGTCGGCGCCGCCTCGGCCGCGGCCGCCGCGGTTACGTCGCGCGCGGCGGGGTTCTTCGCCTTCCTGCGGCGGCTGACGGTTGCCGTCTTGCGGGCCCGTATTGGGTCCCTGCTGCACGGATCCCTGCGGCGGCCGCTGTTGCTGCGGCGGACGCGGAGGGCGTTGACCGGGGCGGCGCTCGCCCTGCGGACGCTCGGTGGACTGGCGTTCGGACTGCGAAAGCTCGCCCTGCTGCTGGCTCTCGCCCTGCGGCTGGATCTCGCCCTGCGGACGCTCGCCTTGGGGGCGATCCGGCCGCGCCTGCTGCAGTTGCGGCGGGCGCTGATCGCGGCGCGGCTGGTGGTTGCCGCGTTGATGATCCCGTTTCCCGTCGCGGTCGCCGCGCGGCTGATCACGCCCGCGATCGCCGCGCTGCTGGTGATCGCGCTTGCCGTCGCGGTCGCCACGCGGCTGGCCATCGCGTTTCCCGCCGCGTTCGCCGCGCGGACGTTCCGGACGTTGGGGCCTCGCCGGCCGCATCGTCGGTTCGTTGGCCGCGGAAGGCTGGTCGGCCGGCTTCTCCGATTTTAGCCAGCCGAAGAGGCGTCCAAGAAATCCCGAACGGGCTGGCTCAGCCGCCGCCGTTGCCGCGGGGGCAGGAGTGGGGGCGGCACGTGCGTCACGTGCCGCTTCCGACCTGGGCAGGGGTTCCGGCACGACCGGCGCCGGCTGATCGGGCACGATGCCCTGCACCGCCGCCTGCGGGCGCTCTTTCTTCGGTTCGGCTTCCTTGCCGATCGCCTGCGGGTCCTCGGGCTGCTCGACCATTTCGTAGCTTGTGGGCACATGCTCCATCTGGTTCAATTCGTCGTGCTTGAGGCGCTGCACCTTGTAGTGCGGCGTCTCCAGGTGCGCGTTCGGCACCAGCACGATGTTCACCTTGATGCGTGCTTCCAGTTTCTGGATCTCGGCGCGCTTCTCGTTCAGCAGGAAGGAGGCCACGTCGACCGGTACCTGCGCGTGGACCGCGCCGGTGTTCTCCTTCATCGCTTCTTCCTGGATGATGCGCAGCACGTGCAGCGCCGTCGACTCGGTGCCCCGGATGAACCCGGTGCCGCCGCAGCGCGGACAGCTGATGTGGGCGGTCTCTTCCAGTGAGGGCTGCAGCCTCTGGCGCGACAGTTCCATCATGCCGAAGCGGGAAATCTTGCCGATCTGCACCCGGGCGCGGTCGTGCCGCAGCGCGTCGCGAAAGAGGTTCTCGACTTCGCGCTGGTTCTTCTGCGACTCCATGTCGATGAAGTCCACCACGATCAGGCCGCCCAGGTCGCGCAGCCGCAGCTGGCGGGCGACTTCTTCCGCCGCCTCCAGGTTGGTGCGGAACGCGGTCTCCTCGATGTCGTGGCCCTTGGTGGCGCGCGCCGAGTTGACGTCGATCGCGACCAGCGCCTCGGTGTGGTCGATCACGATCGCGCCGCCCGAGGGCAGGTTGACGTGCCGGCCGTAGGCGCTCTCGATCTGATGCTCGATCTGAAAGCGCGAAAAAAGCGGCACGTCGTCGCGGTACAGCTTCACCTTGCCGACGTTGGCCGGCATCACGGTCTGCATGAAAGCGACCGCCTGCTCGTAGATTTCCTCGGTGTCGATTAGGATCTCGCCGATGTCGGGCTGGAAATAGTCGCGGATCGCCCGGATCACCAGGCTCGATTCGAGATAGATCAGGTACGGCTTCTGGGCCGGCTCCTTGGCCGCGCCGTCGATCGCCTGCCAGAGCTGCAGCAGGTAATTCATGTCCCATTGCAGTTCCTCGACCGAGCGGCCGATGGCGGCGGTGCGCGCGATGACGCTCATGCCCTCCGGGACCTGCAGCTGGTCGATGGTGTCGCGCAGTTCGTTGCGGTCCTCGCCCTCGACCCGGCGCGAGACGCCGCCGCCGCGGGGATTGTTCGGCATCAGGACCAGGTAGCGCCCGGCCAGGCTGATGAAGGTGGTAAGCGCCGCGCCCTTGTTGCCGCGTTCGTCCTTCTCGACCTGGACGATGATGTCCTGGCCTTCGGTCAGGGCATCCTGGATCCTGGCGCGACCGACATCGACGCCGGGGCGGAAGTAGCTCCTCGCTACCTCCTTGAAGGGCAGGAACCCGTGCCGCTCCTCGCCGTAATCGATGAACGCGGCTTCGAGGCTGGGCTCGATCCGCGTGATGATTGCCTTGTAGATATTGCTCTTGCGTTGTTCCCTTGCTGCCGACTCGATGTCGAGGTCGACCAGCTTCTGGCCTTCGACGATGGCGACGCGCAGTTCTTCCTGCTGGGTCGCGTTAAACAGCATGCGTTTCACTTTGTGTTCTCCCGCGCGCGCAGGAGAGTTGTTGCCCGGATGCTCAGTGTTCTCCTTGGGGGAAAAGACCAGTCAAATGGACCACGCTGCCTGCGCGCGTTTCCAGTACCATCGCTACTTCCGGTGAGCGAAATTAACCACTGCACTTCGGGCCCGGCGATTGCCGGACAGGAGGCGGGTTGCAGGTTCCGGCACGTGGCTTGCGCTCACCGCGTCTTGTGGTCCCTGTGCCTCGCAACTCGAAGCGAGTTCGCGGATTGTATTGAAAATGAATGACTTAAGCAAGGCGCGTGCGACCACGCTCGAAGTCGGCGAGGAAAGCGAGGCGCAGCGCCTCGACAATTTCCTGCTGCGCCGTCTCAAAGGCGTGCCGAAAAGCCATGTCTACCGGGTGGTCCGGAGCGGCGAAGTCCGGGTCAACAGCGCCAGGGTGAAGCCGGACTACCGCCTCCGTCTTGGGGACAGGGTCAGGGTGCCTCCGGTAAGGACGGGGGTTGCCAAGAAAGTTGTTGTTCCCCGTCTCCTGGACCTGAAGGTCATATATGAAGACGCTTCGCTCCTGGTGATCGACAAAGCCTCCGGCATCGCCGTCCATGGCGGCAGCGGGGTGAGCTACGGGGTCATCGAATCCCTGCGGGCGGCGCGCCCGGAAGCGAAGATGCTCGAGCTGGCCCACCGGCTCGACCGCGACACCTCGGGCCTCCTTGTGATCGCAAAAAAGCGCAGCGCCTTGGTTGAGCTGCACCGCATGCTGAGGGAGGGCGAAATCGAGAAGGTCTATGTCGCGGTCGTCAAAGGGGTGCCGGCAAAAAAACATTTCGAGATCCGGCAGGCGCTGCACAAGTATGTCAACGCGAAGGGGGAGCGGCGGGTGAGCGTGAAGGAAGGCGGAATGGAGGCAGTTACCAAGGTAAAG
>JBBPIU010000138.1:0-6880 GCA_038040245.1 Pseudomonadota bacterium | reverse complement strand
GGTGTCTCGCTGCGCCATGTCGCGCGCCACATGCTGGGCCTCTATCACGGCCACCGCCGCGCCCGGCTGTGGCGCCGCATGCTGTCGGATGCCAGCCGGCTATCGCAGAACGATCCAGCCTTGCTGCTGGAGGCGCTGGAGGCAGTAGAATCCACTTCATCCAAGGAGCCACCCGATGAGCGCCGTACTCAGACCCGGCAAAGCCAAGTCAGTTAAAGAGCGCGTCAGCAAGGAAGAGTGGGACCTGCGGGTGGACCTCGCCGCGGCCTACCAGCTGGCGCCGATCTTCAAGTGGACCGACCTGATTTTCACCCATTTCTCGGCGCGCCTCTCCGGCCACGACGAGTTCCTGATCAATCCCTACGGCCTGATGTTCGAGGAGATCACCGCCTCGAACCTGATCAGGATCGACCACGCCGGCAAGGTGCTGGAGGACCCGCTCGGCCTCGGCTACAACGAAGCCGGTTTCGTGATCCACGGCTGCGTGCACGAGGCGCGGCCCGAGGCGCAGTGCGTGATCCACACCCACACCCGCGCCGGCGTCGCCGTGTCGGCGATGAAATGCGGCCTGCTGCCGATCAGCCAGCACGCCATGCGCATCCAGCGCCAGGTCGCCTACCACGACTACGAGGGCATCGCGCTCGACATGGACGAGCGCGTGCGCATGGCAAGCGACCTGGGCAAGACCTCCAAAACGATGATCCTGCGCAACCACGGCCTGCTCACGCTCGGTGCCTCGGTGCGCGAAGCCTTCGAACTGATGTACTACCTCGACTGCGCCTGCCAGATCCAGGTGGACGCCATGGCCGGCGGCATGGACAACGTGCTGCACATGACCAAGCAGGCCGGCGACGCGGCGGCCAAGCAGTTCGAGCGCCACGGCCGGCCCTCGACGCAGAAAGCCTGGCCGGCGCTGCTGCGCCTGCTCGAGCGCAAGGGCAGCAACTACGCCAGTTAAGCCCTTGCTGCCGGCCTAATTCCCGGCAGGTTGAGCACCGTCGCGATGGTCAGGATCGCCGTGACCACCACGGTATAGAACACCATCGCCGGCCAGCCGCCGTCCAGCAGCCAGCCGAAGTAGATCGGCGTCACCATCGAACCGACGTCAAGGCCCGAGTAAACGAAACCGTAGACCTTGCCGGTCGACCCCGGCGGCGTGGTCGCGCGCACGATCAGGTCGCGCGAGGGATTGGTCAAGCCGCTGGCAAAACCCGTCGCCGCGCACAGCACCGGCAGCACCGCCGCCGGCAGCCAGGCCGATGCGATCACGAACATGAACAGCGCGCTCACCGCCATCCCGCAGACCGCCACCAGGTCATGGCGCGAGGTGCGCACCGCGACGAAGCCGCCGGCGAGGATCCCCGCCGCGCCGCCCAGCAGGTACGAGGTCAGCGCCGCCGAAGCAAGCGTGGCGCTCACGCCGTAGAGCGCCATCGTCGAGGCGATGCCGAAGTTCTGCATCGCGATGAACGCGACCGAGACCAGGACGAAGTAGCCGAAGCACATCAGGATCGGCGCCGAGGCCAGGATCCGGAGATCGGCCATCAGCCCGCCGCCGCCCTCGGCCCTGCGCCCGTCGGCCGGCTCGACGTGGAGCGCGTCGCGCAAAACCGTGAGCACGACGATCACCACCGCCCCGAGCGCCGCCGCGCCGAGCAGCGCGCCGCGCCAGCCCGCCGCCGCGGCCATGGTGATGCCATAGACCGGCGCCAGCGCGTAGCCGAGGTAGCCGGCGATGCCGTGGCCGCTGAAGGCGTAGCCCAGGCGATCCTTCTGCACGCGCGCGTTCAGGATCGAGAAATCGCAGGGGTGGAACACGCTGTTGCCGATGCCGCCCACCACAGCCGCCGCGATCAGCATCGCGTAGCTGTGCGCGAAGCCCGCGATGAAGGCGCCCGCGGTACTCAGGATGAGGCCCAAGAACAGCACGCGCCGTGCGCCGTAGCGGTCCACCGCGAACCCGGCGGCGGTCTGGCAAATGCCGCTCACCACGTAATACAGCGCGACCATGCCGCCCAGTGCGACGTAGGAGACCCCGAGGTCGTCCTTGATCAGCGGGAACACCACCGCGGTGGCGATCTGGAAGAAATGCGACAAGCCGTGGGCAAGGGCCACGAGGCTGATGGTGCGCAGGTCGGTTCTAAGGGTTTGTTCCAATGATTTTTCCGATAAATTGCGACAGCGAAATCAAAACTTTATCCGGCTGGTCCTGGTGCGGCGAATGGCCGCAATCGGGCAGCTTCAGCAGCTCGCAGGGTCCAGCCACCTGGCGCTGGATGGCATCGAGCTGCGCCATGGTGCCGTACTCGTCCTGCTCGCCCTGGATCGCCAGCACCGGGCATTGGATCCCCGCGAGGGTCGACTCGATGTTCCATTGCCTGAACGCCGGGTCGAGCCAGGCATCGGCCCAGAGGTGGAAGGTTCTCCGCGCATCCCGATGGTACTTGCCCAGGCGCTGCGGCAGCTGTGTTGTTTCGAATTGCTTTGCTGCCTTTGCTATCGAATTTACACAGATGTCCTCGATGAACACATGCGGCGCCATTACCGCAACGCCGCGCACCGGGTGCCCGGCCCCGGCGTGGATCAGCGCGATCGAGGCGCCGTCGGAGTGGCCCACGAGGATGGGGTTGTCGATTTTCAGTTTAGAAAGAATTTCTGGAAGAAACTTCAAGGCCTCCCGGTGCATGAAATCCACGCCAACCCTGCTCTCGGCGAGAACATCCGAGTTGCCGTAGCCGTAACGGTCGTAGACCAGCGCGCGGCAGCCGGTGGCCTTCGCCACTGTTGCCGGAAAATCGCGCCACTGGCGGATCGAACCCAGCCCCTCGTGCAGGAAAACGAGCGGCGGGCCTGATCCTTCGATCCATTGGTATTCCAGCGCGTGCCCGGCGGCGGAAATCTGCGGCATCGATCCAGATTAGCATGCACCATGCGCTTCACCGCCTACCTGGTTCTGATGGCGACCCTGCTGCTGTGGTCGGGCAACTGGATCGTCGCGCGCGCGGTGCGAGACGAGATCGCGCCCGGTATCGCAACCGCGGGGCGATTGCTGATTGTTCTTTTGATTCTGTTGCCGTTTGTTTTTTCCGGATTGAAAACAAAACTCCCAAAACTGGCAACAAACGCCTGGAAAATCCTCCTCACCCTGGGCTTCTTCGGCGGCGGGCTGCACCTGGCACTCCAGTGGCTGGGCCTGCACTACACCACGGCGACCAGCGGCATCCTGTACCTCTCGACCTCGCCGCTGTTCATCCTGCTGCTGGCGCGGCCGCTGCTCGGCGAGGCCATCGGCGCGCGGCAATGGTTCGGCGTGGCCGTGTCTTTTCTGGGCGTTTTCCTGATCGCAAGCCAGGGACAGATTCAAACGCTGTCATTCAACATCGGCGACCTGATGGCGATAGCCTCGATGGCCATGTGGTCGGGCTACACCGTGTTCCTGCGCCTGCGCCGCGATACGCTGGAGACACCGGAGTTTCTTGTTGTGGTTTGTACTTTTGGACTTTTGTTTATTTCGCCTTGGGTTTCGTGGGAGTTCATGAATAACGTCAAGACCAACCTCACACCAATTGGATCTCTCGCGGTCCTCTACTCGGCCCTCGGATCGCTGCTGCTCGCCTACGCGGGCTGGAGCTACGTGGTGACGCGTCTCGGCGCCGCGCGCGCCGGGGTCACCATGCACCTGATGCCCGCTTTCGGCGTGATCCTGGCGGCAATATTCCTGGGCGAGCTGCCGCGCTGGTTTCACTTCGCCGGCATCGCGCTGATCCTGGCCGGCGTGGTGCTGTCCTCGGCTAGAGCTTCATCGGCCGCCAGTAGCCGGTGAGTTCGAGATAGCCTCGCCCGACTTGCTTTTCTCCCTGCAGCGCCCGCACCGCTCCCTCCCAGTAAATTGTTCCAGTGCTCGCACGGGCATCCAGTTCCTGGTCATCCATCAGCGGCTCGAGCCGCAATTCGCCGTCCTTGGTGCCGACTTTCATCGCCACCGGATACGCGACGCCGGTGCGGGGCGATTTCCAGGTGCGCAGCGGTTCGAAGGACACTCCAGGCGGCGCGAACTGCGTTTTGCCGTCCTTGTCGCGCATGCGGAAGGCCATCAAGGAACCGCCGCCGTCGAGGTTGATGCCGCACCAGTCCCAGCCGGTGGCGCCGGCCGCCATGTATTGGCTCGACCATTCGTGGTCCAGCCAGGCGGTGCCGGTCACGGCTGAGCCATTGGCGGTGCCGCGGACGGCGAGATGAGGACGGCTGTAGTAGTAGCTCGCCTCCTCGGGGCGATTGCCTTTGCGGCTGAAACCTGCTTCGCCTTGCAGCAAGGGGGCATCTCTTGCCGTGAATTGCAGATCCAGTGAAAAATCCCGCGCTGTTATTTTTGCCGAGTAGATTTCTTCGGATAATGCAAAAGACCAGTCGTCCACCCAGACTGACGTCGTCCCTTCCTTGCTCCCCGCCAATCCAAGCGCGCTGCGAGCGGCGCGCTCGTCGTGACGCAGGCGGCCGTGGCGCGGATCGGCAAGCGCGGCGTGGGCGAGAATCACCTGGCGCGGGGTGAATGTGCTGGGGTTGGAGGTTTCACCATTCAATCTTGTTCTGAAAAAAGTTACCTGAAAGCCCAAATCCTCCCCGCGTTCGCTTCGTAGCCAGCCGGTCACGTACCACCACTCCTGCCGGTAGTCCGGGTGCGCGCCGTGGTCTCGCGGAAACTGCAGGGAATGGCCCTGGGTTACCCTGGGATACCTTGTTTCTGATAAAGCGAACAAGGGATAACCCAGTCCCGCCGCCAGGAACGCCCTGCGCTTCACCAGTCTTCCTTTACGGCCCGCACGGGACCGATGCCGGTTGCCTCGCGGCCCGAGAGAAAAGCTGTGAGAGATGAAAGCAAAATCAGGAGCACAGACAGCCCTGCAAGCAGCAGGTACGGCGGATGCAGGTCCATGCTCCAGTTGAACGACTGGCGGTTGACGACGTGGATCAGGATCAGGCTGATGGCGGCGCCCAGCGCGAGGCCGACGGCGACGCCGAGCACCGCGAGCAGCCCGCCTTCGGCCGCCAGCATGGCGCCGATCTGCGCGCGGGTCATGCCTAGATGGCGCAGCATGCCGAACTCCCGCCGGCGCGCTAGCACGATCGCGCCGACGCTGGAGGACAGGCCGAACAGGCCCACCATCACCGCCACGGCCTCGAGCGCGTAAGTCACCGCGAAGCTGCGGTCGAAGATCGCGAGCGAGGTTTTGCGGATCTCTCCCGGCCCCGAGATTTCCAGGACGCGGCCGCCGGGCAGGGCCCGCAGCGCCTCCGTGGCCGCCGCCGCAGAGGCGCCGGGTTTCAGCCACAACGCGGCATCGTTCGCCCGGCGGTCGCCCGAGAGCGCGGCATAGGTCTCGCGCTCGATCACGATCGCGCCGTGCTGGCGCGCGTAGTCGCGCCAGATGCCGGTAACGATGAATTTGAAATTTTTTCCCGCCAGCGGAATTTGAATTTCGTTGCCAGGAACAAATCCATACAAATCCGAAACGGCTTCCGAAATCCATGCGGGCGGCGGGTCGCTCTCCTTGCGTTGGTAAGTCTTGCCGACAAACGGAAAAAGCAACCTCCCGCCGTCCCTCGCTATCAGCGCGACCGCGGGCCTGGCGGGATCTAGCGTGATGCGGCTGCTGCGCAGGAACACCGCCTTGTCCACCTGCGGCAGGGCCCGCACCCGCGCCTCCAGCGCCGGATCAAGCCACGCGGTCTCGCCGGCATGCGTGGTGCGGAAATAGAGCTCGGCGGGCAGCACCGCGCCCAGCCATTCGTCCACCGAACTACGGAACGAGGCCACCATGATCGCCATCGCCGCCATCAGCGAGAAGCTCGCGACGATCGCGGCCAGGCTCACCATCGCCTGCCCCGGCGCGCCGCGCAGTTGGGCAATTGCGAGCGCAAATGAGATGTTCTTTCCCGCTTTCAGTTTTATAAATATAAAGCGCGAAAACCACGGCATGAAAAGAATGCCGCCCATCAGCAGGCAGGCGATCGACAGATAGCCGGCGACGGGTATGCCATCGATGGGCTTGAAAAGAAGCAGCAAAAGAGCAAGGGCCAATGCCGCGAACCCCGGCCATACGGTGACGGCACGCCCGAACATCCGTTGCTCGTCGCCCGCCTTGAGCGCTTGCGCCGGCGCCGCGCGCGCGGCGTCCAGCGCCGGCAGCAATGCGCCGGCGAGCGCCACGGCGATGCCGCCGAAGAAATAGAAAATGCCGCTCAGCACGGGAAACTCGATCTGCGGAACCACGCCGCGGAAGAAACCCGCGCCAAGGTCCGCGCCGCCGGCGCGCGCGGCCACGACGGCCAGCGCGTAGCCGATGGCGAGGCCGAGCGCCGCGCCCAGCGCACCCAGCGCGGCGGCTTCGATCAGCACCAGCCGCGTCACGCCGCCGCCTTCGAGGCCCAGCACCCTGAGCAGGGCGTGCTCCCGCCTGCGCCGCGCCACTTCCAGCGCCTGCGCCGAGAACACCAGGAAACCACCGGTAAAGAGCGCGACCAGCGCCAGCACGTTCAGGTTCACGCGGTAGGCGCGCGACAGGTTGGCGCCCGACTCCGCGACCGCGTCCAGCGTGGCGACGTGGGCGCCGGGCGGCAGCAGCGCTGCGATCTTCAGGCGCATCGCCTCCCGGTCGGCACCCGGCTCGAGGCGCAGGTCGATGCGGTTGAGCTCGCCCAGGCGTCCCAGCCGCCACTGCGCGGTCGAGATATCGGTCAGCGCCGCGACACCCCGCAGCGCGGAGGCCGGCAGGACTCCAACGACCTCGAGATCCACTGCCGCGAGACCTGAGATGATTTGAAGCCGGTCGCCCTTTTTCTTCTTGAGAATTTCAAAGGCGTGTGAAGATAAAAAAACCGC
>JBBPIU010000137.1:5614-6987 GCA_038040245.1 Pseudomonadota bacterium | reverse complement strand
ACGCTTTGACGTTGCAAATGACAGTCAGCGTGTGGCCGCCGAAGAGCGTAAAGATTGCAACCAGTTTCTATCATCTTCAATCGCCGCTTTCACTCGTTCATGCTCGGCCTGATCCAGAAACAGCGTATCGCGCAATCGATAGTCGATAGTAACCAGCGAGAGAATGGAAGCCGACAGCCCCGCTCTAATCCATTCGTGGTCCTTCTTTTCTCCACGGGTGTATTTCGATATCGCGACATCGTTTGGGTCCGCAAATTTCATCGTGATGCCGGATGCGGTTTTCTTTACCAGTAAGCGCGACTCCCAGTCACCCGGCATGGTTGGCAACTTCGGCGATATCGGGTCAAAGTAATACCCATTGCGCCGTTCGTATTCCGTGCCTTGCCCCCACTCCTTTGCCAGATCCGAGGCCAGGTCCGGATGGATTTCCGGATAGCTGTCAACCTCGTTAGAGACGGTCATCTCCAGTGGTATGGAGTTGGGCGACATTCCCAGTACGCAAAGACTTCCCAAGACCACGAACGATTCTATTTTTCTCTTACTTCCAATCTCGGAAATAAGGCTTTCGACTTGATCGAGAGTCACGGCTAGCAGGCAATGGCGGCAGAATTGTCGATGCCAAATGGAGTGTTCTGAAACATGGCATTCAGCCATCCAGGCTCAATGGAAAGAAGCCTCCGTGCAACCTCAGAGGGTCTCGAATGGAGAATTTCCGACCAGGCTTCGATATAGCGCGGACTACATGCGCCGTTGTGACGCCACAGCTTAACCATGCGGCGGGCATCCTCTAACCTCTTCAGCGCCTTCTCATCGCCAATCGCCAGTTCCGCTGCAATTCTAAGATGACACTCGCGGATGCCAGCGACTCTGTTTGCGGCACGCTGCCGCTCAAGTCTCCGCTCAAGGATCTGCGGACTTTCTCGATAGATTCCAAACATAAGCCCCGCTTCACGCGCAGCAGCGGACACCTTAAGGAGTCCCACATCCAGATTCCCATCGAAGTGTTCAATGCTGTGCAGCGTTGATCGACTGACACCGGCTCGCTGAGACAAGACCGCCTGAGACAGTCCATTTGCCTCCCTGGCACGCCGAATTGCGCCGCCAATCTCCCGCCCTGCTTGTACATCTAAAATATTAGACATGTTTTATATACTACGCAATGTATGTCTTATTAGTCAATACCAATAAGTCAGAGCCGAATCGGCGCTTCGGCATCCAGTCTCGCCCACTACACGCCCCATGCATAATGTGCGCCGTCAATTCCCTGGAGGCCCCTGCAATGCCCGCCGCCGCTTTGATCCGCCGCACCGGCCTCGCCCTCCTCCTCGCCGCTTTCGGCGCCGCGTTGAGCGCAGCGGCCCTCGCGCAGGCGC
>JBBPIU010000137.1:0-5514 GCA_038040245.1 Pseudomonadota bacterium | reverse complement strand
CTCCTCCTCGCCGCTTTCGGCGCCGCGTTGAGCGCAGCGGCCCTCGCGCAGGCGCAGAAAGCGCCTTCCACCTACGAGCCCACGTCGGGCCAGGAAGGCAAGGACGTCGTCTGGGTGCCGACCCCGCAGGTCGTGGTCGACAAGATGCTGGACATGGCCAAGGTGACGCCGGGCGACTTCGTCATGGACCTCGGCTCCGGCGATGGCCGCACCGTCATCACCGCCGCCAAGCGCGGCGCCCGCGCCCTCGGTATCGAGTACAACCCCGACATGGTCGAGCTTTCCAAGCGCAACGCCGAGAAGGAAGGCGTCACCGGCAAGGCCACCTTCATCAAGGCCGACCTCTTCGAGACCGATTTTTCCAGGGCCAGCGTGATCACCATGTTCCTGCTCCCGGACATCAACCTGAAGCTGCGCCCGAAGATCCTGGCACTCAAGCCCGGCACCCGCATCGTCTCGAACAGCTTCACCATGGGCGACTGGCAAATGGACGAGACCGCCACCCTCACGTCGGATGCCGGCTGCAACACCTCCTGGTGTACCGCGCACCTCTGGATCGTCCCCGCCCACGTCGCCGGCAACCACCGGCTCCCGCAGGGCGAGCTCACCCTCAAGCAGCAGTTCCAGATGCTCTCCGGCAACCTGCGCACCGAAGGCAAGACCTTCGCCCTCGAGGGCAAAGTGCGCGGCGAGGAGATCACCTTCAAAGCCGGCGGCCGCGAGTACCGCGGCAAGATGAACGGCACGCGCCTGGAGTTGCGCTGAGACGCTGTATTATGGGAATATGGGTCTATGGTAAAATGGGTCATGAAGACGACCCTCGAACTGCCCGATGACCTGATGCAACGCATCAAGCTGCGCGCGGTGCACCGCAAGCGCAAGCTGAAGGACGAGATCGCGCATCTGCTCGAGGCCGGCCTGGCGCAGGCCCCCGCGCCCGAAACGCCGCGCAAGCCCCCGAAGCCGGTGCGCCTGCGCGGGCGGCGGCCGGTCACGCTGCGCGAAATCGAGGCCGCCATCGCCGCGGGCCGCGACTAGGCGCCGTTGCGCATGGTCGTCATTGATACCAACGTCCTCGCCTACCTGCTGATCGAAGGCGACCGCACCGCGGACGCGCAGGCACTCTACGCGCGCGACCCGGACTGGCGCAGCGAGGGCTTTCTGCTGGTCGAATTCTCGAACATCCTCGCCACCTACCTGCGCGCCGGCAGCCTTGAGAGCGGCGCGGCCGAGCGTCTGCTCGCCAGCGCGGAACGGATCCTTTCCGGGTCGCTCAACCTGCCGCATTCGAGCGCCCTCGGGATCGCAGCGGAATTCGGCGTCTCGGCCTACGACGCGCGTTTTCTCGGCGCGGCCCGCGGACTCGGAACGAAACTGGTAACGGAAGACGCGAAGCTGCGGCGGGCGGCGCCCGGCCTTACGCAGTCTCTCTCGCAGGCGCTCGCCGGCGCCTGAAACGACGCAGAAAGCGCGCTATGCGGCGATGGCGGCAATGCGCGCCGCGGCGGGCGCGCGCAGCGCATCCATCGCTGCTTCGATCCCGCCGCGCGCGTGCGGCATGCCGGCTTCCGCTAACGCGAGCTCGATCGCGCCAAGCGCGCCGAGCAGCATGGGCTCGTTGAGGTCGCCCATGTGGCCGATGCGGAACACGCGTCCCTGCAACGCACCCAGGCCCCGGCCGAGCGCGACGCCATAGCGTTCCGCGGCGAGCGCGCGCACCCGGTCGGCGTCGTGCCCGGGCGGCGTCAGTACCGCTGTCAGCGAATCCGAGGCGGCGTCAGCGTCGAGCGCGTAGATCTCCGGACCGCCGCCCTGCGCCCAGGCACGCACGCACGCGCGCGTTGCCTGCGCGAGACGCCGGTGGCGCGCGAACACGTTCTCCAGCCCCTCCTCCTCGATCATGTCGAGCGCTGCCTCCAGGCCGTAGAAGAACGGGATCGGCGCCGTGCCGCAAAAGCGCAGCTGGCGGCCGCCTTCCACCATGGTGCGCCAGTCCCAGTAGCGGCGCGGGCTGCGCGCCGTAAGGGAGGCCTCCCAGGCGCGCGTGTTGATCGCGGTGAAGGAAAAACCCGGCGGCAGCATGAGGCCCTTCTGCGAACCGCCGACCGCGAGGTCCACGCCCCATTCGTCCATGCGGAAGTCGAACGAGGCGAGCGACGAGATCGTGTCCACGAGATAGAGCGCCGGGTGGCGCGCCCGGTTGATCGCCGCGCGCACCTCGGCCACCGGGTGGCGCATGCCGGTCGCGGTCTCGTTCTGCACGATCAGCACCGCCTTGATCGCGTGCGCCTTGTCGGCGGCGAGCCGCTCGGCCACCGCATTAGGATCGACCGCGCGCCGCTCGGGCGTGGCTACGACCTCGACCTCGAGGCCGTACTGGCGCGCGGTGGCGGCCCAGTTCTCGGAAAAGTAGCCCGCCTGGCACACCAGCACCTTGTCGCCGGGCGAAAACAGGTTGGCGATGCTCGCGTCCCACGCGCCGTGGCCCGAGGCGGCATAGGCGATGACGAATCCCTGGCGCGTCTTCAGCACCCCCTTCAGCCGCTCGAGCGACCGGTCGCGCAGCGCGACGAACTCCGGCCCGGTGAAATCCACCGCCGGGCGCGCCATCGCCTGCAGCACCCGCCGCGGGATATTGGTGGGACCTGGATGCATGAAGAACTGCCAGCCGCGCGCAACGCTCATCGCCATCTCCCTGGATCAAGCACATGATGATACCTGTCCCTTCCGGGGTGAACCTTGCGATCCCCCTGAGATTGGGCAACGCGGGATACAATGTGGTCACAATCAATTTCGGGTGACTACCTCATGGACACCAACATCCGGGCGCTCAAGGCCAACCTGAGCGGCCTCATCCGCAGGGTCGAGGGCGGCGAAACGGTCACCGTCCGCGTGCACAATCGCCGCGTGGCGCGCATCGTACCGGTCGCCGGCGGGGACGGCCTGAAGGAACTCGCGCGCCTGCCCGGCCTCGTCTGGCGGGGCGGCAAGCCCCGGGGCCTCGCGCAAGGGGAACGGCTGCCGCGCGGTGCCGCGCTCGCGGATCGGGTGGTCGAGGACCGGCGTTGATCCTGTACCTGGACACCTCGGCGCTCGTGAAACTCTATGCGCGCGAGGCCGGATCGGCGGCGGTCCGCCGTGAAACCAACGCCGCCGAAGCCGTCGCGACCTCGGCGGTGGCCTATGCCGAGGCACGCGCCGCATTCGCCCGCCTTGCGCGTGAACGGCCCGCAAGCCGGAAGCTGCATCGCCGGCGCGTCTCACAGCTAGATCTCGATTGGGGCCATTACCTCGTCGTGGAACTGACCCCCGCGGTCACGCGCAGCTCAGGTGAAATCGCCGAGCTGCACGCCCTGCGTGGCTTCGACGCCATCCACCTCGCGAGCGCGCTGTGGCTGCAATCGGCCTACTCGGGGGACCTCGCCTTCATGGCCTACGACCGGCGGCAAGCTGCGGCCGCCGCCGACGCGGGCTTGCGCGTTCCGCGCGGCTGACCAGTCCCGGACGATCGCCTCATAGATCGCCGCCGGCCGGCGGATTCAATAGTGATAGCGGCATTGGTGAACCGTGACGCCGGACTTGTCCACGGCATAGACGATGCGGTGCTCGCCGTCGATGCGGCGCGACCAGCACCCATGCAGCAGGTGCTTGAGCGGCTCGGGCTTGCCGAGCCCCTCGAACGGCGTGCGCAGCGTGTCGGCAAGCAGCAGGTTGATACGTTTCGCGATCTTGCGGTCCTGCGCGAGCCACCAGGTGTAGTCCTCCCACCCCTGGGGCGTGAACTTCAGCAGCATTACGCCAGGTCGGCGAGCTTGCGGACCCGGGCCTTGCCTTTCCTCGCGCCGGCCACCGAATCGAGCAGGCGCCTCGCGTTGGCGGGGCTGCGCAGCAGATGGAGCGTTGCCTGCCAGGACTCGAAATCCTCCAGCGACATCAGCACCGCCGAGGAGCCGTTCTGCCGCGTGATGATGATGCCGTCGCGGTCGCGGTTCACCTGATCCATGATCTTGGCGAAGCGGGCGCGGGCGTTGCTGTAGGAAATCGCTTCCATGCGGGCATTGTCCAGATATTTGTACAGGTACGAATTATTGTACGCAGCCGTACCGCTGTCAAGCGGAGATCACGCCGCTGACGGCAGCGGCATAGAGCCCACAGGAGCAAGCGCCGCCTAGCCGTAGCGCTCAGGCCTGATATCCAGGTACTCGATCTCCTGCGGTCGATCTCGATGCTCTTGGCCATTAAGTGACTATTCGACAATCCTGGCGAGACGAAAACCGGTGAGATTGTCCCGGTGGTCGGCGGTGTTCTTGTTGCGCGTTGCGGAGCGGACAAAGCGCGGCACGGTGCTCCAGGACCCGCCGCGGGAAACGCGCTGCGCGCAATCGCCGGTGAGCCACGCATTGCCGTCCGCGGGCGCACCCGCATAGCTCGCATTCCAGCAGTCCTCGGTCCACTCCCAGGCATTGCCGAGCATGTCGTAGAGCCCGAACCGGTTGGGCGAATAGCCGCCCGCCGGCGCGGTGAAGTAATGGCCGTCGGTGCATTCATGCTTTTGGCCGAAACCCCAGGTTTGAAAACGGCTCTGGTCGGCCACGTTGGCGAACCGGCAGGCCTGAACGGGGTCATCGCCCCAGTAGCGGGCGGCGACGCTGCCCGCGCGCGCCGCGTATTCCCATTCCGATTCGGTCGGCAGCCGGTAGCGTTTTCCGGTCTTTTTCGAGAGCCATTGCGCGTACGCCCGCGCATCGTTCCAGCTGACGCATAGCACGGGGTGCGAATCCGCCTGCGTCAAACCCGGGCTGCGCCAGCTGGTGACCGGCTGCGATGCCGGGCCGGCGGCGAGCGGATCGGCGTAAATGAATCCGGAACAGCCTTGCGCGCGCGCATCGCGCTCGGCTTCGGTCTTGTATCCGGACTCGTCGGCGAAGCGCCTGAATTCGGCGACCGTCACTTCGCTGCGGCCGAGCGCGAACGGTTGCGCGATCGATACCTGGCGCTGTGGCCCCTCGTCGACGCCGCGTCCGGCCTCCGAGGCAGGCGAGCCCAGCGTGAACTCGCCCGCTGGAATGACGACCATGCGCGGGCAATCGAGGCAGTCCTGGAATACGGTGCCTGGCCGCTGCACCGCGCGCGGGGCTTCTTTCACAATCTTCGCCGCCTCCGCCCTGGCCCGCTCTTCGGCCCGCGCCATCGCCTCGGCCTGTTTCTTCACTGCAACCTCCGCCATCCGCCGCGCCTCTTCCTCGATCTTCAGCGCCAGCGCCTTTGCCTTGTCCGCCGCCGCCTTCTTCGTGTCCGCCTCGGCGCGTGCCCTGTCCGCAGGATCTTCCGCAGGTTCAGCCGAAGACTCGACCTTTGGCGTCACATCGGCATCCTTGCTCGACGCGTCCGCGGCCAGTTTCGCGCGCCTTTCTTCCTCCTGGCGCGCTAGTGATTCAGCCGCGATGCGCAAAGCGTCGGCCTTGGTCGCACGGTCCTGCGCGAGCTGGTGGTTGTATAGGAACACTCCGAGCG
>JBBPIU010000136.1:0-7248 GCA_038040245.1 Pseudomonadota bacterium | reverse complement strand
GATGACAAAGGCGATCCCGCTCACCCAGACTGGAACAGTCATGCCATTGACCATCACTTCCCAGCCCAAGATTAAACGCAGCAATTGCAACAAGGCGATCAGTGAGAAAAAGACAATTGCGATGATGGTGAAAGGCTTCGTCATTTTTGGTTTCCATTAACGTAGATGGAAGGTTACGGGCCATTATTGCCTGATAACGGCCTAACGAAGTCGACTTCCTAAACATCGCGTATTTAACACCATCCGCCTTTGGGATGTCACCACTCTCTTGCAATTCAACTGTTTAGGGTATACTGTATATATTCACAGTATGCGATACGCCGCGAAGCATGAGCCGTATTGCCCGATAGGCGGTATTGGGGGACGGAAATGTCCACGGAATCAGGAAACTCTTCATTGCAGGCCAAACGGCGGCTGCTCGATCAAGTCAGCGACGCGATCCGGCGGCTGCATTACAGCCGGCGCACCGAGGAGAGCTACGTTCAGTGGATCCGCCGCTACATTTACTTTCACGACAAGCGGCACCCTGCGACGCTGGGCGAGCCTGATATCACCGCATTCCTGAATCATCTTGCGGTCGATCGGAGCGTCGCCGCATCGACGTAGAATCAGGCGCTTTCGGCGCTGCTGTTTCTCTACAAGCAGGTGCTCGGGAAGGAGCTCGCCTGGCTCGACGGCCTGGTGCGCGCCAAACGTCCGGCGCGCATGCCGGTGGTGATGACGCAGGCGGAGGTGGAGCGATTGCTCGCGTGCCTGCGCGGCGTCCGTGGTCTGGCCGCCGGCCTGCTCTATGGCACGGGCATGCGCCTGCTCGAATGTCTGCGTTTGCGCGTCAAGGATGTGGATTTCGGTTACCGCCAGATCCTGGTGCGCGACGAGCCCTTTGGACCGCCTCGAGCAGTCCCGGGCCGGCTACGCCGCCTGAGCATCACTCGAAGAGATTGATGACGCCGTCGAGGCCGGCGTGGTTCAGGGCGTAGGTGGCTTTGGCGCGCACGACGGGTTTGGCGCGGTAGGCGATGGAGGTGCCGGCTTCGGCCATCATTTTCAGGTCGTTGGCGCCGTCGCCGACGGCGACGGTCTGCTCGCGCGTGGCGCCGAGGCGCTGCGCCATGTTTTTGAACTTCGCGGCTTTGGCGCCGGCGTCGACGATGGTGCCGAGCACGCGGCCGCTGAGTTTGCCGTTGTCGATCTCCAGCACGTTGGACAGGGTCTCATCCAGACCAAGGCGCTCTTGCAGGCGGTTGGTGAAGAAGGTGAAGCCGCCGGAGACGAGCAGGAGTCTGACGCCGTGGCGTTTGCAGTGCGCGACGAGTTGCTCCGCGCCGGGCGAAAGACGAAGCTTCTCGTCATAGACGTCCTGCAGCACATCTTCATCCAATCCGGCGAGCAGCGCCACGCGCTTGCGCAGGCTTGCCGGGTAGTCGATTTCGCCGCGCATGGCTTGCGAAGTGATCGCGGCAATTTCGTCCTTTTTATTGATAAAACCGCCAATTTCGTCGATGCATTCGATGCTGATGAGCGTGGAGTCCATGTCCATGGCGAGGAGCTTCAGGTCCGTGAAGCGCCGGCCTGCGGGCACCCAGGCGTGATCGAGATGGTGCGCATCGCACCAGGCCGCGACGCCCTCGCGCCGCGTGGTGCCGCGCAGGCGCCAGGCACGGGGGTCCCGAGCGTCGCCGGCTGGCTCGCAAGCGGCAGCGCCGCTCATTTCGGCGAGCGCCGCTGCCCTGAGGGCGGTGGCCTCAGGGCCTTGGACGACGAGGATCGACACGCTGGTCGCCGCGGGGCTCATCGGAACTCTTGCGGGTGGCCTGCTGCGGAGCGGCCCTGGCGCGCTCGCGCCATTGCTTCGCTGCCGCCGGATCCGCGACGATGCCCAGGCCGAGTTCGTAGGCCTGCGCCAGCTCCAGCATCGCCAGCCGGTGGCCGCGCTCGGCGGCCCTGCGGAACCACGCCATCGCCGCCTCCATGTCGCGCGGCGCGCCGATACCCTTTTGCAACAGCACGGCGAGAAAGAATTGCGCGCCGTCGTGGTCCTGCGCCGCCGCGCTGCGGAACCATTTGACCGCGTCGGATGCGTTCCGCGTCACGCCCTCGCCGTCGAGATAGAGGCGCCCGAGTTGCGCCTGCGCACGTGCTTCGCCCGCTTCGGCCGCCCTGTGCAGCAGTTGCGCCATTTCGTTGGGGTCGTGGGGCACGCCCAAGCCCATGCCGTACATCAGGCCGAGGTTGGTCTGGGCGACCGCGTGGCCCTGGTCGGCGGCGAGCCGGTACCAGCGCGCCGCCTCGATGAAATTCCTGAGCGCGCCGCGGCCGTCGTAATGCATCGCGCCCAGGTTGTTCTGCGCGGCCGCGTGGCCGGACTCCGCCGCGCGCAGGTACCAGCGGTAGGCGGCCTGGAGGTCGCGCAACGGGGGCGGCGCGGTCTCCAGGACCGTGCCGAGCGTGTACTGGGCCTCGATGGTGCCGTCCGCGGCAAGGGGTTTTAGCGAGTCGATGGCCTGGGCGTAGTCGCCGCGTTCGAGCGCGCCCATCGCCGGCATCAGGTTTTCCTGTTGTGCATTTGCTTCCGTGAATGCATTCACCAACACAAAAGCGCAAACGAACACAAATGCCCTCATGCCGACAACGCCCCAAGGAGGTCCTTCGCCGCCTGTACCCGTAGCGGCCACTCGGCCATCCTGGCCTCCAGGCGCAGGCGGTCGGGCCCCGCAAGGCGGAGATTCTTTCTTTTCTGCACCAGCACGATGATTTTTCCTCGGTCGATCGGCGGATCCTTCTGGAACTGGAGCTGCAGCGCTTCATGGGTCGCATCGACGCGCGCGATGCCGAGCGGCGCGGCGAGCAGACGCAGCATGTGGGACTCCAGCAGCACCTTCGCCGGATCTGGCAACAGGCCGAAGCGGTCGATGAGTTCCTCGCGCATGCCGTCCAGTTCCTCCTGGGTGGTGCAGTTGGCGAGCCGCTTGTAGAGGGTGAGGCGTTCGTGCACGTCGCTGCAGTAGAGTTCCGGCAGCAGCGCCGGGACGTGAAGCTTGATTTCCGTCGCCACCGCCAGCGGCTGGTCGAGGTCGATGGCCTTGCCTTCCCTGAGCGCCCGGACGGCGCGCTCGAGCATGCGCGTGTACAGGTCGAAGCCGACTTCCTGGATCTGGCCGGACTGCGAGTCGCCCAGCACTTCGCCCGCGCCGCGGATCTCCAGGTCGTGCATCGCCAGGTAGAAGCCCGAGCCGAGCTCTTCCATCATCTGTATGGCTTCGAGACGTTTGCTTGCTTGTTTTCCTAAAGATTCTTCAGAAGAAATCAACAGATACGCGTACGCCTGGTGGTGCGAGCGGCCGACGCGGCCGCGCAGCTGGTGCAGCTGCGCCAGGCCAAACCGGTCGGCGCGGTGGATCACCATGGTGTTGGCGTTCGGATTGTCGATCCCGGTCTCGATGATGGTCGAGCACAGCAGCACGTTGTGCCGTTGCTGGGTGAATTCGCGCATCACGCGCTCCAGTTCGCGCTCGCGCATCTGCCCGTGCGCCACCGCGAGGCGCGCCTCGGGCAGCAGGCGCGCGAGCCTGTCGTGGGCGTGCTCGATGGTTTGGAGGTCATTGTGCAGGTAGTAGACCTGCCCGCCGCGGCGCAGTTCGCGCAGCACCGCTTCGCGGATCAGGCCCTCCGAATGGGCGGCAACGAAGGTCTTGATCGCGAGGCGCCGCTCCGGCGCGGTCGCGATCACCGAGAAGTCGCGCAGGCCTTCGAGCGACAGCGCGAGGGTGCGCGGGATCGGGGTCGCGGTGAGCGTGAGGACGTCCACTTCGGCGCGCAGGCGTTTCAGGGCCTCCTTCTGGTGCACGCCGAAGCGGTGCTCTTCGTCGATGATTACCAGGCCGAGGCGCTCGAACTTCACATCCCTGGAGAGGAGCTTGTGCGTGCCGATGACGATGTCGAGCTCGCCGGAGGCGATTTTCTTCAGCACCTCGGTGCTCTGCTTTGCCGTATTGAAGCGGGAGAGTTCGCCGATTCTCACCGGCCAATCGGCGAAGCGGTCGGCGAAGGTCTGGAAATGCTGCTCCACCAGCAGCGTGGTCGGGCACAGCAGCGCGACCTGCTGCTTGTCGGCCACAGCGATGAACGCGGCGCGCAACGCAACCTCGGTCTTGCCGAAGCCGACGTCGCCGCAGATCAGGCGGTCCATAGGCTTGCCGGAAGTCATGTCGGCGGCTACGGCCGCGATGGCAGCCGCCTGGTCGACGGTTTCCTCGAAGCCGAAACCGTCGGCGAAGGCCTCCACGTCGTGCTGCGTTACGGTGAACGCGTGGCCCTGCCGCGCGGCGCGCTTGGCGTAAAGATCCAGCAATTCGGCGGTGGTGTCGCGCACCTGCCTTGCGGCGCGGGTCCTGGCCTTGTCCCATTGCCCGCTGCCCAGCTTGTGCAGCGGCGCTTCCTCGGGCTGTGCGCCCGAGTAGCGCGAGATCACCTCGAGCTGCGACACGGGCACATAGAGTTTGTCGCCGCCGTGGTACTCGAGCAGCAGAAATTCCGTCATGCCTTCGCCCAGGTCGAGGTTGATCAGGCCGCCGTAGCGCCCGATGCCGTGCTGCGCGTGCACCACCGGATCCCCGACCTTGAGCTCGGAGAGGTCGCGCAGCATGCCCTCGACCGAGGTCTGCGTTTTGGGGCCGCGGCCCTTGCGCCGCGCCGTGCCGGCGTACAGCTCCGCCTCGGTGACGACCGCCCAGCCTTCCGCGGCGACGATGAAGCCGTTGGCGAGCGGCGAAACCGTTATCGAAAGTTGCTTGCCGTTTGCAGAAAATTCCTGGAAATTCCCGCAAGGCGAAGGCGCAAGGCCATAGTCTGAAAAATACGCAAGCATCGTTTCGCGCCGTCCTGGCGATTCGGCGCTCAGCAGGACGCGCAGGCCCGATCCGGCGATAAAATTTTTGAGCGCCGCCAGCGGATCCTTCGCGCGCCGGTCCACCGCGAGCGGCGGCGGGGGAGCGGCCGAAAATGGCTGCGCCAGTTCCTCTTCCGGCGCATCCAGGATGTCGATTCTCGGATAGGCCTTGGCCCGGGTGTAGAACTCCTCGGCGGAGACGAACAGCTGCGCCGGCGGCAGCAGCGGCCGGTCCGGGTCGCCGCCCATCATCGTGAAGCGCGACTGCGCGTCGCGCCAGAATGCCTGGATCGCGCCGGCGACGTCGCGGTGCAGGACCAGGGTCGAGGCTTCGGGCAGGTAGTCGAATACGGTGGCCAGCGCGTCGAAGAACAGCGGCAGGTAGTACTCCACGCCGGCCGCCGGCACGCCGTTGGAGACATCCTTGTAGAGGCGCCGCTTGGACGGATCGCCCTCGAAGAGCTCGCGCCATCGTCCCCTGAACTTGGTGCGGCCCGCCTCGTCCAGCGGGAATTCGCGCGCCGGCAGCAGCCGTACCTCCTTGACCGCGTACAGCGTGCGCTGCGTATCCACGTCGAAGGTGCGTATGGTCTCGACCACGTCGTCGTCCAGGTCGAGCCGGTAGGGCACCGCGCTGCCCATCGGGAACAGGTCCACGATGCCGCCGCGGAAGCAGAACTCGCCGGGCGTCATCACCTGCGTTACCGCGCTGTAGCCCGCAAGCGCCAGTTGCCGGCGCAGCGCCTCCGCGTCCAGGCGCTCGCCCTGGCGCAGGAAGAACGTGTAGGACGCGAGATAGGAGGGCGGGCACAGGCGCACGAGCGCGGTCGTGGCCGGCACGACGACGATGTCGAAATCGCCTCGCTGTATCCGGTAGAGCGTCGCGAGCCGCTCCGACACCAGGTCGTGGTGCGGCGAGAAGCTGTCGTAGGGCAGCGTCTCCCAGTCTGGCAGCAGGCAGGTGCGCAGCTGCGGCGCAAACCAGGCGATCTCCTCCAGCAGGCGACCGGCGTCGAGCGCGTTCGCGCTCAGCACGGCGAGCGGACGCGACTCCACCGCCAGCCGCGCGAGTGCGAGAGCGTCGGCGGAGCCGGCCAGGCCGCAGTAGCGTTTCTTGCCCGGAAGAGAGTCGCGATGCATGACAAGAAAGAAGCGCCATGCAATTATACGGTGTTGAAAACACGAAAGTTTTCGAATTGACGCTCTACGCGCTGATTCCCGCCGCTGGTGCAGGAACTAGGTTTCGGGGAGAAATTCCAAAACAATACCTGCCGCTCGCGGGCAAGCCGATGCTGTGGCACGCGGTGAAGTCGGTGTCCGAGGCGCCGATCGAAAACGTCTTCGTGGTGCTGGCGCCGGAAGACAAGCAGTTCGCGCAACTCGACTGGAGCGCGTTTGCCGGGCGGCTGGAGCCGCTCTACTGCGGCGGCGAGACGCGGCGGGACTCTGTTTACAATGGTTTGGTGGCGGCAATGGCAGTGGTGGATGCGGATGACTGGGTGCTGGTGCACGACGCGGCGCGGCCGTGCCTGCCGCGGCAGGATCTTGAAAGCCTCGTCCGGGAGACGAAAGACGATCAGATCGGCGGCATTCTTGCGCTGCCCGTGGCAGAGACTGTGAAGAAAGCGGCCAAGGACGAGGCGGGCGCGCTGCGCGTCGCCGGCAGCGAAGACCGCAGCCAGCTCTGGCTGGCGCAGACGCCGCAGATGTTCCGCTGCGGATTGCTGATGGAAGCGCTGCAGAAGGCAAGCACGGCGGTCACCGACGAAGCCGGCGCGGTGGAGCAGATGGGCCTGCGCCCGCGCCTGGTCACCGGAAGCCGCGAGAACATCAAAGTCACCTTTCCAGAGGACCTGAAGATCGCGCAAGCGATCCTGGCCAAACGATGACGGGGGTGCGATGAGAATCGGGCAGGGGTTCGACGTGCATGCCTTCGTCGAGGGACGCAAGCTGGTCGTCGGCGGCGTGGCGATCCCATACGAGAAAGGCCTGGACGGCCATTCGGACGCGGACGTGCTGCTGCACGCGATCTGCGACGCCCTACTCGGCGCGGCGGCGCTGGGCGACATCGGCCAGCACTTTCCGGACAGCGATCCGAAATACGAGGGATCGGATAGCCGTACTCTTCTAAAGGAAGTTGGAAGAAAAATCGGCGCGCAAGGCTATCGCATCGTCAACATCGATGCCACCATCATTGCCCAGGCGCCGCGCATGGCGCCGCACGTGGCGAGGATGATCGGCAATATTGCGGCCGACCTCGGGCTCAAGCCCGCGGCGGTCAGCGTCAAGGCCACGACGACGGAGCATCTGGGCTTCACCGGCCGGGGCGAGGGCATTGCGGCGCAAGCGATTGCCCTCAT
>JBBPIU010000135.1:0-7343 GCA_038040245.1 Pseudomonadota bacterium | reverse complement strand
TATAGTGTGGCTGAATCATGAAGCTGGCAAGCACAATTGGGTTCCTTTTTGGCACCCATAACATTTACGCCTGCCCTCGACCGCGAGGACCGGCTGTGAACCGGTTTTTCAGGGAAACGAGTAACGCAGGAACAGATGGCTTTTGCCGCGCCTCAGGTCGATCAAGCTTCCCCATAGCGGACTCTGTGGCGCGAACGTGCGGCCCATGACGAGGCTGAGCCGTCGATCGCCAACCTTGCGGCCGGCAATCTGCGGCGCGAGGGTCAGGAACTGTTCGTCGAGGACGTGATCTGCGAAAAAGTCGCCGAGCAATCGCGGCCCGCCTTCGACGAGAATCAGCTTGCCGGCAGTCACCCGGCGCACCTGGTCGATGATGGACCGCGCGCGTATCGCGCCAGCGCTGCGCACTGCGCGGATCTCGACCGAATCGGGCACCCCTCGCTTGCGCAACCGCTTCGCGCCCGCAGTGGTGGTCACGATCAGCGCCGGCATCTCGCCGGATGCGAACACGGGCAGGCTCAGATCGAGCCGGCCGCTGCCGCTGACGACCACCATCAGCGGCGGCCCGCGCTTGCCCAGCGTGGTGCGCAGTCGGCGATATTCATCGGCGAGGCCGGGGAAAATGCGTTCGGCCGTCCAGACGTGATGACGATCGACGCCCAACGTGCCTGCGCCAACGATCACCACGTCTGCGATGGCGCGCAACAGGCCCATCACCATGCGATCCTGGGCGCTGAATCCGCTGATGTCGCCGCCGCTGGCGTGTCCCTTCTCATTGAGCGAAACGACGCCGTCCAGCGTGGCCACGAAATTGCTGATGACGTACGGCCGTGCACGCGTGAGGGGCATGCGCAGTGGTCCGTACAGGCGCGCCAGCCTGGGAGGCAGCGGCAGCGCCTTGCCGCGGGTTGTTTCGTAAAGCGTTTTGAGAGGGGCGAGAGCGGGTTTCATGCACCCCAGATCATACGGCCTGCCTACGCCCAGGATTATTTGGGGTGATCTTTGTTGAAATCCTTGATGGTTTCCTTGACGTCGCCGCGACCCTTTTGGGCCTTGCCGGCAACCTGTTTTGTCAACCCTTTGACTACCTGCTCTGAGCTTCCAATCAGCTTGCCCGTTTTTTCCTGAACTTTGCCGGCGACGTATTTTGCGGCGCCCTTCACCTGGTCTTTATTCATGTTGAAAGGTCCTTGTTGGCATGAATTGGAAAACGCTTGGCATGCCGCATACGGTGAACCGATGATTGCGTCTTTTCTGTGCGGCAACGCACGTAGCGCGGTTTATCCGGCGCCGGCCATGCACGTCACGGCCTAATATAATTGGGCCATGGCCGACGTGGATTGCTACGAACTGCTGATGGACGGCGAAAGCAGCGGCGTGGTCGAGCTGCCGGTGGAGTGGATCCGCGACGACGCGGTCTACTTCAACATGAACCGCTTCGCCTCACTGCGCCCCTACACGCCGCCCGCCGACGTGTTCGACATCTTCAAAAGGGAGTTCGATGGTGCGTACCGGGAAGGCGGGCTGTTTCAGCTTACGATGCATCCGCACATAAGCGGCTACCGTTCCCGCATCTGGATCCTGGAGGAACTGATCCGCTACATCCGTTCGCACACCGGCGTATGGTTCGCGACCCATGCAGACGTCGTCCGGCATGTGAGGGCGCACGCCGTCTGAGCGCGGCGCTCAGCGGCTCAGTCGCGGAATTCTTGCATGCGCATTCTCGACAGGCGCCGGTCTTCCTCGCGCCATTCCTGCGACTTTGCCTGGCGCCAGGTGCGGTCGGTCCAGAACAGCTTCTCATTCTCGCCAATGGAGCCGGATTGGGTCATCGGATGCCCGTCCCTGTAGATGGCGCAGCCGTTCAGGGCGCTCAGGGAGATGACGGACAGAACGGCAATGCTTAATTTGACCGGCTTCATCGGATTCCTCCATTAAGGTGGCGAAGTTCCTACTATGAACTGCATGATAACGCCGAACAACCGGCCTTGTGCCGCGCCCATTCCGGGCGGCGGGCGGCGAGGTCCTGGTGTGCCGGTTGCTCGTCGTAGGGCTTCTTCAGCACCAGCATCAGGCGTTCCAGCACCGACGCGTCTCCTTGCTCGAGGGCATCGATCGCCTGCTGCGCGAGGTAATTCCTGAAAACGTACTTGGGATTCGCGCAGTTCATTCGCTCACGGCGGCCGTGTTCGTTGCGGACCCGGGCGGCGTACTTTTGCAGCCATGCCTCCAGGCGCTCGTGCTTCGGATCCCCGGTGTAAAAAGCCGGGCGCACGGATTCCAGCCGGGGACCATCGTCCGCGGCCAGGTTGCGGAAGAAAATCGTGAAATCGGTTTCCCTTTCGGCCAGCACCTGAAAGAGTTCGCGCGCCAGTTCGTCGTCGCCCGGTTGGTCCAGGGCGGCCACGCCAAGCTTGTGCGCCAGCGCGCGCTGCCACGCGGCGCTGAAGGTGTCTGCGTACAGCGTCAATCCCTCTTCGAGCTGTTCCTTTTCGGGGACCAGCGGCAGCAGTGCTTCGGCCAGCCGCGCGAGGTTCCATTGCGCGACAGGGGGCTGGTTGCCGTAGCAATAGCGCCGGCCTTCCGCGTCGGTGGTATTGGGGGTCCAGTCGAGGTCGTAGCCCTCGAGCCAGCCGTAAGGGCCGTAGTCGATGGTCAGGCCGAGGATCGACAGGTTGTCGGTGTTCATCACGCCATGCACGAATCCGAGCCGCATCCAGTCGGCCATCAGTTCGCCGGTACGGCGGCAGATCTCGCGGAACCAGTCCGCATAGGAACCGACGCCCGGAAAATGCTCTCGCAGCACGTAGTCGGCGAGCCGCCTGAGCGCATCGGTTTCGTTCTGCGCGGTGAGCAGCTGGAAATTGCCGAAACGCACGAAGGAAGGCGCCACGCGGCAGACGATGGCGCCCTGTTCCGGGCGCGCATTGCCGTCGTAGAACATGTCGCGCACCACCGAGTCCCCCGTGCCGACGAGGCTGAGCGCGCGCGTGGTCGGCACGCCGAGGTGGGCCATGGCCTCGCTGCACATGAATTCGCGCAGCGAGGAGCGCAGCACCGCGCGGCCGTCGGCGGTGCGCGAGTAGGGCGTGCGGCCCGCGCCCTTCAACTGCAGCTCCTGGCGCGTGCCGCCGGGGGCGATGACTTCGCCCAGCGTGATCGCGCGGCCGTCGCCCAGTTGCCCCGCCCAGTGGCCGAACTGGTGCCCGCCGTAGCGCGCGGCGTACGGTTGCATGCCCGGCAGCACACGGTTGCCGCCGAGCACTTCGGCCGCCAGGACGCCGGACGCTGCCGGGCGCCTGATGCCGAGCAGCTCGCCCGTTTCGTCGGACCACGCCAGCAGGCGCGGCGCGGAAACGGGGGTCGGATCGACGCGTGTATAGCAGGCGTTGAATACCTGGCGCGGCGTGTTGGTGAGCACCGGGTCCGCGGGCAGCTCGCGCACGAAGCTGTTCTCAAAGGCAAGATCGCAAAATTGCACCGGCCGGTCCCGCGCCTCCTGCATAATTGCCTGTCTTTGCGCCAAGGAATCACTCATGAAACGCATTGTCCTCTTTTCCCTGCTCGCCGCCACGGGGCTGATCCTGCCGCACATGGCGCAGGCGCAGGCTTACCCGTCCAAGCCGATCCGCTTCATCATGCCGTACCCGCCCGGCGGCAGCTCGGAAATTCTCGCGCGTCCGATTGCGAACGAGATGACGAAAAACCTCGGCCAATCGGTGGTGATCGAATACAAGCCGGGCGGCGGTTCGACCATCGGCGCCGATTTCATCGCCAAGTCGCCCCCGGACGGCTACACCATCATCATGCTGTTGACCGCGCACGCGATCAATGCGTCGCTGATGCCGAAGCTGCCCTACGACACAGTGAAGGACTTCACGTCCATCACGCTCGCGGCAACATTGCCGCTGGTGGTCGTGGTGAACGCGCAGGCGCCAATTCAGACGCTGCAGGACCTGATTGCGGCCGCGAAGGCGAACCCGGGCAAGCTCAACTACGGCTCTGCCGGCCCTGGCAATACCAGCCACCTCGCGGTCGAGTATTTCAATTCGGTCGTCGGCGCCAAGATCACGCACGTGCCATACAAGGGCAGCGGCCCGATGATCATCGGCCTGCTCGGCCGCGAAGTGGACCTGCTGTTCGACAGCCTTTCGTCGTCCCTCCCGCAGATCCAGGGCGGCAAGTTCCGCGCTATCGCGGTCTCGACGGCGAAGCGCTCGCATGTAGTGCCGCAAGTGCCGACCATTCATGAATCCGGCCTGCCCGGATTCGACATCTCCGTCTGGTACGGAATCTTCGCCGCCGCCGGCACGCCTGCGCCGATGGTGCAGAAGCTGAACGCCGAGTTCATCAAGGCGATGGCGGCGCCCAAGGCAAAAGAAGTGATCGAGGCCGCTGGCTACCAGATCGTCGGCTCGACGCCTGCGCAGCTGGACGCACACGTCAAGGCGGAGATGGTGCGCTGGGCGAAAGTCGTCAAGGACTCCGGCGCAAAGATCGAGTGACCGCGAACGCCGGCCAGCGCCTCACGCCGCAGGATTGTTGACGACGTAGCGCAAAAAGCCGCTGTGCGGCGTGTACTTGTCGTACAGCCCGCGCGCGCGGTAATTGTTTTCTTTCGTGTTCCAGTACAGGCGCGACCACTTCTGCGCCTTCGTCTCCGCCACCAGCCAGTCGATCAGCTGCTGGCCCACGCCCACCGCGCGCTTCTTCGGGTCCACGAACAGGTCTTCCAGATAGCACACCGGCGTCAGCGTCCAGGTGTTCTCGTGAACGATGTAATTCGCCATCCCGATCACCCCGTCGCCGGAGCGCTCGGCAACGATGGCGTACACCGGCGAGGCGGGATCCATGATCCGATTCCAAGTGTAGTCCGTCACCGGCCCGGACAGGTCGCGCTCGTAGAACCGGCAATACCCGTCCCATAGCACCCGCCAGCGGGTTTCGTCGCGCGGTTCGATCTTGCGTATGGTTACGGTTACAGCCATCGCTACTTCCCGGTCCAGCGCGGCGGGCGCTTCTCGCCGAAAGCCTTGACGCCTTCCTTGAAGTCGGCGCTGCCGTAGGTGCGGGTGACCAGGTCGTCGCCGTCGGGCAGGGCGCGCGCGGCCTGGATGCGGCGGATGGCTTCCTTGGTGACCTCGAGCGTGATCGGCGCGTGCGAGGCGACCTTCTCGGCGATCTCGTGCACGCGCGTCTCGATCTGCATCGCGGGAACGATCTCGTGGACGAAGCCGGCGGCGAGCGCCTCGTCGGCGCCCATCAGGCGCGCGTTGAAGATCATCTCCTTGAGACGCGAGGGGCCGATCAGGTCGGCGAAAGCGGCGTAATTCTTCATCGACAGACAGTTGCCGAGCGTGCGCGCGATCGGCAGGCCGAAGCGCGACTCGGGGGTGGCGATGCGGATGTCGGCGCCGGCGGCAATGCCGAAGCCGCCGCCGACCGCGACGCCCTCAATCTGGGCGATGACCGGCTTCCTCACGCGCGAGATGCGCCCGGAGCGCTTGTCGCCGTCCTCCTCGTACTTGAGCCCGTCTTCGGCGCCCTTGAACTGCGTGAACTGGCCGATGTCGGTGCCCGCGACGAAGGCCTTTCCCCCGGCGCCCTTCAACACGAGGACGCGGATCGTGTCGTCGGCGTCGACCTCCTCGCAGGTCTCGTAGAGCCGCTGGTACATGTCCCAGGTCATGGCGTTGCGCGCCTCGGGGCGGTTGAAGGTGAGCGTGACGATGGGGCCGTCGCGCGTGACGAGCACGTGGTCGGAGGCCGAAGCGGTGTTTTCCACTGGAGGAATGTTCCTTGATGGGGTAGCGGCGGTGATCGTATCATCGACATTGTGACCATGGCGCTCGAAGGTCTGCGCGTGATCGACCAGACCCAGGTCATGGCCGGACCGTTCTGCAGCATGCTCCTCGCGGACATGGGGGCCGAGGTCATCAAGGTGGAGCCCCGGGAGGGCGAGCACAGCCGCCAGCCCGAACTGCCCATCGTCCCCGGCGTGTCGGCCTCTTTCCTCGCCGTCAACCGCAACAAGCGCGGCATCACCCTCGATCTCAAGCGGCCCGAAGGCGTCGCCATCCTGCGCAAGCTCGCGGCCACGGCCGACGTGTTGGTGGAGAACTACCGCCCGGGCGTGGCCCGGCGTCTGGGCGTGGACTACGACGCTCTGAGCGCGATCAACCCGCGGCTCATCTACTGTTCCATCTCGGGATTCGGGCAGACGGGTCCCTATGCGAGCCGCGGCGGGTTCGATCTGGTGGCCCAGGGCATGAGCGGGATCATGAGCGCGACCGGCGTCGAGGGCGGACCGCCGGTGAAGGTGGGCGTGCCCATCACCGATCTTGGCGCGGGGCTGTTCGCCGTCTTTGGCATCCTGTGCGCCGTGCGCGCGCGCCGCGTCACCGGCCGCGGCCAGTTCGTGGATACCTCGCTGTTCGAAGCGGGGCTCGCGTTGTCGGCGTGGGAGGCAACCGAGTACTGGTATACGGGCGCGATCCCCAAGCGGCTCGGTACGGCCCACCGCCTAAACGCCCCCTATCAGGCCTTTCGGGCGAGCGACGGCTATTTCACGGTGGGCGCGGCCAACAACAAGCTGTGGTCATTGTTCGCCGGGCTGCTCGGCCTCGCGCCGCTGGTGGACGATGCGCGCTTCAGCGGCGTCGGCGACCGGGTGAAGAACCGGGCTGCGCTTGAGGGATTGGTGGAACAGGTGACGCGGGACAAGCCTCGCGCCCACTGGCTCGCCGCGTGCGAGGCGGCCGGAATTCCCGCCGGGCCCATCTACACCGTTCCCGAAGCGCTCGCCGATCCGCACGTGCAGGCGCGCGGCATGGTCGAGGAGTATGAACATCCGCAGGCGGGGCGCGTCAAAACCCTTTCCAATCCGGTCAAACTGTCGAAATCGCCGGCGACCCTGCGCAAGGCGCCGCCGCTGCTTGGCGAGGACAACGATGCGGTGCTGCGTGAACTCGGGTACACCGATGCCGGAATTGCCGACCTGCGCGCACAGAAAATCATCTGATGAAACCACTTGATGGACTCAGGGTGATCGATCTCACGCAGGCGATGGCGGCGCCGTTCTGCACCATGAATCTTGCCGACATGGGCGCCGATGTCATCAAGATCGAGCCGCCCGGGGAGGGCGAGCCCACCCGGCAACTGGGCGCGGCGCAGAAGAATGGGCACAGCGCCACCTTCATGACCATGAACCGGGGCAAGCGCGACCTGGCGGTTGATCTCAAGCGCCCCGAAGGGCTCGAGATCATGCAGCGGCTGGCGGCCACCGCGCATGTGTTCGTGCAGAACTACCGCCCGGGCGTCGCGCAGCGGCTCGGGCTCGGCTA
>JBBPIU010000134.1:0-7366 GCA_038040245.1 Pseudomonadota bacterium | reverse complement strand
TGCGCTCACCGGCCGCCGGCAGGCTGGCAACGACGCCGACGACCTCGATATCCTTGCCCTCGAGCTCCGGCGCGAGCCGGTCGGCAAGCTTCAGGTGTGCCATGCCCAACGCCCAGCAAAAGCCGATGGCAGCCGCCATGGGAATGGCCAGTTTTCTGTTTGCCGTTGCTCCGAAAAGACAGAACGGAACGCTCCAGACCCAGGCAACCCCCGGCAAAGCAGGCTGCAGCTGAAGAAAAAGAACGCCCGAGGCGAAACTCAGGATGACAAGCGTCATCTAAAATCAAACGCACCAGCGCCTCCCGCGCCGACCATGCCCAGAAAATTCTTCCGCAGGTACCTGCCCGACGGCGACACGGTCCGCGCCAACAAGTACCTGGCGTGGCTGGGCAGGTGGCTGCACCACCCGAACCTGTGGCACCTGAACCGCGGCTCGGTCGCCGGCGGCGTGGCGATCGGCCTGTTCGCCGGGCTGGTGCCCGGGCCGCTGCAGATGCTCAGCGCAGCGCTGCTCGCGATCCCGCTGAAAAAGAACCTGCCGGTGGCGCTGCTCACCACCTTCTACACCAACCCCTTCACCATCCTGCCGCTCTACCTCCTGGCCATTGCCTACGGTCGATTCCTGCTCGGCGCCGGCCATCACCCGGTGACGGTGGAACCCTTTGCGTGGGACTGGGCGCACTGGATCGACTCGATGCAGGGGTTCGCCCACTGGACGCTGGCCCTCGGCAAGCCGCTCGCGGTGGGGCTGCTCGCGCTCGCCATTACCCTGCCGGTGCTGGGATACGCCGCGGTTCAGCTTGGATGGCGCGCCTATGTCGTGCTGAAGTGGCGCGCTCGTGCGCGGAAAAGACAGGAGCGCAAAGAAGGAAAAACAAAAACCTAGAAGCGCTGTTCCTCGTAGTCCAGCTCTTCCTCGAGGTGGTGCAGGACTTCGTCGCTGATCTCGCCCGCGCGCCAGATGCGGATCAGTTCCTGGCGCTCGGCGCGCACCGCCGCCAGGCGCAGGTCGCGGCCGAAGGTGAAAACGCTGTGTTCCCCGTGCGGCGTTGCGGCCCCGATGCGGTCGGCGAATTCGGCGCGCACCCGCGCCACCAGGTCGCGCGGCATCCGGTCGTTGGCCGCGGCGGCGTCGATGGCAGCGAGCGCCGCCTTGCCGAGCGCGATGCGGGCGCGAGTGTGCTCCTCCTGCGCGCCGGGGTCGGAACCGAGCTTGAGCCAGCGGATCAGCGAGGTGAGCGTGAGGCCCTGCACCGCCAGCGTCACCGAAATCACGACGAAAGTGAGGAAGATCAGCAGGTCGCGGTAGGGGAACGGCTCGCCGCTTTCGACCTGCACCGGCAGCGCGAGCGCCGCCGCAAGGGAGACGATGCCGCGCATGCCGCACCAGCTCATGATGAACACCTCGCCGTGCTGCGGCGCCGGCTCCGACTCGCGCAGCCGTTTGCTCAGCCAACGCGGCACGAAGGTCGCGGTGTAGACCCAGGCGAAGCGCACCGCGACCGCCACCAGCGTAACCCAGATGGCGTAGGTCGCCAGGTCCGTGGCGCTGTAGCCCTTCAGCCGGCCCACCACGCCAGACAGCGCCATGCCGATCATGACGAAGATCAAGCTGTTCAGCATGAACACGAGGATGTTCCACACCGAGCGCGCGAGGATGCGCATCTCCGCCGAGACGATCACCGGCGTGTAGCGGCCGCGCACCAGCCCTGCGGCGACCACCGCGAGCACGCCCGAGCAGTGGATCGATTCCGCCAGCACGTACACCGTGTAGGGAATGGAGAGCGATACCAGCACCTCGGTGAACGCATCGCCGATGAAGCGGTGCAGCGCGATGAACGCGAGCACGCCGGCGATGCCGATGGCGATGCCGCCGAGCGACACGGTGGCGAACTCCAGGCTCGCGCCGACGAACGAAAAAGTCCCGGTCAGCACGGCCGCGACCGCGAGCTTGTAGAGCACCAGGCCCGAGGCGTCGTTCACCAGGCTCTCGCCCTCGAGCACCACCACGATGCGCCGCGGCATGTTCAGGCGCGACAGGATCGCGGTGGCCGCCACCGCGTCCGGCGGCGACACGATGGCGCCGAACACGAAAGCCGCCGCCCAGGGGATGTCCGGGATGAGGAATTTGAGCGCCACGCCCACGGCCAGCGTGGTGATGATCACCAGGCCGATGGCGAGCAGGCCGATCGGGCGCAGGTTGGCCTTGAAGTCGCGCCAGGAGGTGAGCAGCGCCGCCTGGTAGAGGATCGGCGGCAGCACCAGCACCAGCAGGAACTGCGGGTCGATGTCGATCTGCGGCAGGCCCGGAATGAAGCTGAGCACGCCGCCGCCAACCACCAGCGCGATCGGGTAGGGCACGCCGGCGCGGCGCGACAGCCAGCCCAGCACCACCGAGCACAGCAGCAGGAACACCACGACCTGTACCAGAACCATCCGCGTTCCTTGTTGTTTTTCTCTTTGCCCGATCAGGCCGCGGGCTGCAGTGCGCCATCGCGCAATTCCAGCACGCGGCCGGTGCGGGCCGCAAGCCCGGCGTCATGCGTCACCAGCACGAAGGCGGTGCCGTGCGCGTTGGAAAGGCGCACCATTGCCTCGAACACCTCGTCCGCGGTCTGTGTATCCAGGTTGCCGGTCGGCTCGTCGGCCAGCACGCAGGCGGGCGCGGTGACCATCGCGCGCGCGAACGCGCAGCGCTGGCGCTCGCCGCCCGAGAGCTCGCCTGGAAGATGCTCCGTTCGGGCGCCCAAACCGACTTCTTCAAGAGCTTTTTTAGCTTTCAAAAACGCTTCTGCGCGATCCATGCGCCTGATCCACAGCGGCATCGCGACATTTTCCGCCGCGGTGAATTCGGGCAGCAGGTGGTGGAACTGGTAGACGAAGCCGAGCGTACGGTTTCGCATGTCTCCGCGCTGGGATTCGGACAGGGTCTTCATGCTCTTGCTATTTATGAGAACTTCTCCTTCGCTCGGAGAATCAAGCCCTCCCAGCAAATGCAGAAGAGTCGATTTCCCGGAGCCGGACCGTCCCATGATCGCGATGCGTTCGCCCGCGCGCACTTCCAGGTCCACGCCGAGCAGCACATGCACCGGCGCCGGCCCCAGATAGGTCTTCTTCAGGCCGCGGCAGGAGAGCACCACCTCATTCATACCTGAGCGCCTCCGCGGGATTGACGCGCGAAGCGCGCCAGCTCGGATACAGCGTGGCAATGAAGGACAGCACCAGCGACACCAGGCCGATGGTGACCACGTCGCCCAGCTGCACGTCGGAAGGCAGGTCGGAGATGTAGTAGACGTCCTTGGCGAGGAACTTGAAACCGAGCAGGTTCTCTATGAAGGGCACCACGGTATCGACGTTGAAGCCGATCAGCACGCCGAGGACCAGGCCCGCGAAGGTGCCGATGACGCCGATCAGCGCCCCCTGCACCATGAAGATCTGCACGATCGAGCCCGGCGCGGCGCCGAGCGTGCGCAGGATCGCGATGTCGGCCTGCTTGTCGGTCACCAGCATCACCAGGGTGGAGACGATGTTGAACGCCGCCACCGCGACGATCAGCAGCAGGATGATGAACATCACACGCTTCTCGATCTCCACCGCGCGGAAGAAGTTGGCGTGGCTGCGCGTCCAGTCGGTGGCGAAATAGTCGCGGTCGAGCCTGGCCATCAGGTCGCGCGCCACCGAGCGCGACGCGAACAGGTCCTCCAGCCTCAAGCGCACGCCCGACACGGCATCGCCGAACTGGTAGAGCTTCTGCGCGTCTTCCAGGTGCACCAGCGCGAGCCCCGAGTCGTACTCGAACATGCCGACCTCGAACATGCCGACCACGGTGAACTGCTTGAGGCGCGGAATCACGCCGGCCGGCGTCACCAGGCCCTGCGGCGCGATCAGCGCCACCTTGTCGCCCGTCAGCACGCCGAGCGCGCGCGCGAGTTCCGAGCCGAGCACGATGCCGAACTCGCCGGCCCTGAGCGCATCGAGCTTGCCGGCACGCATGTGCAGGCCGATCTCGGCCACCTGCGCCTCGCGCTCCGGGATGATGCCGCGCACCACGCTGCCGCGCACCGCCTGCCCTGCCGCGAGCATGGCCTGCGCGTCGACGAACGGCGCCACGCCCTTGACGCGCGGGTCCTGCACGGCGAGCTTCGCCACCGGCTGCCAGTCGGCCAGCCGGTTGTCGGGGCCGCTGATCTGCACGTGCGAGGCGACGCCCAGGATCCGGACGCGCAGCTCTTTCTGGAAACCGTTCATGACCGAGAGCACCACGATCAGCGCCGCGACGCCCAGCGCGATGCCCGCCATCGAGATGGCCGAAATGAAACTGATGAAGTGGTTGCGGCGCTTGGCGCGGGTGTAGCGCAGGCCGACGAGGATCTCGTAACGCACGCGTCGAGGATACTCGATACTAGAATGGCATGCATGGATCCGGAGACGCCCGATGACACCGAGGCGGTCCTCGCCCGCCTGCTGCGCGGCGAGCGCATCGCGCACCTCGCGACGCTGCGCCAGGGCGCGCCGCTGGCCTCGATGACCCTCTATCTGCCGGACGCGGGCTTCAGCGCCTTTCATGTCCACGTCAGCCGCCTCGCCTGGCACACTCAGGACATGGCGCAGGACCCGCGCGTCGCGCTCTCGATCGCCGAGACGGATGACGGCCGTTCTGATCCTTTTACTTTCAAGAGAATTTCAATAAGAGGAAATGCGGAAAACCTTGACGGAGAACAACCAGACCTTAAGCGTCAGTGGCTTGCCCGCTTCCCGGAACAGGCCATCAATTTCGAGCTCGCGGACTTTTCCTTTTGGCGCATCGTACCGCGCGATGCGCGCTTCGTCGCCGGCTTCGGCCGTATCCACAACCTTTCCGCCGCCGACCTCGCCCGATGTTCGAATTCCTGATCGCCGCCGTTTTGCGGTAGATTGCGCCACTGGATAAATTCCCACCTGCAATGAAGCCGCTGTTCGATGCGCCGAGCCGCCACTGATGCATCTCGAACTCGTCGTCCCGGCGCTGTTCCCGGCGCAGGACCTGCCGCCGGCTTCGCTGCCGGCGCTGGAGCTGCTGCTGGCGCGCGGCCGCCGGACGAACGGCCAGGCCGGCAATCTGGAGACCTGGCTTTGCGGGACTTTCGGCTTGAAGGAGTTCTCTACCGAAAACCTTTCCATCCCCGCGGGCGCGCTCACCGCTCTCGCGCATGGCCTGGACCCGGGCGCACACCAGTGGCTGCGCGCCGATCCGGTGCACTTGCGCGCGGACCGCGACCGCCTGCTCCTGATGCCCAGCCAGGCGTTTGCGGTGACCGCGGAGGAAGCCCGGGCATTGACGGACGCGCTCGCGCCGCTGCTGTCCGGAAAATTCACGCTGCATCCGCTGGAACCCGATCAATGGTGCGTCAGGGTAGAAGATGAGAATGACTTCAACAACAGGAACGGGATCGCGGCAGATGCCCGGCCGCCGATCGAACTGGCGGGCGCGGACATCGATCCGCACCTGCCGCCCAAGCCATGGCATCCGCTGCTGACGGAAATCCAGATGGTGCTGTACGAGCACCCGGTGAACACGGCGCGCGAGCGGCGCGGCGATCCGGTGATCAACAGCGTCTGGCTCTGGGGCGCCGGAAAGCTGCCGCAAGGGGCGAGCGGCCCGTGGCAATCGGTCAGCGCAGGCGATTGCGTGGCGTCGGGACTCGCGCGAAGCGCCGGTATCCGGCATCGCGCGCCGGGCGCCGGCGCCAGGGAATGGCTCGGGCGTGCGCCGGAGGACGGGCGGCACCTGGTGGTGCTCGACGACCTGCGCGGCGTGCATGCGCTGCGCGATCTCGATGCGCTCGCGCGGCGCCTGCAGGCGCTGGAGGCAAATTGGTTCGCACCGCTGCTCGCGGCGCTGAAAGCGGGCCGCATCGGCATGCTGACCATCCACGTGCCCGACGCCGCCGCTTCTTTCGAGACGGTGCGCGGCGACCTGCACCGCTTCTGGCGCCGGGCGCGGCCGCTGGCGGCTTATGGGAAGGATCACGCCCGCGTGATGCGGCGCCAAGCATGAAGATCGTCACTCGCCGCTACGCCGAGGCGGACCGCCACCGGCTGCTCGAATCCGGCGTGCATCCGCTGCTGGCAAGGCTGTTCGCGGCGCGGCGCATCGGGTCCAAGGACCAGCTGGAACAGGATTTCTCGCGCCTGATACCGCCGGCAGAACTGACCAACGCCGACCGCGCGGCACGCCTGCTCGCCGACGCCATCGCGCAGCACAAGAAACTCCTCATCGTCGCCGACTACGATGCCGACGGCGCGACTGCCTGCGCGGTCGGCATGCGCGCGCTGCGCAGTTTCGGCGCACAGGTCGAGTACCTCGTGCCCAACCGCATGGAGCTCGGCTACGGCCTGTCGCCCGAGCTGGTGGACATTGCCGCCAGGCTCAAGCCCGACCTGCTGATCACGGTGGACAACGGCATCGCCAGCGTCGAGGGCGTGGCGCACGCCAAGAGCCTGGGCATCGGCACGCTGATCACCGACCACCACCTGCCCGGCGACACGCTGCCCGACGCCGAGTGCATCGTGAATCCGAACCAGCCCGGCTGTGCTTTCCCGTCCAAGGCGCTGGCTGGCGTCGGCGTGATGTTTTATGTGATGCTGGCTCTTAGAGCCGAATTGAGAAATCGAAAAGCGTTCGTAAATAACAACGAACCCAACCTTGCCGCCCTGACCGACCTGGTCGCGCTGGGCACGGTCGCCGACGTGGTGCCGCTCGATGCCAACAACCGGATACTCGTCGCGCAAGGACTCAAGCGCCTGCGCGCGGGCCAGGGCAAGGCGGGGCTTGCCGCGCTGGCGCGCGCCGGCGGGCGCGAGGCCGCGCGCGCCAACTGCTTCGACCTCGGCTTCATCCTCGGCCCGCGGCTGAATGCTGCCGGGCGGCTCGCCGACATGAGCCTGGGCATCGAATGCCTGATCACCGACGACGAGGCGCGCGCCGCCAACTGCGCGCAGCAACTCGACCGCCTGAACCGCGAGCGCCGCAAGATCGAAGGCGAGATGCTGGACGAGGCGAATGCTGCGCTGGACGGCCTCGTTGGGCCGGCGGGCGAGACGATGACGACAGCGAGTTGCACCCTCTATCAGCCCGGCTGGCACCAGGGCGTGGTGGGCCTGATCGCGTCCCGCGTGCGGGAGCGCATTCACAGGCCCGTGGTCTGCTTTGCGAAAGCAAATTCAAATGAATTGCGCGGCTCCGGGCGCTCGATCCCCGGCTTCCACCTGCGCGACGCGCTCGATCTCGTTGCCAAGCGCGCTCCAGGATTGATCCTGCGCTTCGGCGGCCATGCTCAAGCCGCTGGCAGGACGATTGGAGAGAAAAACCTAGAGAAATTCAAGC
>JBBPIU010000133.1:0-7474 GCA_038040245.1 Pseudomonadota bacterium | reverse complement strand
GCAAGGTGACCATGGAGCAGGTGTCGAAGGAACTATGGCCGTTCTATGGCGCGATGTGCCTGGCGCTGTTGCTGGTGACCTATATCCCGGCGATTTCGCTCTGGCTGCCCGGGCTGATGAAATAATCGCGGCATGAACTCCCCCGACTGGCAACCCAGCCCGCGTTACCCGGACCCTTCCGTGATCGTCGTGGACGAGTCCTTCGCCCGCTACCGCCTGCCGCTCGCGAAGGTCGAGCGCCTCGCCACCGGCTACCGCTGGGCGGAAGGCCCGGTGTGGCTGGGCGATGCGAGGTCCCTCGTCTGGAGCGACATCCCCAACAACCGCATGCTGCGCTGGGACGAGGCGAGCGGCGAGGTGAGCGTGTTTCGCAGCCCGTCCGGCTACGCCAACGGCAATTCGCGCGACCGCGAGGGACGGCTGATCACCTGCGAGCACGGCGGGCGGCGCGTCTCGCGCACCGAGCACGACGGCCGTGTCGTGACGCTGGCCGATGCCTTCGAGGGCAAGCGCCTGAATTCGCCGAACGACGTGGTGTGCAAGTCCGACGGCTCGGTCTGGTTCACCGACCCGACCTTCGGCATTCTCGGTTGGTATGAAGGCGGCAAGGCGAAACCCGAACTGCCGATGAACGTCTACCGCTGGGATCCCTCGGGCAAGCTCACAGCGGTGGCCGAGGGCATCAACCAGCCCAACGGCCTCGCCTTCTCGCCCGATGAATCCATCCTCTACATCGTCGAATCGCGATCGGTGCCGCGCAAAATCCTTGCTTGCGACGTGGTCGGCGGCACGAAACTCGCCAACCGCCGCGTGCTGATCGACGCGGGGCCGGGCACGCCCGACGGCTTCCGCGTGGATATGGATGGCAATCTCTGGTGCGGCTGGGGCATGGGCGAGGCAGGCCTCGATGGCGTCCACGTATTCGACCCTGCCGGAAAGCTGATCGGCCGCATCGACCTGCCCGAGCGCTGCGCCAATTTGTGTTTCGGCGGCGTGCAGCGCAACCGCCTGTTCATGGCGGCGAGCACCTCGGTCTACGCGCTTTACGTCAATACCCAGGGCATGGGCTACTTCTAGCCGCTAGAACTCGATCACGCCCTTGCCCGCGGATTGCGTGTCGAAAACTTTGTAGGCTTCATCCACCTGCTCCAGCTTCCAGCGGTGGGTGAAAATGCGCTCGAGCGCGATGCGGTTATCCGCGATGTAGCGCGCGCATTCCCCCATTCCCATGGCGCTGAAGGTCCATGAGCCGATCAGCGTGAGCTGCTTGCGCAGAAGGTCGCGCGAAACATCCAGCGTCACCTCGCCGCCCTCGCCGACGAAGCACACCGTACCCCAGGTCTTCGCTGAGCGCACTGCGGCGAGGCGTGCCACGGCCACGCCGGTGCAGTCGAGCGCCAGGTCCACGCCGATGCCGCGGGTCATTTCCTTGAGAATTTTTTCCGCATCCTCTTTCGATGAATTGATGGTGGCATCCGCCCCGAATTGCTTCGCCAGCGCCAGGCGCTCGTCGTTGGTCTCGACCGCGATCACGCGTGCGCCCATCTTCGCGCCGAGCAGCGTGGCGCTGATGCCGACTGGCCCCTGGCCGAACACGGCGAGCGTCTGGCCGCCCGCGAGATGCATGCGCCTGAGCGCGCCGAAGGCGGTGCCGGTACCACAGGCCACTGCAGCGCCCTCGGCGAAAGAAAGCTCATCGGGCAACGGCACCAAGGTGCGCGCCGGCACCTTCAGGTACTCGGCGTGCCCGCCGTTGGCCGTGACGCCGTAGACGGTGATGCCCTCGCGGCACAACTGCGACCAGCCCACGCGGCAATGCCCGCACACGCCGCAGCCAGAGTAGTGGTGGTCCATCACGCGCTGGCCGATCGGCGCCTCGCGCTCCGAGACGCCGGGGCCGCGCGCCGCGATGACGCCGCAGGGCTCGTGTCCCGCGATGAAGGGCTCGGCATTGCCGCCCAGGCCCAGCGCCTTCTGCGCCTCGCCCGGCGGCGGGCGGTAGAACTTGAGGTCGCTGCCGCACATGCCCGAGGCCTTCATCTGAATCACCACCTCGCCCGCGCCCGGGGTCGGGTCGGGGAAATTGCGGATTTCGATCTTTCGGTTGCCTAAGAACACAGCGCCACGCATGCCGGGGCTTCCTTCCTGGTCACGGGTTCGAAGGCGCCATGATACCGGGCCGCGCGCCGGGCGGGCGGCCGCGATTCTCTTGCCTTGCTTATCGTAAGCCAGGCAACTATCATCGCCGGCATGCTCCGCGAGGACCTGTCGCGCAACTTCGGCTTCCTGCTCAACGACGTTGCGCGGCTGCTGCGCACCGCCTATGACCGGCGCATCCGCAAGCTCGGCCTGACGCGCGCGCAATGGTGGGTGCTCACGCACCTGTTCCGGGGCGACGGTGTCAGCCAGTCCGAGCTCGCCGAGACCCTGGAGATCGAAAAGCCGACGCTCGGCCGGCTGCTCGACCGGCTGGAGGCGAAAGGCTGGGTACGGCGCGAGCACGACGCGCGCGATCGCCGCGTCTGGCGGGTGCACCTCACTGACGAGGTCGAACCGGCGCTGCGCACCATGCGTGCGCTCGCCGCCGAGCTGCGGCGCGACGCGCTCGCCGGAATCCGCGCCGCCGAGCGCGAGCGTTTCGTCGACACGCTGCTCGCCATCAAGGCGAATCTGCTGCACCTCCCGGCCGACAGGAAGGCGGACACGCAAGCCCGCACCGCCGTGCGGAGGCGCGCCCGATGAGCCGGCCGCGCATCGGCCGCAAGCTGGCGCGCGGGCTGCTGCTCCTCGGCGTGCCGCTCGCCGCGGCCGCGGCCGCCCTGCACTACTACGCCGAGGGCGGGCGTCACCTGGAAACCGACAACGCCTACGTGAAGGCCCACATCATCGCGGTCAGCGCCGAGGTCGCCGGGCGCGTCGCGGAGGTGGCGGTGCGCGACAACCAGCCGGTGGCGCAGGGGCAGCTGCTGTTTCGCATCGACCCCGCGCCGTTCGAGATGGCGGTCGCGCGCGCCAACGCACAGCTGGCGAACGCGCGCACCGACGTGGAAACGCTGCGCGCCGAGCATCGCGTGGGGCTCGCCGACGCCGCCGAGGCCGAGGAGCGCATCCGCTTTCTCAGCCTGCAATTGGAGCGCCAACGGCGCCTCAGGGAGCAGGGCATGGTGCGCGAAGACGCCTACGACGAGGCGCGCCACAATCTGGAGGCGGCGCGCGCGCGCCTCAGCGCAGTGCAGGAGCGCGCAGCGCGCGGGCTGGCGGGCCTGGGCGGCGACCCGAAGCTGCCGGCCGAACGTCATCCGCGCGTGCTCGAAGCCCAGGCGGCGCGCGACGCCGCCGCGCTCGAGCTCGCGCGCACGCGAATTCACGCGCCCGCCGCCGGCACCGTGAGCAATCTGAAGCTGCAGCCCGGCGAGCACGTGGCGCGCGGCGTCGCCGCGTTCAGCCTGATCCAGTCGGGCGAACCCTGGATCGAGGCGAACTTCAAGGAAACGCAGCTCGCCAGCGTGCGCGTCGGGCAGGCGGCGCGCGTCGTGGCCGACGCTTATCCGGACATCGAGTGGCGCGCGCGGGTCAGCGCGATCGCCCCTGCCACGGGCGCCGAGTTCGCGCTGCTGCCGCCGCAGAATGCGACCGGCAACTGGATCAAGGTGGTGCAGCGCGTGCCGGTGCAGCTGGCGATCGCGCCGGACGAGCAGGCCGCCACGGACCGCCCGGCGCTGCGCGCCGGCATGACGGTCAACGTCAGCATCGATACCGGCCGCAGCCGCGGCCTGCCCGATCTGCGCGGCAGTTTCGGCCGTTAGCAGGAACGCGCTCGCGCGTTAATGGACCCACCGGCATCATGAGCGCGCAGCCTGTCCCGCTGTCCGAAGCGCAAGGCGCCGGCGCGGCGCTCGAGCGCGCGCTGGTGCTCGCGACCTGCACTGCGGTGACCTTCCTCTACGCGATGACGGTCACCATCGCCAACGTGTCGCTGCCGCAGATGCAGGGGGCGCTGTCCGCGACCCCCGACCAGATCGCCTGGGTGGTGACCTCGAACATCGTGGCCACCGCAGTGATGACACCGCTCGCCGGATGGCTCACCTCGCGCTTCGGCCGGCGGCGCCTGTGCAACGCGTGCGTACTCGGCTTCGGCGCCGCCTCGCTTGGTTGCGGCTTGGCCGATTCTCTCGCCGAACTGGTGCTGTTCCGCGTGCTGCAGGGCGCCATCGGCGCACCGCTGGTGCCGCTGTCGCAGGCAATCGTGCTCGACACCTATCCGAAGCACCGCCATGGCGTGGTGATCGCGCTCTTCGGCATGGGCTCGGTGCTCGGGCCGATCGTCGGGCCGGTGGCCGGGGGCTGGCTCGCGGAAGCCTACAACTGGCGCTGGGTGTTCTACATGATTGTGCCGTTCTCCCTGCTCGCGCTCGTCGGCACGCTCGCGTTCATTCACGATCGCGAGGCGAGGAGCAAGGTCCGCCTCGACTGGCTCGGCTTTTTGCTGCTTTCCACGGCGCTCGCCAGCGCACAGCTGATGCTCGATCGCGGCGAGCGCGCCGACTGGTTCGACTCCGCCGAGATCGTCGCCTGGGCCGCGCTTGCCGGGCTCGCGCTATACACCTTCATTGCGCACAGCGCGACCGCGGAGCGCCCGTTCCTCGACCCGCGCCTGCTCGCCGACCGCAACTTCAGCGTCGGCATCGTGCTGATTTTCGTCTTCGGCATGCTCAATTTCACGCCCATGACGCTGCTGCCGCCAATGCTGCAGGGAGTGAGCGGCTATCCCGACTCGGTGATCGGCTTCGTGCTGGGCGCGCGCGGCCTGGGCACCCTGGTCGGGTTCTTCCTCATGATCTTCGCCAGCCGCCTCGATCCGCGCGCCATGATCGTGCTCGGCTTCCTGCTCCAGGCCTATGCCGGCTGGCAGCTCGCGCAGCTCGACGTCAACCCGAGCACCGCGGACGTGTTCTGGCCGATGGCGCTGCAGGGTTTTGGCGTCGGCGTGCTGTGGGTGCCGATCACCATGGTGAGCTTCTCCACCCTCGAACCGGCGCGCGTCTCCGAGGCTTCCGCGGTCTTCCACATGGTGCGCAACATCGGCTCCAGCATTCACATCTCGCTCAGCATCGCTCTCGCGGTCCACATGACGCGCACCGGCTATGCGGAGTTGGCCGAGCGCGTAACCCCGTACAGCGAATCGCTCTCGATGCCCTGGGTGAGCGGGGCGTGGAACCTGCAGGAAGCGCGCGGCCTGGCGGCGCTCTCGCGCGAGATGGCGCGCCAGGCGGCGATGATCGGCTACCTGGACGCGTTCGTATTCTTCGTCGCCACTTCGCTCGCCGTGCTGCCCCTGGTGCTCCTCATTCGCATCAAGCGCTGACCCGGAATCAATCGATTCGGTAGCGCCGGATCACATCCGGGTCCGGGTCGGCGCCCAGGCCCGGCCCCTGCGGCACCTTGAGTTCACCGCGTCGGGGAGCCAGCAGATCGCCATACAGCCAAGCGTCGGCCTGGAGATAGAAATACTCGAAGCGCGCCTCTTCAGCCAGCGCTGCGATGAGGTGCAGCGTCGCGAGCGCGCCCGGGCCGAAGTAGGGCGAATGCGGCGCGAGCTTCATGCGCCGCTCCGCAGCGAGCGCTGCCACCTTGCGAAATTCGGTGACCCCGCCCACCTTGGTGACCGAGGGCTGCGCGTACTGCACCGCCCGGGCGTCGAACAAGGCGGCAAACTGCGTCGCGAAGCAGCAGTTTTCGCCCGCGGCGATCGGGATGCCGCAAGCCTCGCCCACCGCGCTCAAGGCCGCGCCATCTTCGGGCGGGAACACCGGCTCCTCGAACCAGCCCAGTCCCATCGGCGCGAGCCGCCTGCCGACCGCGATCGCGTCCTCGACGCTCCATTCGCAGTTGACGTCGAGCAGCAGCGCCGCGTGGCGCGGCACCGCCGCGCGCGCCGTGGCGATCACCGCCTCGTTTACCTCGTGCAGCTTGATCGCGCCGAAGCCCTCGTCCAGGGCCCGCTCGCAATAGCGCGCAACCAGCGCCGTGTCGGCGTAGCGCAGCAGGCTCGCATAGCAGGCGATCCGCTCGCGTTTCGCGCCGCCGAGCAGCGCGTGCAGCGGCTTCCCGGCGGCCTTGCCGGCAATGTCCCAGAGCGCGATGTCCAGGCCCGAAAGCGCGAACGCGGTGATGCCGAAGCGGCCGAAGATGTGCAGCCGGCGCTGGATTTCGCCGTGCAGAGCGTCGATGTCGGCGGCATCGCGCCCCACGGCGAGCGGCGCGATCATGTCCCGGACCGCGGCGACCACCGCGCGCCGGCAAGAGTACGAGAACGCCTCGCCCCAGCCGGTGATCCCGGCGTCGGTGTCCACACGCACCAGACAGAAGTCGAGCGATTTCCAGCCGCCGGTGCCCAGCACCATGGCGTCGGCGCCATAGCTGCAGGGAATCGAAAGCGGGACCGCTTCGACGCGGACGATCTTCATTGCAAAGACCCTACTCGAGAAAACCAGCCAACCTCGGCAGCCAGAGACTGATACTCGGGAAGTAGATGCACAGCATCAAGCCCAGCACCTGCAGGGCGACGAACGGATACATGGCGGCAAACACGTCGCTCATCTTCACGTCCGGCGGAACGGTGCCCTTCATGTAGAACAGCGTCGCTCCGAATGGCGGAGTCATGAACGCGGTCTGCAGATTGACCGCGACCAGCGTGCCGAACCAGGTCATCAGTGCGGCGTTGTTGCCGATATGGTCGGAGAAGTCGTACTTCAACAGGATCGGCCCGAACACCGGCAGGACAATCAGGCAGATCTCGATCCACTCGAACGGGAAACCGAGCAGGAAAATCAAAACCATGATGAAGGCGAGCATCTCCCACTTCGTGTCGACGCCCAAATACGCCAGCGTCGAGATCATGAGTTCGTCGCCGCCCAGCACGCGAAACACATAGGAGAAACCGGTCGCGCCGAGGAAAATCAGGAACACCAGCCCGTTGGCGCGGCAGGTCTGATAGATCGCCTCGGTCATCATCTTGAGATTCATGCGCTTGTTCAGCGCGGCGATGAACATGGAGCCGAGCACGCCGACGGCGCCGCTCTCGGTCGGCGTCGCCCAGCCGGCGAAGATCGATCCGAGCACGAACACCAGCAGCGTGGTCATGGGGAACAGGCCGCGCCAGAGGGCGTACCAGAAGGCCTTGCGGGTCTGCGGCCCGTAGTTCGCCGGCAGCTTGGGCGTCGCCCCCGGCTTGAAAATCGCGACCGCCAGGATATAGAGGATGTATAGGCCCGACAGCAGGAAGCCCGGCATGATGGCGGCAAGAAACAGGTTGCCTGCCGAGGTCGCCAGCATCTCCGCCATCACCACCAGCATGATGGCCGGCGGAATCAGGATGCCGAGCGTTCCGGCCGAGGCGATGGTGCCGATGGCAAGCCGCTTGTCGTAGCCCGCGGCCAGCATCTGCGGCAAAGCGATCACCGACAGCGTGATC
>JBBPIU010000132.1:0-7488 GCA_038040245.1 Pseudomonadota bacterium | reverse complement strand
ACCGACCGCAAACAGGTGGAGAAACGGCTGCGTTCACTCCTCGACGCGCAGGAGCGCGTCGCCCAGGATCTCCACGACGGCTGCATCCAGACCATTTATGCCATCGGTCTCAAGCTGGAGGAGTGCCGGACGCTGATCCGGGACCACCCGCGAAAAGCCTCCAAGAAGATCGCGGGCGCCGCGGCCGACCTGAACCTGGTGATTCATGACCTGCGCCTGTTCGTCCTCGGAGACAAGCGCGAGCTCGCCAGCGGCGATGACCTGAAGGCGGCGCTCGAGAAAGCCACCCAGATGATGGGCGGCCGCCCTCCCGCATTCGCCGTCGAAATCGATGCGGCTGCGGCAACCTCGCTTACGCCGGATCAGGCCATGCATCTGCTGCAGATCGCGCGGGCGGCGCTCAGCAACGCGGTACGTCACGCGAACGCCCGGACCGGTTTGCTGTCGTTGCAAATGCGCGACGGAGCGATTTCGCTCGAAGTCAGCGACGACGGAGTCGGGTTCGAGTCGGAGGAAATCGAGAAGCCCGGCCTGGGATTGCATAACATCGAAGCCCGTGCTCGAAAGCTTGGCGGGCGGCTTCGGCTGGTCTCCGCGCCGGACCAGGGAACCCGGTTGACGGTTGAGATCCCGCGGGCGCGATGAGGGTGCGTCAATTACCGGCGTGCAAGATCCGGCTGATGCTGGTGGACGATCACGAGGTGGTGCGGATCGGCCTGCGCGCGCTGTTCGGCCGCACGGAATTCATCGAGGTTGTCGGCGAAGCGGGTACCGTGGCGCAGAGCGTGACGGAAGCGCGCCGGACGCATCCCGATGTCGTGTTGATGGACCTGCGGCTTCCGGACGGCAGCGGCCTCGATGCCTGCCGCGAGATCCTCTCCACCGATCCGGCCGTGCGCGTCCTGTTTCTGACGTCCTTCTCGGACGAGCAAGCCGTCATCGCCACCGTACTGGCAGGGGCCGCCGGCTATCTGCTCAAGGAAATCGGGCAGGAAGCGCTGATCCGCGCGATCGAGGCGGTCGCGAGCGGGCAGTCGATCCTCGATCCCGGGGTGACCCAAACGGTTCTCAAGCGGATGCACGCCGTTGTGGCACAGTCTGACCGCCGAAGAACGGATGACTTGTCGACCCAGGAACGCCGGATTCTTGCCCTGGTCGTGGAGGGAAAAACCAACAGGCAAATCGCGGCGGCTCTGGACCTGAGCGACAAGACCGTGAAGAACTACCTGAGTAACGCGTTTCAAAAGCTCCGGGTCAGCCGTCGATCGCAGGCTGCCGCGCTCTTTGCGCGTGGGTTGACCAACTCCGCTTCGGACTGAAGCGAACGCGAATTTGCATCGCCCACCGGGAATCGGCGCGTTTACACTTGCGCCATGCCGGAACAAAGAGGCGGTAGCGCCAGTCCCGCGTCCGCTGTGAGTTGGCGCCCCGGCTCCGGCGCCTGGCTCGCGGCGCTGTGCTCGAGCCGCGTGCTGAGCGCGACCTGGTTCGTTGCCTACTCGGCGGTGCTGCCGCTGGTGCGCGAGGACTGGGGCCTGTCGGCGCGCGACGCCGGCATGATCCAGGGCGCGTTCCACCTGGGCTACCTCGCGTCGCTCTTCATCGTCGGCTTCATCGCCGACCACTTCGGCGCCAAGCGGGCATTTCTGGTGACCGGCGTGGCGGGATTCCTCAGCCCGATCGCCTTCGTGCTGCTGGTCGACGGCTTCTGGTCGGCGATCTGGCTGCACGCGCTCACCGGCCTCACCCAGGGCGGCTACTACACGCCGGTGCTCGCCATGGTGAACGAGCACGTCGAGCGCCGGCGGCGCGGGCGCGCAATGGGACTGATGATCGCCGCGTCGAGCGCAGGCTACGCGCTGGCGCTCGGCGTGGCGGGGCTGGTGCTCGCTTTTGCCGGCTGGCGCGCCGCGCTCGCCGTGGTGGCGGCGATGCCGGTCGTGTCGTGGCTGATCGCGCTTGTGGCAATGCGTGGTACGCCCAACGTCGTACACCCGCGGCCCGAGGGGCACACGGTATTCGCCGCGATTCCAGCGGTGCTGCGTAACCGGAAGGGCATGCTTTCGGTCTGGGGTTACACCTTCCACAGTTGGGAACTGCTCGGGTTGTGGGCCTGGCTGCCCGCGTACTTGACGGCTGCATTGGTTGTCAACGGCGCAGGCGCCGGAGAGGCTGCGGCGATGGCGCTTGCGCTCTCAGCATTGACCTACGTGGCGAATATTGCTGGTTCGATCGTAGGCGGCACCATGGCCGACCGCTGGGGGCGCACGCAGACCATCCTGCTGTGGTCCAGCGTGAGCTTGGTGCTGTCCTTCTCCATCGGCTGGATGATCGCGCTGCCCGTGGTGCTGCTCGTCGCTGTCGCCTGCCTGTACAACTTCTCGGCCATCGCGGACTCTTCGGTCCACTCTACTGTAATCGCCGAGAGCGTGCCGCCGCACATCCTGGGCGCGGCCTACGCCGTGCGCTCGGTGGTCGGCTTCGGCATGGGCGTCATCAGTCCGGTGGTGTTCGGATGGGCGCTCGATGTCGCGGGAGGCGGAACGACCGCTGGTGACAGTTACGCATGGGGTGTGGCGTGGATGACACTGGGTGTGGGCGGCCTGCTCGGGCCGCTGGCCACCTGGCGTTTGCACCGCATGGGGCGCTGAAGACAGAAAAGGGGGTCAGAACAACATTTCTGCCTGAGGGTCTGGCTTGGCAGTAATCGGTCCATCCTGCTTTTTACGGCGGCCGCGGCGCGGCGGGCGTACTGATCTGCCAATAGACACTTCAATGCGGTCGAGGAACGCTTCCGAACCCAGCGCCCATCCCTTGTTCAATCCTGTCCTCAGTCGATCAAGTTCAACGTCGTCGATAGGTTTGTCGAACAAGGAAAGAAACGCTTCGCGGCGCTGCTCCGGCGAGGCGCCAAGATTGGTGTAGACACTGTGCTCGGCAATCAGCCGATCGGACTTGCCACATCCGTAATGTGCGTGACTGCTCCACGGATAGTCCGCCGGTCTGGCGACGATACCGGCGCGTACCGGATTCATCTCAATATAGCGATGACAAGTTAGGAGATAGGTCTCGCTGTCGATGAGATTCGATTTGAATCTTCCTTCCCACAATGTTCCTGTTCTGCCTTGGATTTCATTGATGACCCGAACGTATCGGCGTCCGACGTCCTGCAGCATCGCGGATACCGCGCCCGCCGCCGCCGGCGTGACCAATAGATGCACGTGATTTGTCATCAGTGCATAGGCATGAACAGCACAACCGCGCCGGCTGGCTGAGTCGGCCAGGCATTTCAGATAAAAACGGCGATCAACGTCCCCAAAGAAGCACGCCGCGCGGTTGTTCCCGCGCTGTACGACGTGCATCGAAACCCCAGCAGGCTCTAGGCGGGGAGGACGTGCCATTGGACCGGAAGGCTGAATGTCTTCACGGTCCGATCAACGCGCAACTCGCGGAAAAGTTGCTCTGACCCCCTTTTTGCTAGTTCTTCGCCAGCAGGTCCATCAGCGCGGTGTTGTCCCAGCGGCCGTGGCCGCGCGAGCAGATGCGCCCGTAGTACTGCTCGATCAGAGCGGTGTTCGGCAGAGGGGCGCCGTTCTTCTTTGCTTCCTGCAGCGCGATGTTCAGGTCTTTGCGCATCCATTCGCTGGCGAAGCCGAAGCCCTCGAACTTGCCTTCGACCATGGTTTTCCAGCGGTTTTCCAGCTGCCAGGACTGCGCCGCGCCCTTGGAGATCACCGAGATGACCTTGTCCATGTCGAGGCCGGCCTTGACGCCGAAGTTGAGCGCTTCCGACAGCCCCTGCAGCAGGCCGACGATCGCCATCTGATTGACCATCTTGGTGAGCTGGCCAGCGCCGGCGCCGCCGATCAGCGCGCACATCTTGGCGTACACGTTCAGTACCGGCAGCACCTTGTCGTAGTCGGCCTGGTCGCCGCCGCACATGATGCCGAGCTGGGCGTTGACCGCGCCCGCCTGGCCGCCTGAGACCGGCGCATCGACGAAGCCGGCATCGCGCTTTTTGGTTTCTGTAAATAATTCTCTGGCAAGAACTGCCGAAGCAGTCGTGTGATCAACCAGGATCGCGCCCTTCTTCAGCCCCCCGAGCGACCCGTTGTCGCCATAGGCCACCGCGCGCACGTCGTCGTCGTTGCCGACGCACATCAGGACGAAATCGGCGCCCTGCGCCGCTTCGCGCGGGGTAGGGGCGGACTTGCCGCCGTATTCCTTGACCCACTGGGCGGCTTTGGCCGGGCTGCGGTTGTGGACGGTGACCTCGTGGCCGCCCTTTTTCAGCAGGTGGCCTGCCATCGGGTAGCCCATGACACCGAGCCCGAGGAACGAAATTTTCGCCATCATCTTGTCTCCAAAGAAGTTTTCGGATTTTACCGCAGGCCGTTTGACAGGGGGCTGTCAACCGACCACAATACATGTGCATTTATACAGTATCCGGTGCCGGCCCAGGAACTCGGTCCCCGCAGGGGCGTGAGCCTGCCGAATGATGCCGACAGCCAAGAAAAGAGGTACATAGTGGACGACAACAAACAGAAGGCGCTCGACGCGGCGCTGGCGCAGATCGAGAAGCAGTACGGCAAGGGCTCCATCATGAAGATGGACGCCGAGGCGGTGAAGGGCATCGATGTGGTTTCAACGGGCTCGCTGGGGCTCGATATCGCGCTCGGCGTCGGCGGCCTGCCGCGCGGCCGGGTGGTCGAGATCTACGGGCCGGAGTCTTCCGGCAAAACCACGCTGACGCTGCAGGTGATCGCCGAAGTCCAGAAACTGGGCGGAACCGCCGCCTTCATCGACGCGGAAAACGCGCTCGATATCAGCTATGCCGGAAAGCTCGGCGTCAAGACCGCCGACCTGCTGATTTCCCAGCCCGACACCGGCGAGCAGGCGCTCGAGATCGCCGACATGCTGGTGCGCTCCGGCGCCGTGGACGTGATCGTGATCGACTCGGTGGCGGCGCTCACGCCCAAGGCCGAGATCGAGGGCGAGATGGGCGAGCCGCAGATGGGCCTGCAGGCGCGCCTCATGAGCCAGGCGCTGCGCAAGCTCACTTCGAACATCAAGCGCACCAATACGCTGGTCATCTTCATCAACCAGATCCGGATGAAGATCGGCGTCATGTTCGGCAGTCCTGAAACCACCACCGGCGGCAACGCGCTCAAGTTCTACGCCTCGGCCCGCATCGACATCCGCCGCATCGGCGCGATCAAGAAGGGCGACGAAGTGATCGGCTCGGAGACCCGCGTCAAGATCGTAAAGAACAAGGTCGCGCCGCCCTTCCGCACCGCGGAATTCGACATCCTGTACGGCGAGGGCATCTCGCGCGAGGGCGAGTTGCTCGAGCTCGGCGTGATCCATGGCGTGGTCGAGAAATCGGGCGCCTGGTACATCTACAATGGCGACCGGCTCGGCCAGGGCAAGGACAACTGCCGCGAGTTCCTCAAGGAGAATGCGGCGATGGCGCGCGAGATCGAGACCAAAATCCGCGAAAAGGCGGGGGTGCTCGCGCCGGTGGCCGTACCCGAGGTGGCGGAGGACAAGAAAGTGGAGCAGCTCGCCACCCGCAAAAGAGGCTCGGCCGCGCAGTAAGGCCTGCGCTTGAAGGACGAACCCGATTCGCCAGTAGAGCTCCGCGCGCGGGCATTACGGCTGCTCGCGCGCCGGGAGCACTCCCGGGCGGAACTCGAACGCAAGCTTTCGCGGCACGCGGAATCTCGCGAAGCGCTGGAAGTACTTTTAGTAGATCTGGAAAAACGAAAACAGTTGTCGGACGAGCGCTTCGCATCCGAGCGCGCCCGCTCGCTGTCGCGCAAGTACGGCGCGGCACGCATCCGCCAGGACCTGAAAGCCAAGGGCGTCGATGCGCAACTCATCGACCAAGTTTCCTCCGAAGGTGAGTTGGAGCGGGCGCGAGCAATCCTGGCCCGCAAATACCGCGAGCCGGCGGCAACGCGTGAAGAACGCGCCAAGCGCATGCGCTTTCTCCAGGGCCGCGGCTTTTCTTTCGACGTAATTCATTCCCTCCTGTCATCCCGAGACCCGGATTGATCGTTCATCCCTGAGCCGCCTTTGCGTTTTACTATCGGTGCGGCGGAGGGGAGGTGAATCGAATGAATCAATCTGAAGCATTGAGCGTGGTCCGCTCGCTTGCCAACGGCGTCGATCCGGAAAGCGGCGAAGTGTTTCCGGCCGACAGCGCGTATCAGCGGGCGCAGACCGTGCGTGCGTTGTATGCGGCGGCCGAGGCGCTGGAGAAGGCCGAGCGCTTCGAGCGGCGCAAGCAGCAGCTGCCGGCGAAAACCGGCGAGCCGTGGACGGAGGACGAGGACCGGAAGCTCCTTGCCGGTTTCGACGCCGGCAGGGGATTGCCGGACCTCGCGGCCGCGCACCAGCGCACGCAGACCGGGGTACGCGCCCGGCTCGTGAAGTACGGCCGGCTCGCGGCCTAGCGCGGAATCCGGCCGCAAGGGAGGCACGCGGCGCCCGGGCGCCGCGTGGCCATCCCTTAGAATGGCGGGTCTATGAAATCCGCTGAAATCCGCTCCGGCTTCCTCGAGTACTTCAAGTCCCGGGGCCACACCATCGTCGCCTCCAGTTCGCTGGTGCCGGCGAACGACCCGACGCTGCTGTTCGTCAATTCGGGCATGGTCCAGTTCAAGGACACCTTGCTCGGCAAGGAGAAGCGCGCCTACCTGCGCGCCACGACTTCCCAGCGTTGCGTGCGCGCCGGCGGCAAGCACAACGACCTGGAAAACGTCGGCTACACCGCGCGCCACCACACCTTCTTCGAGATGCTGGGCAATTTCAGCTTCGGCGACTACTTCAAGAAAGACGCGATCCAGTTCGCGTGGGAACTGCTCACCAGGGTATACAAGCTGCCGCCCGAGCGGCTCTGGACCACGGTGTACGAGACGGACGACGAGGCCTACGAGCTGTGGACCAGGACCATCGGCGTGCCCAAAGAGCGCGTGGTGCGGATCGGCGACAAGGCCGGCGGCGCGAAATTCCAGTCGGACAATTTCTGGCAGATGGCCGATACCGGCCCCTGCGGCCCCTGCAGCGAGATTTTCTACGACCATGGGCCCGGCATCGCGGGCGGCCCGCCCGGATCGCCGGATGCCGACGGCGACCGCTACATCGAGATCTGGAACCTGGTGTTCATGCAATTCAACCGGGACGAGGCGGGCGTGATGCATCCGCTGCCCAAGCCCTCGGTGGATACCGGCATGGGCCTGGAGCGCATTGCCGCGGTGCTGCAGCACGTCCACTCGAACTATGAGATCGATCTGTTCCAGGACCTGATCAGGGCCGCACACAGGGAAACAATCGGCGAGACGCAGCACAAGGAACTGAAGAATCCTTCATTGAACGTGATCGCGGATCACATCCGGGCGTGCAGCTTCCTGATCGTCGACGGGGTGATCCCCGGCAACGAGGGCCGCGGCTACGTGCTGCGCCGGATCATCCGCCGCGCCATCC
>JBBPIU010000131.1:0-7551 GCA_038040245.1 Pseudomonadota bacterium | reverse complement strand
TGTTGAACAGGATGCTGGTGATCGCGCCGCCGAACAGCGCCCCCCAATAGATGCACGACAGCAGGATGATCGCCGACGTCGTGCCGCCAGGCGCCTGCGCCATCGAGAAAGTGAGCGGCAGCAGGATCGCGACGCCGTTGGCCCCGCCCAGTCCGGGCAGCACGCCGATGATCACGCCGAGGATGATGCCGGTGAACATCAGCGCTACGTTCTTCAGCGTCAGCGCGATGGCGAAGCCCTGCAGCAGCGACTGGATCTCGTCCATGCGTCAGTTCAGCCCGAGGAGGGCCTCGAGCGGGCCCTTCGGCAGGGGAATCCTGAACCAGATCTCGAAGATCAGGAAAAACACCACGCTGTTGCCGATCGACACCGCGGCAACCTTCCACCACCTGTACTTTCCGAGCCAGCGCATGAAGAACGCGACGAACACCGTCGAGGCCGCGTAGATGCCGATCCAGCCGATGAGCCCGACATACACGGCCGTCGGCACGAGCACCGACAGCACCATCTTCAACTGGTCCACCTCGACGAAGCTGCGGTTTTTTTCCTTCGGCACGGCGAGCCACGCCACAAGGTTGATCAACGCGCAAACGCAGATGATGGCGCCGATGTAGAAGGGGAAATACCCTGCCTGGGGGCCGTCCTCGCGCCAGCCGAAACCGAGCCGCGCGCTGTCGTAGATCACGATCGCGCCGAGCGCAAAAAAACCGGCTGCCACCACCGATTCGGCGGCCCGGTAACGAAATGCCGGCTTTCCCCCGCTGCTTTCAGACATGCCCGCCCCTGATAGCAAAAGCGGGAGCCGCAGCCCCCGCTCGTCCTGCCGGACTGCGGCTACTGGCCGGCGATAAACTTCGCGGCCTTCATCAACTGCACGTGCCGCGCCTCCTCGCGCGCGACCCAGTCCGCGTAGTCCTTGCCCTCGAGCGAGGTCTGATTGAACGCGCCGCGCTCCATCAGGTCCTTCCACTCCGGCGTCGCCTGGACCTTTCTGAACAGCTCGACGTAGTACTTCACCTGGTCGGGCGTCACGCCGCCGGGCATGAAAATACCGCGCAGCATCAGGTAATCGACATCGAGCCCGCCCTCTTTGCAGGTCGGAATGTCGCCCCAGGCCATCTTGTCGGTGACCTTCGTCTGGTACGGCATGCGCTTCGGGTCGAACACGCATAGCGGGCGCAGCTTGCCGCCGCGCCAGTGCGCCACTGCCTCGATCGGATTGTTCACCGTCGAGTCGGCGTGCTTGCCGACCAGCTGCACCGCCACATCGCCGCCACCCTTGAACGGGATGTAGATGAACTTGGTCCCCGTCCTCTGCTCGATCGCGGCGGTAATGATCTGGTCCTCCTGCTTGGCGCCGGTGCCCGCCATCTTGAACTTGTTCGGGCCGGCCTTTTTCGCCGCCTCGACATACTCCTTGGCGGTCTTGTACGGCGTTTCCGCGTTCACCCACAGCACGAACTGGTCCAGCGCCAGCATCTTGACGGGGGTCAGGTCGCGCCAGTTAAACGGCACGCCGGTGGCAAGCGGCGTGGTGAACAGGTTCGACAGCGTGATGATGATCTTGTGCGGATCGCCCTTGGCGCCCTTGACGTCGAGGAAGCCCTCGGCGCCCGCGCCGCCCGCCTTGTTGACCACCACCATCGATTGCTTCATCAGGCCGTGCTTGGCGATGATCGCCTGCGCGGCGCGCGCCATCTGGTCGGCGCCCCCGCCGGTTCCGGCGGGAATGATGAATTCGACCGTCTTGGTCGGTTCCCAGGCCTGCGCGTGAACCGCGCCCGGCAAGCCCGCCGCAGCCACCGCCACTGCAGCGCACAAAACGCGGATAGTTTTCGCTTTCATTGATCCTCCTCCTCGACTTTGATTATCGTGACAACCGTGAAAGCTAGACCTTGACTCCGGTCAAGAGTTCATGCGGCCGCCGTCGCCAGTCCTGTCCTGCGCCGGAAGTAGAGCTTGACGAGTTCCATGGCGATCGGCGAGGCGAAGAAAAAGGGCAACATGAAGAGCCAGTCATCCAGGGTGAGCGGCACGGTATCGAAGAACGGGTTGATGAAAGGCACGTACACCACCGCCAGAACCAGCAGGAACGACGCCATCACCGCCCAGTTCATCCACTTGTTGGAAAACACGCCGATGGCGAAGATGCTGTGATATTCGGAGCGCGCCGTATAGGCCCGCAGGAGCTCCGAGGTGCACAGGGTGACGAAGGCAATGGTCTGGGCCGCCGCGAGATGGCCCGGATAGCGCTGCAAGGCGAAGTAGAACGCAAGCAGTATGGCGATAGCGTCAACGACGGCAATAACGCCGATGCCGATCGCCATATCGCGATTGATGACCGGCTCCTTCGGCGGCCGCGGCGGATGCTTCATGATGTCGGGGTCGCCCTTCTCCATCCCCAGGGCAAGGGCCGGAGCGCCGTCGCTCACCAGATTCAGCCACAAGAGTTGAACCGGCCTGAGGGGGATCGGCAATCCCATCAGCATCGCGCCGAAAATAATGAGGATTTCTCCTGCGTTACAGGCGAGCAGGAAGTAGACGAACTTGCGGATGTTGGAATAGATGATCCGCCCCTGCTCTATCGCGGCGACGATGCTTGCATAATTATCGTCGGTGAGGACCATGTCCGCCGTCTGCTTGGTCACGTCCGTCCCGGCGATGCCCATGGCGACCCCGATGTTGGCCCGCTTCAGGGCCGGAGCGTCGTTCACGCCGTCACCCGTCATCGCCACAATGTGGTCTCGCGCCTTCAGGGCATCGACGATCCTCGTCTTGTGCTGGGGTGAAACCCGGCAACACACCTCCAGCTTGTCCGTTTTGGCCGCCAGTTCCTCATCGCTCAGCTTCTCGATCTCCGGACCGGTCAGCACCAGTCCGCCCTTGGTCAGCAAGCCGATCTCCCTGGCGATGGCCTCGGCGGTATCCTTGTAATCGCCGGTCACCATGATGCTCCTGAGCCCGGCCCCCCTCGCCACTTTCAGCGCCTCCATCACTTCCGGCCGCGCCGGGTCGATCATGCCGAGAAGCCCGACGAAGGTGAGATCCTTCTCGATATCTTCGGGACGCAGGCTTTCGGGTACCTCTGCCAGCGGCCGAACCGCGACTCCCAGCACCCGCAGCGCGTTGCTCGCCATGTCACGGTTCTGATCGAGCACCTCCTTGCGCTTCTCCTGCGACAGCGCGACGGCAGCCCCGGCCTGCTGGATGTGGCTGCAGTGATCCAGGATGACATCGGGCGCGCCTTTGACGAAGGCGACGACTGGCGGGTAGGCGAAGTTCGCCACGGCAGCCTGCTGCGACCCATCATTGCGATGGATCGTGGTCATGAGCTTTCTTTCCGAATCGAAAGGAATCTCCTGAACGCGGGGCAAGGCGGTTTCCATGTCGCCTCGCCGGAGCCCGCTCTTCACGGCGGCGACGACCATGGCTCCCTCCGTGGGATCACCGATCATCTGCCAGGAGCGGGTGCCTGCCGTATCGCTTCTTTCCTCCAGTTTCGCGTCGTTGCAGAGCAATGCCCCGTGCAGCAGCACCGCGGTGTCGGGGTCGGTGCGCGGGTCAGAGGGCGTACCGTCGACGAAGAACTGCCCGCTGGGGTTATACCCTTCACCCGTTATCCGCAGCCTCTTGCCCCCGGCCCATCCCTGAACGACGGTCATCTGATTCTGCGTCAGCGTGCCCGTTTTGTCGGAGCAAACCACCGTGGCGCAGCCGAGCGTTTCCACGGCGGGGAGTTTGCGGATCAGGGCGTTGTGTTTGATCATCCGCTGCATTCCCAGCGCGAGGCAGATGGTGACGATGGCGGGGAGGCCTTCGGGGACGGCCGCGATGGCCAGACTCACGGCTGTGAGAATGAGATTGACGATGTCCTTCTTCTCGGCCTCCCAGTAGTTGAGGAACCCGGTGTTCAGAACATCCGTCAGGTGCGTATCACGGATGAGTCCGTAGACGAGGACCACCGCGCAGATGGCGAGGCAGATCGTTCCGAGAACCTTCCCCAGATGCTCCAGCTTCTGCTGCAGCGGCGTATCCTCCTCCTCGTAGGACTGGATCATCTCCGCGATGAGACCGATCTGCGTGCGCATGCCGGTGCCCGTCACGAGCCCCTTGCCGCGGCCATACGTCACCATCGTGCTCAAGAAGGCGGAGTTCTTGCGGTCACCCAGGCCCGCCTCCTTGTCCAGAACCAGTGCCGCGTTCTTCTCCACGGGCACTGATTCCCCTGTCAGCGAGGCTTCTTCGACCTTGAGATTGACGCTCGTGACCAGGCGCAGATCGGCGGGCACGTAATTGCCCGCTTCCAGGAGAACGATGTCCCCCGGAACCAACTCCCCGGACGGAAGCGTGATCTGATGGCCGTCGCGCATCACCTGGGCGTTGGGGGCCGCCATTTTTTTCAGGGCCGCGAGCGCCTGTTCTGCCTTCGATTCCTGAACCACTCCGATCACCGCATTCAGCACGACGATGCACATGATGGCGATGGAGTCGACATACTCCCCGAGCATCAGCGCCAGGCCCGCGGCGATGATCAGGATGATCACGAGGTAATTGTTGAATTGATCCCACAACAGCGCCAAGAAACCCGGCCGGGGCTTCTCGGTGAGTTCATTGGCGCCGAATTTCTGCAGGCGCCCCCGTGCTTCGTCCTGGCTCAAACCCCTGTCGAGGTCGGTCTGAAATTCCCCGACAACGACATCGATCGACTTACCGTGGGATTCCTTATCTTCCATACATGGCTCCTTTCAATCGGCGTCAGGATAAGCGCAGGCGGCGGTCACTTCACGAGCACAACGGGCACCGGGCTGCGCTTCGCCACGCCATGCGCGACCGAGCCGAGCATACCACCGGTGTACGGGCCCAATTTTCACGCCGGCCGCCTTGCCATCACCTGGGCGGCGAGCCAAGTGCCGAGGGCGACCACGATCGCCGCGCCCGCGCCCGGCCCCGCCCAGTGCAGAACCGCCGCGTTCGCGTCCACCCAATCCTTGACCAGCGGGTCGGTCACCAGCATCTCGCCCGCCACCCAGCCGAGCAGCGCCGCGCCGATCGTGATGATGATCGGAAAGCGGCCCATCACCTTGAGCAGCAGGGTGCTGCCGAAAATCACCAGCGGAATGCTGATCGCGAGTCCTGCGATGAGCAGCGTGAGGTTGCCCTTGGCGGCAGCCGCTACCGCGATCACGTTGTCGAGGCTCATCACCAGGTCGGCGATGAGAATCGTCTTCATCGCGCTCCAGAAGCCAACGCTCTTGGCGCCCTTGCCTTCGCGTTCTTCCTCGGGAAGGAGCAGCTGGACCGCGATCCACAGGAGCAGCAGACCGCCGACGATCTTCAGGTACGGCAGCTTGAGCAGCTCGACCGCCACGATCGTGAGAATGATCCGCATCACGACGACGGCGCCGCTGCCCCAGAAGATCGCCGCCTTCTGCTGTTGCGGAGGAAGCGAGCGGGCGGCGAGCGCGATCACGACCGCGTTGTCGCCCGAGAGCACGATGTTGATGAGGATGATCTGGCCCAGTGCCGTCCAAAACTGGGGATCACTGAGCATTTCGAGCATCCTGGCTCCGGCTGCAGGGAATCGTTTTTATCCGGCGCGCGTCGCGCTAGAACAGCCCGACCACTTTGCCGTCGATGAGGTCGATTTTCTCGGCCGAGGGAATCTTGGGCAGCCCCGGCATGGTCATGATGTCGCCGCAGACCATGACCACGAATTCCGCGCCGGCCGCGAGGCGCACCTCGCGCACGTTGATCACATGGCCCGAAGGCGCGGCGCGCAGTTGCGGGTCGGTCGAGAACGAATACTGGGTCTTGGCCACGCATACCGGGTAATGACCGTAACCGTCCTCCTGCAGCTTTTTGATCTGATTGCGCACCTTGGTGTCCGCGGTGACCTCGCCCGCGCCGTAGATCTTGGTCGCGATCGCCGTGATCTTGTCCCAGAGCGGCTGGCTCTCCTCGTAGACGAACTTGAAGTTGGACGGCACCTTCTCGATCAGGTCCACCACCGTGCGCGCGACCTCCGCTGCGCCCTTGCCGCCGTCCGCCCAGTGGGTGGCGAGGATGACCGGCGCTTCGTGGTGCGCCATTTTCTTCTTGAGCAGCTCGATTTCCGCCGCGCTATCGAAATTGAAGCGGTTGATCGACACCACGCACGGCAGCCCGTAGTGGTTGCGCACGTTGTTGACATGGCGCTCCAGATTCGCGATCCCCTTCTCCAGCGCCGCGAGGTTTTCCTTGTTCACTTCCTTCAGGTCGACGCCGCCGTGAAACTTGAGCGCGCGGATCGTCGCGACGATCACTACCGCGTCGGGTCGGAGGCCGCTTTTGCGGCACTTGATGTCGATGAATTTCTCCGCGCCGAGGTCGGCGCCGAAGCCGGCCTCGGTCACCACGTAGTCGGCGAGTTTGAGCGCGGCCTGCGTCGCGATCACCGAGTTGCAGCCATGCGCGATGTTGGCGAACGGCCCGCCATGGATAAAAGCCGGGTTGTTCTCGAGGGTCTGGACCAAGTTCGGATTGAGCGCGTCCTTGAGCAGTACCGTCATCGCGCCGTGCACTTTGAGGTCGCGCGCGAGCACGGGTTTGCCGTCGCGGGTGTAGGCGCAAACGATGCTGCCGAGGCGTTTCTTCAGGTCCTCGAGCGAGGTGGCGAGGCAGAAGATGGCCATCACCTCGGAGGCGACCACGATGTCGAAGCCGTCTTGGCGCGGATAGCCGTTCGCCGTGCCGCCCAGCGCCACCGTGATCTCGCGCAGCGCGCGGTCGTTCATGTCCATCACGCGCCGCCAGGTCACCCGCCGCACGTCGATGCCGAGGGCGTTGCCATGGTGGATGTGGTTATCGATCACTGCGGAGAGCAGGTTGTTGGCGAGTCCGATCGCGCTGAAGTCGCCGGTGAAGTGCAAATTTATGTCCTCCATCGGCACCACCTGCGCGTAGCCGCCGCCCGCGGCGCCGCCCTTCATGCCGAACACCGGTCCCAGCGAAGGCTCGCGCAGGCAAATTACTGCCTTCTTGCCGATGTGATTGAGCGCGTCGCCCAGGCCAACCGTGGTCGTGGTTTTGCCCTCGCCCGCTGGCGTCGGCGTCATCGCCGTCACCAGGATGAGTCTGCCGTTCTTCCGGTTTTTCAGCGAGTCGACGTACTTGAGCGAAACCTTGGCCTTGTAATGGCCGTAAGGCTCGAGGTGTTCCTCGGTGATGCCGAGCTTGTCAAGTGCCACCTTGGAAATGCGCTGCAGCTTCGCCGCCTGCGCAATCTCGATGTCGGACGCCATGGGCCTTCTTCTCCTCTTGGTTTCTTATGTGTAGATCTCGGAAAGCGACCGGCCCTTGCCGTAGCCCGGATCTCCGGGGCGCGCACCACCTTTGGTCACTTTCACGGCACAGTATTTGAACTCGGGGATCTTGCCGATCGGATCGAGTTTGGGATTGGTCAACATGTTCGCCGCCGCCTCGTAGAAGGCGAACGGAATGAACACGGCGCCGCGCGGCGTGCCCTCGTCGACACGGGCGTAGAGCGAAATTTTGCCGCGCCGCGATTCGACG
>JBBPIU010000130.1:0-7611 GCA_038040245.1 Pseudomonadota bacterium | reverse complement strand
ATCAGCGCGAGATCGAGGATTTCGTTGATCAGGTCCAGCAGGTACCAGCCCGCCTTGAGAATCTGATCGATGCTGCGCTTCTGGGCGGTCGTTGGCGACGGCAAATCGGATTCCATGAGTTGGGCAAAACCGAGGATCGCACTGAGCGGCGTGCGCAGTTCATGGCTCATGCTGGACAGGAAATCCGATTTGGCGCGATTCGCGGTCTCGGCCTGTTGCAGGGCGGCTTCGGCGTTGCCGTACAGGCGCGCGTTGTCGAGCGCGAGCGCTGCGCGCTGCGCAAGTTCGGTGATCAGCGCGCAGTCGTCCGCGCCGAGGGTGCGCCCCGATTCCGCCTGCAGCGCCGCGAGCGCGCCCAGCGTGCGGCCGCGCGCGATCAGCGGCACCATGAAATAGGCGCGCATTCCGATCGCGCTTGCGAAGGTCAGCAAATCGCGATCGTGAATCTGGTCGAACTCCTGCGCCGGCTCGAAGTGGGCGAGGTACGATTGGCCGGTGGCGACCACCCAGGCCATCGAGCCGACCGTGCCGGGCGCCACGCGCAACCGCTCCGCAAGTTCGGCGCCGTAGCGCGCCTTGTCAGGATCGGAATGGTGAGTCAGCGCGCGCTGCAACTCGCCGTCGGCGTCGAGGAGATCGACCCGGCACCAGTCGGCAATGCCGGGCACCACGGTCGCGGCGATTGCCTGCAGCGTAGCCTGCGGTTCGAGCGAGCGCGACAGGACGGTGCCGGCGCTGGCAAGCAGCTCCAGGCGGCGACGCGCGTCCTCCGCGGCGGTCCGCACCACGCGCTCGGCGGCCTGCAGGTCGGCGCGTTCGGCGTCGCCGCGGGCGCGCCGCTCGGCGGACGTGGCCAGCGCATCGGCCACTTCCTGAATTTCGCGGATATCGCTGGCGGGCAGTGCCGGCGGCTCGCCGCGCCCGAGCGATTGCGCCGCCTTGCGCAACTCGCCCATCGGCCGGTTGATGCTGCGCGCGACGCCAAGCGCGGCAAGCGCGGCCAGAATGAGCGACAGCAGGATGCCGCCGCCGTAACCCGCAAGCGACCTGTAGACCCCGGCTTCGACGGTCGCCGCGGGGATACCGATCGCCACTGTCCACCCGCCGTCCTTGAGCCGGGAATAGGCGGTGTGGATCAGGTCGCCCTGGAGCGTATCGGTGAGGCCGATTGCCTCTTCGGCGCCGGTCGCCATGAGCTTCTCCAGGGTGGGCGAGCCGCGCGTTCCGATGAACTCATCGTGCCCGCGCGAGCGCGCCACGCCCAAGCCCTTCGCGTCGAAGACCGATACCACCCAGTCTTGCGGAACCTTCTGGCGGTTGATGACTTCGAGGATCGCCTGGGGCTTGACCACGCCGGTGAGTACGAAGCGCAAGTCGTCTTCGCGCACCACCGGGACGTGCACCGGCACACCCCATTCTTCGCGCTGGCCCCGCGCGAGAGCGCCCACCACCGGCTTTCGCGTCTGAACGACCCGTTCGAAGCTCTCCTTCTCGGCGATGCGGGGCGGCTTGCTGCCAAAAGGCAGGCGGGTATTCAGAAGGACCTCGGCGTCGGGTTCGGCGAGGATGAACGCCTGCCAGTGAGTCTGCGTCGCCAGGGCGTGCTGAGCGCGCTGGTAGAACGCCTCGGCGTTGGCTCTATCGTGCGGAGTCGTCGTCGCCAGCGCCTCGAGCACGGACAACGAGCGGCGCAACTCCGCGTCGACCGCGATCGCCAGCGCGCGCGATATCTCGAGGCCTGCCCGCTCGGCCTGCACGCGTTGCTGCTTGACCAGCGCGAGCAGGTCGATACCCGACATGATGGCGAGCGGCAGGATCGCCACGGCCGCGAGGAGGAACAACCGTCTGCGCAGCGGGACCTTGCGCATCAGCTATCCGCCAAGCCGCGCGATCCCGAAACACTGCTGGAGTAAAGGCATGCTGCCAGAGTATCGGACATCGGCTCCCAAAGCCGATCGCGAGAAACTAAAGTTGAGCTTTCAGACTGGCGACACCCGGCGCCCACACTTCCACCCCGAAATCTAGCGCCCGTTGAAAAAGCGCTCCACCAGCGCGAACTGATCCGGCACATTGAGCGCGGGCGCGTGCCCGCAGCCGGGAATCGTCACCACCACCGCGCGCGGACCTCGCGAGCGCATCGCCTCGGCAACGTCGGGCAGCAGCAGGTCCGAGGTCTCGCCGCGCAGGCACAGTGTGGGCACGTCTATCGCGTCCCACGCATCCCACTGGTCGTAGTCCCGTGGATGGAGGGTGAATTGCATCGCCATCTTCGGGTCGTAGTGCGGCGTTACCTTGCCTTCGGCGGTGCGCCGCGCTGAGGTTTCGGTGAGGCGGCGCCACTGCTCGTCCGAGAGCCATCCGTAGGGCTTGTAGATGGTGCGGAAGTACTGCTCTAGTTCGCTCACCCGGTCGAACTGCGACGGGTCGCCGGCGTAGCTGCGGATGCGGCTCACGGCTGCGTCGCCGAGTTTCGGCCCGATGTCGTTCAGGATCAGGCGCCGGATGCGGCCCTTCAGCGCCCCGGCGGCAAGCCGGATGCCGATCGCCCCGCCCATCGAGGTGCCGAGCCAGTGCAGTTCGCGAATGCCCAACTGGTCGACCATGGACAGCGCAAGCCGCGCGTAGAAATCCAGGCAGTACTCCTTCTCGGGCGCCGGGCTCCATTGCGACAGGCCGCGGCCGATGGTGTCGGGGCAGATGACCCGGTAGCGGAACGAGAGGTGCGCTGCGATCTCGTCCATGTCCCTGCCGGTGCGCGCGAGGCCGTGCCAGGCGACGACCGTACCCGGGTTGCCCGCGCCCCATTCCGTGTAATGGATCTCGCGACCCTCGCAGACGAGGTAATGCGAAGCGCCGCTCATTTCTTCAACCTTGCCCGAAGCTGGCCGACGATCCCGTGGGGGAAGTAGTACACCGAGAGGACGAACAGCACGCCCAGCCATAAGAGCCACCGGTCGGGATGGAACAGGTCGGGCAGCAGCGGCACGCCTTTCATGGCCCCCGAAAACGCCTTCATCGCATCCTGCAGGTAATTCTGCGCGACGACGAAAATCGTGGCGCCGATCACCGCGCCATACATCGTCCCCATGCCGCCGATCACCACCATCAGCAGGATGTCGATCATGATGCTGAAATCGAGCGTCGTATTCGGGCCGGTGTAGCGCAGCCAGAGCGCGTACAGGACGCCGGCGAGCGTTGCGACCACCGCTCCCAGGCAGTTGGCGATCGTGCGGTAGATGACGGTGCGGTAGCCCAGCGCCTCGGCGCGGAAGTCGTTCTCGCGAATCGCCTGTAGCACGCGGCCGAACGGCGAATTGACCACGCGCAGCAGCGCGAGGAAGGCGACGAGCGACGCCCCGAACACCAGGTAGTAGGTAACGACGCGGCCGCCGATGGTGACGCCGAGGAAGGGCTCCTCCAGCAGGCGGTAAGCGGGGCGCAGGAGTTCGGGCACCTTGAAGGTGATGCCGTCCTCGCCGCCGGTGACGTTGGAGAGCTGCGAGGCGAGGATGGCAAAGAACGAGGCCACTGCCAGCGTGATCATGGCGAAGAAAATCGCCTTCACGCGCAGCGAAAACAGGCCGATCAGGAACGAAAGTACCAGCGACAGCGCGACCGCGGCGGCGCTGCCGATGGCGATCGCGGACCAGCCGGCCTCGAGCCGCGACAGGGCGATCGCGATGCCGTAGCCGCCGATGCCGAAAAACATCGTATGCGCGAAAGACACGATCCCGGTGTAGCCAAGCAGCAGGTCGTAGCTCGCCACCAGCAGCACGAAGACGCAGACCTTGGCTGCGACGTCCAGCGGACGGGTACCAGGGAACACAAACGGTGCCAGCGCGAGCGCGGCGAAGATCGCGATCAGCATCGCCGACAGGAGGCGGCTGCGCGGAAAGTCGCCCGAGAGCAGCGTGTGCATCATTGCTTGCTCATCGGATACAGTCCCTGCGGCCGCCACAGCAGGACGATCACCATCAGCAGGATGTTGGAGCCGAGCGCGATTTTGGGCGAAAGGAAGCCGACATAGTTCGCCACCAGGCCGACGAGGAGGGCGCCGACGAAGCAGCCGCCAATCGAGCCCAGGCCGCCGATGATGATGACGATGAAGATCAGCACCATCATGCTGGCGCCGATGTGCACCGTCACGCTCTCCTGGTACATGCCCCACAGGGCGCCGCCGAGCCCCGCGAGCGCCGAGCCGGCCACGAACACCGCGATGAACAGGCGGCGGATGCGGTAGCCCATCGCCTCGACCATCTCCTTGTTCTCCACGCCGGCGCGGATCAGCAGGCCGATTCTGGTCCGATTGAGAACAATCATCATGGCGGCGAACACCGCCAGGCCGATCACCACCGCGATCAGGCGGAACTTTTCGATCGCCACGTCGCCAACGAGGAACGACCCGCGCAGGGTCGAGGGCCGCGGCAGTGGCAGCAGGTCGGGGCCCCAGAACACGTGGATCAGCTGTTCGGCGACGATCATGCCGCCGGTGGTGATCAGGATCTGCTTCAGGTGCTGGCCGTAGACCGGTTTGATGATGACGCGCTCGAAAAACAGGCCCAGCAGGCCGGCGACGAGCATGGCGGCGAGCATCGCCGGCACGACCGCGCCGAGGTTGGCGAGGAAGCTCTCAGAGCCGGCGGCCGTCGAGAAGAGCTTGATGGTCGAGGCGGCGACGTAGGCGCCAACGGCGATGAACAGGCCATGCGCGAAATTCATCACGTCCATCAGCCCGAAGACCAGCGTCAGGCCCGAGGACATGATGAAGATGAGCAGTCCCATCGCCAGGCCGGCCACCGTAAGCGTCACCCAGGTGGACGGATTGCCGATCAGCACCAACGCCGCCAGCGCGATCGCCAGCAGCAGCGCGGGCGGAATCCAGTCCGCGTGCGGTTTAAGGTCGGACGTCACTGATGCGCCTCCAGCGACAGGCCGAGCAGCCTGGTCTGCAGCGTGGCGTCGGCGGCGAGTTCGGCCATGCGGCCGGTGTGCACGATGCGCCCCGCGTCCATCACCGCGACCGAATCGCCGAGCGATTTCGCGGCGTGGAAATTCTGCTCCACCATCAGGATGGTGGTGTCGGTTTTCTTCAATTCCGAGAGTGCCTCGATCAGGTTATTGATGATCGCGGGCGCCAGGCCTTTGGTCGGCTCGTCGATCAGCACCAGCTTCCTGGGCTCGACGATCGCGCGCGAGATGGAGAGCATCTGCTTCTGGCCGCCCGAGAGCAGGCCCGCCGGCAGGTGCCAGAATTGCTTCATCGGCGGGAAGAAGCGGAAGATCCAGTCGAGCCGTTTCTCCTCCGGCGGCCCGCGCCGCGCCGCCAGCACCAGGTTCTCCTCGACCGTGAGGCCGGCGAAGATGCCCATGGACTCGGGCACGTAGGCGATGCCAAGGTTCGCAATCGAGGGCGTTTCCCATGGCGCGATGTCGTCGGACTCGAAGCGGATCGAGCCGGACGAGGCGCGCCACAGCCCGAGGATGGTGCGCAGCGTGGTGGTCTTGCCCGCGCCGTTGCGGCCGAGCAGCATGGTCAGCTCGCCGCGCGGCACCACCAGGTCCACGCCCTGCAGGATGTGGTAGTGGCCGATGTGGGTGTGCACGCCGGCCAGCGTGAGCAGTGGCTCAGCCATGCGCAGGAACCCCGAGATAGGCTTCCTGCACCACAGGCAAAGCGATTACTTCGGCCGGCGCGCCGTCGGCGACCAGCTCCCCCTGGTGCAGCACGATGATGCGGTCGGCGAGCGAGCGCACCACGTCCATCTTGTGCTCCACCAACAGGATGGTCTTGTCCTTCTGCTGCTTGATCTCCTGGATCAGGTCGAGGATCACCGGTACTTCGTCGACGCTCATCCCCGCCGTCGGCTCGTCGAACATGAAGATGGCGGGCTCGAGCGCGAGCAGGATCGCGACTTCGAGCTTGCGCTGGTTGCCGTGCGACAGTTCCGAGGCGAGGGTCGCACGCCGGTCGGCGAGCGCAACCCGGGCGAGGCAGTGTTCGGCCCTCTCGGTCAGCTCGACGTGCCGGCTCCACATGGAAACGAGGTTCAGCCCCATGCCGGCGCGCGCCTGCACCGCGAGGCGCACGTTCTCCAGCACCGTGAGGTTCGGGAACAGGTTGGTCAGCTGGAAGGCGCGCCCCATCCCCTTGCGCGTGCGGATCGGCGCTGGATCGCGCGTGACGTCCTTGCCGTAGAGCAACACCTGGCCGGCGCTCGCCGGCAGTTGCCCCGAAATCAGGTTGAAGTAGGTGGTCTTGCCGGCGCCGTTCGGGCCGACGATCGCGGTGAGCGTGCCCGGTTCGAAGCGGCAGCTGACCGCGTTGACGGCGACGTGGCCACCGAAGCGGATGGTCAGGCCACGCGTTTCCAGGACAGGGTGGGCGCCGGCCACGATGCCTCCGGCCCTGGAATTCCCTGCCTAGCGCTTGTTGCGGATCGGGAGCGGAATTTCCTTCGCCGGGATCTCGCGCACGAGATCGAGCAGGTCCCACTCGTTGGCCTGCGTCTTCTTGATGCGGAAGTGGTACATGGACTGCAGCGCCTGGTGGTCCTCCTTGCGGAAGGTCATTTGGCCCTTGGGCGTATCGAAGCTCATGCCTTCCATTGCCGCGATCAGCTTCTCGGTGTCGGTGCCGCCGGCCTTCTTGATGGCCTCGACCACCGCGATGCCCGCCGCCATGCCGCCGGCGACGAAGAAATCGGGCGGCGTGCCGCCATAGCGCTTGCGGTACTCGGTGACCATCCAGTCGTTTACCTTGTTCTTGGGGAAGCCGTAGTAGTAGTAGATCGCGCCCTCGACGCCGGCGAAGTCCTTCCAGCCCTTCATCACCGGCAGGATGTTGCCGCCCGGGGCGAGCGCGATGCCGAAGCGCTCGGGCTTGAGGTCGGCGATCTTTGCAAGCGGATGCGGGCCGGCCCAGATGATGCCGATGATCTTGGTGCCCGGCTTGTCCTTGAGCGCGTCGAACATGCGCTGGGCGGGCGCCGTGAAATCGGTGGTCGCCTGCGGCACGTATTCCTCGTGCACGATGACTGCTTTGCTGCCTGCGGCGGCGAGCGCGTCCTTCACCGCCTTGACGCCGTCGCGGCCGAAGGCGTAGTCCTGCGCCAGCATCGCGATCTGCGCGTTCTGCGGCGTGGCCACCGCGGCAGCGATTGCATCCTGCGTCGAGCTGCGCCCGGTGCGGAATACATAGCGATTCCACTTGTCGCCGGTGATGGAGTCGGCCACCGCCGGCTCGACCAGCAGGATCTTCTTGTATTCCTCGGCTAACGGCAGCATTGCCAGCGCGACCCCCGAGCTCGTCGGGCCGATCGCCAAGTCGACCTTGTCGTCGCCATAGGCGGCGGCGAGGTGCGCCTTGCCGATGTCGGGCTTGAGCTGGTCGTCCTTCTCGATGAGTACGATCTTGCGGCCAAGCACCGTCATCGTGCCGCCGGTGGCGTACTCCAGACCCAGTATCAGGCCGGCCTGGGTCTGCTTGGCGTACGCCTCGAGGGCCCCCGTCTTGCCGTAGATGTGGGCGATCTTGATGTCCTGGGCGAAGGCCAGGCTGGTGGCGCTCGCGAGCGTTGCCGCGGCGAGCAGGGTGTACAGGCGTTTCATGCT
>JBBPIU010000129.1:0-7612 GCA_038040245.1 Pseudomonadota bacterium | reverse complement strand
GCTGGCCGCGAGCACGCAGCTGGCGAAGGCGCTGGTGGGCGAACCGGTGGCGCTCCAGGAGAATGCCGGACGCATCGCGCTCACGCTACGCCATGACCGCCAGTTCCCCGTCGGCGGCACCCTGCCCGCGGCCGAGTTACGGTCGGTGATCCAGAAAATAGCGGCGGCGCTGGAGAAAATTCCCGGCACTATCGTCGTCACCGGCCATGCCGATTCCTCGCCGACCCGCGGCGCGCGCTACGCTTCGAATACGGAGTTGTCGGCCGCGCGCGCGCGCGCGGTGGCGCAACTCATGGCGCCGGGCCTGAGCGCCCCCGCGCGCCTGACAGCCGAAGGCAAAGGAGATGCCGAACCGGTCGCGCCCGGCGCCAGCGATGCGGACCGGGGCAGGAATCGCCGCGTGACCATCACCCTGAAGCCGAGTCCATGAGCCTGCTCGATCAGATCGCCGGGTCCGGCTCGGACACCGGTTCGGATAAAAGCGCGGACGAGCGCATAGCGAAGGAATTGGAGTCCATTCAGGCGCGCTTCAGGCAGGCGGCCGCGGACCTGGAGGACGCCCGCTTCCCCAATCCGGATGGCCGGCCGCGCGCGGTGGACGAATTGCCCTGGTACGTGATGATCGGCGCACCCGGCTCGGGCAAGACCACCGCGCTGCTCAATTCCGGCCTGCGCTTCCCGCTGCACGCCAAAGACAGCGGCGCCTCGGTCCCGGGCGTGGGCGGCACGCGCAACTGCGACTGGTGGTTCGCCGACGAGGCGGTGCTGCTCGACACCGCGGGCCGCTACACGACGCAGGAAAGCGACCGCAGGGCCGATGCCGCGGCCTGGCACGGCTTCCTCGCGCTGCTCAAGCAGTTCCGCCCGGACCGGCCGCTGAACGGCGCTCTGGTCACCGTGAGTGTGCTGGACCTGATGCTCTGGTCCAAGAAGGAGCGCGCCAGATTCGCGGCCCACGTGCGGATGCGCCTGTCGGAAATGTACGCGGCGCTGAACCAGCGCTTCCCCGTCTATGTGCTGGTCACCAAGATGGACCTGCTGGCGGGATTCACCGAGTTTTTCGGCGACTACGACCAGACGGCCCGGATGCAGGTCTGGGGTACGACCTTCGACCACGACATCGACCCGGCCCTGATTGCGCCGCCCTACGCGAAGGATTTCGCGGCGTTGGAGCAGCGGCTGGGCGCCGAGATGCTGGCCCGTCTGGACGAGGAGCCCGACCTGCAGCGGCGCGCGGCGATTTACCGCTTCCCGCAACAGTTCCACTCGGTCGGCCCGCTGCTCGGCGAATTCCTCGCGCAGGCCTTCGGCACGCAGGTGAACCACCGCCCGCTGCAGTTGCGCGGGGTCTATTTCACCAGCGGCACCCAGGAAGGCAACCCGATCGACCGGGTGCTGGCGGCGATGGCGCGGACCTTCCGCCTGGAGCGCAACACGGCGGCGCTGATCGGCGGCACCGGCAAGAGTTTCTTCGTCACCCGCGTGCTGCGCGAGGTGGCATTTCCGGAGCAGGGCCTCGCCGCGGTCGAGCAAGCCCCGCCCACGCCGCCGGCCGAGTCAGCGCAACCGGCCTGACCGGCTCAATCGGCCTCGTCGATCCAGGCCATCTGGATCGCTTCCAGAATCTTCTCGCCGCTGCGCTTCGGGTCGTCGTCGAAGCCGGCAGCGCCAGCACCCAGTTGCGCAGGTCCACGAAGTTGATGGCCTTCGGGTCGTGGTCGGGAAATCGTTCTAACAGGATGAACCGGAAACCTCAGGGGCGGCTTGATCACGCGGCCACCTTGTCGGGCATCTTCTCCGCGGCCCGGAAATCGCGGATCACCGCGACCTGTTTGCCCTGCTGGTGCGAGACCACGTCGGCGAGCGATACCGAGTTCAGGTAATCGTTCATTTTCTGGTTCAGCGTCGCCCACAGGTCGTGGGTGATGCAGCGCCGGTCGTCGTCGCAGTTTTCCTTGCCCGCGCATTGGGTCGCGTCGATCGGTTCGTCCACCGCGGTGATGATCGCGGCGACCGTGATCGCGCCGGTCGGCCTGGCGAGGCAATAGCCGCCGCCCGGACCGCGCACGCTGGTCACCAGCTTCGCGCGGCGCAGCTTGCCGTTGTCTCGCCTGCTTTCTTCTATACCCGATCAAGATACTCAAGTATAGCAAATCCCGACTATTCTTATCAAGTATAGTAATTATTATTAATCAATTACTTGATCGCTCTAAGGGGATCAGCCTTGGCGCCGTCGGAGGCCTGTTCGGCGAGCTTCTGCTCGAGGCGGCGCATGTTCTCAGTGAGGGCCGAAACGTTCTGCTCGAGCTCCTGTGCATGGTCCACCAGGGACTGCAGCGTCTTGGCATAAGGGTCTTCCTGATTCGGCACTACGCCGTAGGTGGCGAAGTGCGCCTGCTCCTTGGCCTTCGCGCTTTCCTCCACGATACGGCCCGGAATGCCGACCACCGTTGCGCCGGCGGGCACTTCCTTGAGCACCACCGCGTTGGAACCGATTTTCGCGCCGTCGCCGACCGTGAAGCCGCCGAGCACCTTGGCGCCCGCGCTCACCACCACGCTCTTGCCGAGAGTCGGGTGGCGCTTGGAGCCGCGGTAAAGAGAGGTGCCGCCCAGCGTCACGCCCTGGTAGATGGTGCAGTCGTCGCCGATTTCGGCGGTCTCGCCGATCACCACGCCCATGCCGTGGTCGATGAACACGCGGCGCCCGACAACTGCCGCCGGGTGGATCTCGATACCGGTGAGCCAGCGGCCAAGGTGCGATGTCAGGCGGCCCAGCCACAGCAATCTATGCATCCAGAGCCAATGCGCCAGGCGATGGATCCAGACGGCATGCAGTCCCGGGTAGCAGGTCAGCACTTCCCAGGTCGAGCGGGCGGCCGGATCGCGCTCGAAAACGCTGGCGATGTCTTCACGCAGCTGTCTGAACATGAACGGCATTTTAGGTTGCACGAGTAATCCGATCAACTATTTGGACTTGGGGTCCTGCAATGCGTTCAACAGCCCCCGCAGGATGTTCACTTCTTGCCTTTCCAGCCCGATCCGGGAAAACAACCGCCGCCAGCGCGTGCGCAGCTTCGAGCCCGAGGCCGGGTCGAAGAATTTGCTCTCGATCGCGGCCCGCTCGAGATGCGCATAGAGCCCTTCGAGGTCCTCCACTGTCGCGGGTTTCTCTTTTTTTTCTTCGAAAGACACAGAACCGGAGACCATGAAAAGCTCGTAGGCGACAACCTGAACCGCCTGCGCGAGGTTCAGCGACGTGAACTCCGGATTGGCCGGAATGTGCACCAGGTACTGGCAGGCCAGCATCTCGTCGTTGGTCAGGCCCGCACTCTCGTTGCCAAAGACGAACGCCACGTTGCCGTCCAGTTCGACGGCACGCGCCGCAGCGGCGCGCACCTCCAGCACCCGCGTCGACCATTCGCGCGGCCGCGCCGACATCGCGAATGCGGCAACGCAGTCCGCTATTGCGCTTGCAAGGTTTTCATGGGTTTTCGAATTCAACAGCACATCTGCCGCATTGGTGGCCATCCACTGGGCCTCGGGCGCGGGATAGCGCTCGGGCGCGACCAGGCGCAGGTCGGCGAGCCCCATGGTCTTCATCGCGCGCGCGGCGGCGCCGATGTTGCCGGGGTGGCTGGGACGGCACAGAACGATTCGAACGCGGGACGGAGTCACCATAATAGAATACGCGCCCCATGCATCCGATGCTCAATATCGCGGTCAAGGCGGCCAGGCGCGCCGGCTCGATCATCAACCGCGCCGCGCTCGACCGCACCCAGCTCGAGATCCGCGCCAAGGGCGCCAACGATTTCGTCACGCAGGTGGACCAGGCCGCCGAGGCGGCGGTCATCGACATCATCCGCCAGGCCTATCCGGACCACCACATCCTCGGCGAGGAGTCGGGCGCAATCGAAGGAAAAAACGGCGGGCAGGGAAAGAAGGTGGAGTACCGCTGGATCATCGATCCGCTGGACGGCACCACCAACTTCATCCACGGCTTTCCGCAGTACTGCGTCTCCATCGCCCTGCAGCACCGCGGCGCCATCGCGCACGGCGTGATCTACGACCCGTCGAAGAACGAGCTGTTCACTGCTTCCAAGGGGCGCGGCGCCTTCCTCGACGACCGGCGCATGCGCGTCACCAAGTGCGTGAATCTGAAGGATGCCCTGGTCGGCACCGGTTTCCCGTTCAAGGAACTGTCGCGGCTCGACCTGTATATGAAGCAATTGAAATTGATGATGCAGACCTCGGCCGGCGTGCGCCGGGCAGGCGCGGCCGCACTCGACCTGGCGTATGTCGCGGCGGGACGCCTGGACGCGTTCTGGGAACTGGGCCTCTCGCCCTGGGACATGGCCGCGGGCGCGCTGATGATCCAGGAAGCCGGCGGCCTGGTGGGCGATCTCTCCGGCGACGCAGGCTACCTGGAGAGCGGCGACATCGCCGCCGCCACGCCCAAAGTCTTTACGCAACTGCTCGCCGCGCTCAAGTAGCGATCAGGGAGTTCGATGCGCATAGTCGTCACCGGCGGGCTGGGGTACATTGGCTCGCACGCCTGCGTCGAGCTGGCGCGGGACGGCCACCGGCTGGTGATCGCCGACAACCTCGCGACCTCGAAGCACTCGGCTCTGGAGCGCATCCGTGAGCTTACCCCCGCCGCCGAGATCGAGTTCGTGCGCGCCGACGTGCGCGATGCGGCAGCACTGGAGGGCGTGTTCGCCGGCGCCGGCATCGAAGCGGTGGTGCATTTCGCGGGACTGAAGTCGGTCGGCGAATCCGTCGCCAATCCGGCGCTGTATTTCGACAACAACGTCGGCGGCACCGCCGCGCTGCTGCAGGCGATGGACCGCCACGGCGTCGAGCGGATCGTGTTCAGCTCCTCGGCAACGGTCTACGGCGAACCCGAGCGGCTGCCCTACACCGAGAGCCACCGCTTGCAGCCGATGAATCCCTACGGGCAGAGCAAACTGCAGGTCGAACGCCTGCTCGCCGAGCGTGCAGCGGCGCGGGCCTCGTTCCGTCATGCCACCTTGCGCTATTTCAACCCGATCGGCGCCCATCCCTCGGGCCGCATCGGCGAGGATCCGCGCGGCACGCCGAACAACCTGCTGCCCTACATCACCCAGGTGGCGCTCGGGCGCCTGGCGCGACTGCCGGTGTTCGGCGGCGACTACGCCACGCCCGACGGCACCGGCGTGCGCGACTACATCCACGTCATGTACCTCTCCACCGGCCACCTGGCGGCGCTGCGCTATCTGCGCGACCGGGACCGCTCGATCACCGTCAATCTCGGCACCGGCCGCGGCTACTCGGTGCTCGAGGTCATCGCGGCTTTCGAAAGGGCAACCGGCCGCCGCGTGCCCTACGACATCGCCGCGCGGCGCCCCGGCGACATCGCGGCGTACTATGCGGATGCGACGCGTGCGGCGAGCGAACTCGGCTGGCGCGCGCAGTTCGGCATCGAAGACATGTGCCGCGATGCCTGGCGCTGGCAGTCGCAGAATCCCTCCGGGTACCCGGATTAGCTTGCGACGGCATCCTGCGTATCATTGAATATCCCGTACTTACCACCGGATATTCAATATATAATCGCCGCATGAACATTGCTCGGCCACGCCTGAGGCAAATGATCGCCGCGGCACTCAAGCGCAGCCGCGGCGTGGTGCTGGTCGGCCCTCGCCAGGTCGGCAAGACCACGCTGGCGCGCAGCCTGGTTCCGGCGGACTCGCCCAATTACTTCGATCTTGAGGATCCGCGCATCGAGGCCCAATTCGCCGCGCCGCTCACGGCGATCGGAGGCCGGCGCGGCCTGGTGGTGATCGATGAAGTGCAGCGGGCGCCGGAATTGTTCAAGACCCTGCGCGTCCTGCTCGATCGCGAGCGCGCGCCCGCCAAATTCTTGCTGTTGGGCAGTGCCTCGCCCGCACTGTTGCGCCAGTCGAGCGAGTCGCTTGCCGGCCGCGTCGAAGTGCATGAAATCGGCGGCTTCATGCTCGACGAAACCGGCGTCAGGGAATCGTCGCGGCTCTGGCTCCGCGGCGGCTTTCCGCGCTCCTATCTCGCGCGCAGCAACAAAGACAGCCAGCAATGGCGAACATCATTCATACGCATGTTTCTCGAACGCGATTTGCCGCAACTGGGCATCTCCGTCGCCGCCGCCGCCATGCGCCGCTTCTGGACCATGCTTGCGCACTATCATGGGCAGATCTGGAATGCCGCCGAACCGGCGCGCTCCCTGAGCGTGAATGAAAGCACGGTGCGCCGCTATCTGGACTGGCTGACACAGACTTACATGGTGCGCCAGCTCTTGCCGTGGCATGAAAACATCGGCAAACGCCAGGTCAAGGCGCCTAAGATCTACTTTCGCGACAGCGGCTTGCTGCACGAACTTTTGGGGATCCAGGACGCCGCCGGGCTGCGCAACCATCCCAAGTCGGGCGCGTCCTGGGAAGGATTTGCGCTGGAACAGGTGCTGCGCCTGATCCAACCGAGCGAGGCCTACTTTTGGGCAACCTACGCTGGCGCCGAACTGGACCTGCTGCTCTTCAAGAATGGCAAGCGCTACGGCGTGGAGTTCAAGCGCGTCGACGCCCCCCGGTTGACGCGCTCGATGATGACCGCGCTGTCCGACCTGAAGCTCGAGCATCTGTCGGTTGTCTATCCGGGAGATCGCCACTACGCGCTGGCCGATCGGGTAAGCGTCGTTCCAGCTCGCGAACTCGGCGGCACCGAGGCTGCCGCGTCAATCACCCCCGTCCGGCGCCGGCCACAATGACCGCATCGCCTAGCGCGCACACCCCGATGATGCAGCAGTACTTGCGCCTCAAGGCGCAGCATCCGGAGATCCTGATGTTCTACCGGATGGGGGATTTCTATGAACTCTTCTACGACGACGCCGAGAAGGGTTCGCGGCTGCTCGATATAACGCTGACCACGCGCGGCCAGTCGGCGGGCGTGCCGGTCAAAATGGCGGGCGTGCCGGTGCATTCGGTGGAGCAGTACCTCGCGAAACTGGTGAAGATGGGCGAGTCGGTGGCGATCTGCGAGCAGGTCGGCGATGTCGCTACGGCAAAGGGTCCGGTGGAGCGCGAGGTGACGCGCATCGTCACGCCGGGAACGCTCACCGACCCCGCGCTGCTGGATGAGAAGGCAGACAATGTCTTGCTGTCAGTTCATCCCGTAAAAGCGGCCATAGGGATGGCATGGCTCTCCCTTGCAAGCGGAGAGTTGCGCGTCGCCGAAGTGGCGCCCCAGGCGCTGGACAACGAGCTGCGCCGCATCGCGCCCAACGAGATCCTGGCGGCGGATGGCCTGGAGTTGCCGGGCTATTCCGTGACCCGCCTTCCCGCCTGGCACTTCGAATTCGAAGCGGGCAGGAAACGCCTGCTCGAGCAACTGGGTGCGTCCACCCTTGCCGGATTCGGCGTCGACGACCTGGAGCCCGCGATCGCGGCCTGCGGCGCGCTGCTCGACTACGCGAAGAAGACCCAGGGGCAGGCGCTGGCGCACGTCAGCGCGGTGCACGCCGAACGGGCCGGTGAATACCTGCGCATGGATGCGGCCACGCGGCGCAACCTCGAAATCACCGAGACCCTGCGCGGCGAGCCCGAGCCGA
>JBBPIU010000128.1:0-7674 GCA_038040245.1 Pseudomonadota bacterium | reverse complement strand
ACTGCGTTCGGGACGCAGGTGTCGCTGGTTCGAATCCAGTCACCCCGACCAATTCCGATTCAACGTGTGATGTCCGCGCGCCGCTGCGGGCGCGGTAGAGGTCGCTCGCAACCAGGGCGGGAAGGCCATCCCCTGGGCTGAGGTCAAGCGCCGGCATGGCCTGGCGGGTTGAGTTTCTGCCGGCGGCCGACAAGGCCTTCGGAAAACTCGACCGCCCGCAGCAGCGGCGCATCCAGCAGTTCATCGAAACGCGGTTGCAGACCGACACCGATTCCCACAGCCTGGGAAGACGTTTATCGCTAGCGTACTCACGACAAAGCATTTGACACTCGGGTTTGGCCACGTTCGGCACCGTTCTGCCAGACGCCTCATAATCCGCCCATGGGCCTGGGCCGTCTGCTCCTGATTGCCGTTGCGGTGCTGATCGTCATCTGGCTGGTGCGCCGGGCGCTGGCGGGGCCGCGCGCCGCCGGCAAGCCGCCGGCCGAGGCCGGCGAGCAAAAAGGCGAGCTCGTCGCCTGCGCGCGCTGCGACGTGAACCTGCCCAAGTCCGAGGCGCGCAGCGCCGGCGGCCGCTACTACTGCAGCGAGGAACACTGGCGGCTCGGCCCGCGGGACGGCTGATGCAGGAACGGTCGCGCTATACGGTTTTGTTCGGCCGCGACGACCGCACGCCCGACTCGTTCTGGATCTCGCTGCGCTATTTCAACGTCTACCGGATGGCGCTGGCGGCGCTGTTCCTGGGCATCACGCTGCTCTATGACGATTCGCTGAATCTCGGCTCCTTCCGGCTGAACCTTTTTCGGCAGGTGAGCGCGCTGTATCTGATGGCGGCCGTGGTGTTCCACAGCCTGCTGCGCAACCTGCGCGACCTGTTCAACCTGCAGCTGTCCTTGCACCTCGGCCTGGACATCGTCTCGATCACGCTGCTCATGTACGCGAGCGGCGGGATCCACAGCGGCCTGGGCGTGATGCTGTTGATCGCGCTCACCGGGGCGGCGCTGGTGGCGCCGCGGCCCCTGGCGCTGCTCTATGCGGCGCTGGCCGCGATCGCGCTGCTGCTGGAGCAGGGCTACTGGGTGCTCCGGTTCGACGCCCCGACCCAGAATTTCCTGCAGCCCGCGCTGCTCGCGATCGGCTGCTTCGCCGGCGCCGGCGTCACCGGCTGGCTGGCGCAGCGCGTCGCCGCCAACGAAAGCCTGGCGCGGCAGCGCGGCCGCGCGCTGGAGACGCAGCTGCGCATCAACCAGCTGGTGATCGCCGACATGCAGGACGGCGTGCTGGTGCTGGATCGGGAGGGCCGGGTGGCGCAGTACAACCCGCAGGCGCAGCGCCTGCTCGGCGCCGGGTCGCTGCTGGGCGTGGAGCTCGCGCGGCTGCTGCCCGGATTCGGCGACCGCTGGCTGGCCTGGCGCGCCGGCGACAGCGCGGCGGCGCGCGCTGAACTGGACCTGCGCGGGCGCGGCCTGCGGCTGCGGCTGATGGAGACCGGCGAGGAGCTCGCCGTGCTGTTCGTCGAGGACACGACGCGCTCGCGCGAGGAGGCGCAGCGCCTCAAGCTCGCCGCGCTCGGACGGCTGACCGCGAACATCGCGCACGAGATCCGCAATCCGCTCTCGGCGATCAGCCACGCCGCCGAGCTGCTGGACGAAGAAAGCCGCGGCCGCGACCGCAGCCGGCTGACGCGCATCATCCACGACAACACGCTGCGCCTGGAGCGCCTGGTGTCGGACGTGCTGCAACTCAGCCGCCGCGACCGCGCCGCCGCCGACCGCGTCGCGCTGAAGGCCTGGCTGGCGGCGTTCGTCGAGGATTTCGCGGCCAATGAGACGGTGCCCGTATCGCGCTTCGGCGTGGAGACCTCGCGCGAGGTGACGATCGAGTTCGACCGCGAGCACCTGCGCCAGGTGCTGTGGAACCTGCTGCGCAACGCGGTGCGCCATGCCCCGCAGCAGGACGGCGGCGTGCGAATCGTGCTAAATACCTATGGCGACCAAGTAGAATTGAACGTGATCGACAACGGACCCGGCGTCGCGCGGGCGATCCAGGGGCAGTTGTTCGAGCCGTTCTTCACCACCGAGAGCAAGGGAACCGGCCTGGGTCTCTATCTCGCCCGCGAGTTGTGCGCCGCGAACCGCGCGGCGCTGGAGTACGTGGACGACATGCAGGGTGCGCACTTCCGAGTGCTTTGCCGCGAGGTGCCGGCCGTATGAAGCGCGCATGAAGCGAAATGAGCGGCGCGGCAGCGCGCGCGCGCAGAGCGGCAGCGGGCGTGAACAGCGCGTGCTGGTGGTCGACGACGAACCGGACATCCGGGAGCTCCTCGAGCTGACGCTCGCCAAGATGGGTCTGGGCGTCGATTCGGCGGGTTCGATCGCCGAAGCCAAGGAGCGGCTGCGCGCGACCCGCTACCAGCTGTGCCTGACCGACATGCGCCTGCCGGACGGCGTGGGGCTCGAATTGGTGCGCCACATCACCGGGCTGGCGGGCGACCTGCCGGTGGCGGTGATCACCGCGCACGGCAGCGCCGAGAACGCGGTTGCCGCGCTCAAGGCGGGCGCCTTCGACTATGTCTCCAAGCCGGTCGGCTTGGAACAGCTGCGCACGCTGGTGAAATCGGCGCTGTCGCTGCCGGAGCGCAACGCCGCGACGCCCTCGGGCCAGCAACTCTTGGGGGACAGCGCCCCGATGCGAGAAGTTCGCGAGATGATCGCCAAGCTCGCCCGCACGCAAGCGCCTGTCTACATCACCGGCGAATCTGGCAGTGGCAAAGAGCTTGCCGCAAGGCTCATTCACCTCAACGGCGCTCGTCGTGACCATATGTTTGTCCCTGTGAACTGCGGGGCGATTCCAGAATCTCTAATGGAAAGCGAACTGTTTGGCTATCGAAAGGGCGCGTTCACCGGGGCCAACCAAGATCGAGACGGGTTCTTTCAGGCGGCCCACGGCGGGACGCTTTTCCTCGATGAGGTCGCTGAACTCCCGCTCTATATGCAGGTTTTATTGCTTAGAGCGATTCAGGAGAAACGGGTGCGGAAGGTCGGCGCGACTCAGGAGGATCCGGTTGATGTAAGGGTAATTAGTGCAACTCACCAAAGTCTCGCGGCGCTTGTCGAAACTGGACGATTTCGCCGAGATCTGTATTACCGACTGAACGTCATCGAACTCAAGATGCCATCGCTGCGCGAATGCCGGGAGGACGTAAAGATAATCGCGGAGACGATGCTTGAGCGTTTGGCGCGCCAGAGCGGGACCGTCCCGTCCCGTCTTTCTGAGCAGGCGCTGCAAGAACTCGAAGCGTACGATTTCCCTGGCAACGTTCGCGAGTTGGAGAACATCCTGGAGCGGGCTGTTGCGCTTTCTAGTGAGGAGCAAATCAATCCCGATGACTTGCGGCTGCATCCGCTTGTAGAGCATGACGAGGACGATCAGGTGCCGGCCTCCGCGGCCGGAAATGCACTGGGCGGCGCTCTTGACAGTCCGTTACCCGCATACCTTGATCGCGTAGAGCGGGAAGCCATCTTGGCTGCGCTGGCGAAGACCGGGTTCAACCGCACCGCTGCCGCGAAGCTGCTCGGCGTCACTTTCCGCACGCTGCGCTACCGCATGCAGCGGCTCGGCATCCATGAACCAGAACAGGACGGCCGATGAAGCCGGCCGCATGTCAGGACGGCCGATGAAGCCGGCCGCATGTCAGGACGGCCGATGAAGCCGGCCGCATGTCAGGACGGCCGATGAAGCCGGCCGTTTAAGGCGGATGGCCGCCGAGAGTTGGGTCGCGGGGGCGCGGCGGGTACTGTCGCCGAATTGCGACAGCCGACCGCCGGGCGCCGCCGCCTCCCTGCTGGTGCTGCATTCCATCAGCCTGCCGCGCGGCGACTACGGCGGCGACGCCATCGAGCGGCTATTCACCAACCGGCTGGACCCGGCGGCGCATCCCTCGTTCGCGGATCTTGCGGGGCTGCGCGTGTCCTGCCACTTCCTCGTCCGGCGCGACGGCGGGCTGATCCAGTTCGTGCCGCTGCAAAGCCGCGCGTGGCACGCCGGCGCATCGCGCTGGCGCGGGCGCGAGCGCTGCAACGACTACTCCGTCGGCATCGAGCTCGAGGGTGCCGACGACGGTCCATTTGAAGACGCGCAATACATTCAACTCGCGAATTTGGCTCGGTCCTTGTACCTATTGCTGCCAATTCGGGAGTTGGCTGCGCATAGCGATGTTGCCCCCGAACGCAAGACCGATCCTGGCGCGCACTTCAATTGGTCGCGGTTTCTTTCGGATCTGGCGCGAACGCCTTAAGTCTTGCCCTTGCTTTAGCCCTACCTGTAGGGGATGCACCGCAATGGAACACTACATATTGCGGTGCGCAAATTCTTATGTGCTTGCAAATTCCAAAGCGCGTGGTAGAGTGCCCCCACAACAAGTAGTGGTCAATCAATACATCAGCACTAGATATTGTGGTTTTGCGCTAGGTCGTAACGGGGCTGTCATACCGCGGCGGAGGCAGCGCAGGGCCGCGGCACAGGGGAGACGGGAAGATGCAAATCGCGCAGCAGGCAACGGCAGCGAACACGGCCATCGGCGTGGACGTTCCCGAACCCAGTCCTGCGCGGCGCTCGCCATACGCCGACTACAAGATCATCCGGCGCAACGGCGCCGTGGTCGGTTTCGAGCCGGCCAAGATTTCGGTGGCGATGACCAAGGCCTACCTCGCGGTGGGCGGCAGCCAGGGCGCCGCCTCGGCGCGGATACGCGAACTGGTGGCCGAGCTCACCAAAAGCGTGGTGAATGCGGTGGTGCGGCGCCAGCCCCAGGGCGGCACCTTCCACATCGAAGACATCCAGGACCAGGTCGAACTCGCGCTGATGCGCGCCAGCCAACACGATGTCGCGCGTTCCTACGTGCTCTACCGCGAGGAACGCGCCCGCGCCCGCGCGCAGGAAAAGTCGGCGCGTGCACAGGCGGACGCGGGCGACAGCGCCGGTCCGGTCCTGAACGTGGTGGAAAACGGCCAGCGCCGGCCGCTCGACCTGGCGGCGCTCGAGCGCCTGCTCGCTTCGGCCTGCGCGGGCCTGGAGCCCGGGGCATCATCCGCGGCGATCCGCGACAGCACGCTGCGCGACCTGTACGAGGGCGTGCCGATGGAAGAGGTGCGCAAATCCTCAATCCTCGCGGCGCGCGCGCTGATCGAGAAGGACCCGGCCTACAGCTACGCCACCGCGCGGCTGCTGCTGCACACCATCCGGCTCGAGGTGATCGGCGAGGAAGTGTCGCAGGCCGAAATGGCGACGCGTTACGCGGCCTGTTTTTCCGAGTTCATCGCCCGCGGCATCCGCGCCGAGCTCCTGGACCCCGAGCTGGCTCGTTTTGATTTAGTTAAATTAGGTTCGGCCCTGGACGCCTCGCGCGATCTTCAGTTCGGTTATCTCGGGCTGCAGACCCTGTACGACCGCTATTTCCTGCACGAGCGTGGCGAGCGGATCGAGCTGCCGCAGGCGTTCTTCATGCGCGTCGCAATGGGCCTCGCGCTGAACGAGAAGGACCGGGAAGCGCGCGCGATCGAGTTCTACAACGTGCTCTCGACCTTCGATTTCATGAGTTCCACCCCGACGCTGTTCAATTCGGGCACGCTGCGCTCGCAGCTCTCCTCCTGCTACCTGACCACCGTCGCCGACGACCTCACCGGGATCTACGACGCGATCAAGGAAAATGCGCTGCTGGCGAAATACGCCGGCGGCCTGGGCAACGACTGGACCCCGGTGCGCGCGCTCGGTTCGCACATCAAGGGCACCAACGGCAAGTCGCAGGGCGTGGTGCCGTTCCTGAAGGTCGTGAACGACACCGCGGTCGCCGTCAACCAGGGCGGCAAGCGCAAAGGCGCGGTCTGCTCCTACCTGGAGACCTGGCACCTCGACATCGAGGAATTCCTCGAGTTGCGCAAGAACACCGGCGACGACCGTCGCCGCACCCACGACATGAACACGGCCAACTGGATTCCGGACCTGTTCATGAAGCGCGTGATGGAGAACGCGGAGTGGACGCTGTTGTCCCCCTCCGATGCGCCGCAACTGCACGACACGGTCGGCCGCGCCTTTGAGGCGGCTTACCTGCGCTACGAGGACAAGGTCGCCCGCGGCGAGTTGAAGCTGTTCAAGAAGGTCCCGGCGGTGCACCTGTGGCGCAAGATGCTGTCGATGCTGTTCGAGACCGGGCATCCCTGGATCACGTTCAAGGATCCCTGCAATCTCAGGAGCCCGCAGCAGCACGTCGGCGTCGTGCACAGCTCGAACCTGTGCACCGAGATCACGCTCAACACCTCGGCCGACGAGATCGCGGTCTGCAATCTGGGTTCAGTGAATCTGGTTGCGCATATGTCTGATTCAGGTTTGGATTTTTCCAAATTGAAAAAGACCATTCGCACCGCCATGCGGATGCTGGACAACGTCATCGACATCAACTACTACGCGGTGGACAAGGCACGTAATTCCAACCTGCGCCACCGCCCGGTGGGCATGGGCATCATGGGGTTCCAGGATTGCCTGCACCTGCTGCGCATTCCCTACGCCTCGCAGGAGGCGGTGGAGTTCGCCGACCGCTCGATGGAAATGGTGTCCTACTGCGCCTACTGGGCGTCGACCGATCTCGCCGAGGAGCGCGGACAGTACCCGACCTTCCGCGGCTCGCTGTGGGACCGCGGCATCCTGCCGCAGGACACGCTCGACCTGCTTGCGGCGGAGCGCGGCGGCTACGTCGAAGTGGACCGTTCCTCGGCGCTCGATTGGGAGCCGCTGCGCGCGCGCATCAAGCAGCACGGCATGCGCAACTCCAACTGCATCGCGATCGCGCCGACCGCCACCATCGCCAACATCGTCGGCGTCTCGGCCTCGCTCGAGCCGACCTACCAGAACCTGTACGTGAAATCGAACCTCTCGGGCGAGTTCACCGTCACCAACGAATACCTGGTGTCGGACCTGAAGCGCGCCGGGCTGTGGGACGAGGTGATGATTTCCGACCTCAAGTACTTCGACGGCAATCTCGCGCGCATCGATCGGGCGCCGGCCGAACTGCGGCGGCTGTATGCCACCGCCTTCGAGGTCGAGCCGAAATGGCTGGTCGAGGCCGGCGCGCGGCGGCAAAAGTGGATCGACCAGTCGCAGTCGCTCAACATCTACATGGCGGGCGCTTCGGGCAAGAAGCTGGACGAGACCTACAAGCTGGCCTGGATCCGCGGCCTGAAGACCACCTACTACCTGCGCGCGATGGGCGCGACGCACGCCGAGAAGTCCACCACCAAGACCGGGCACCTGAACGCCGTGCCCACGGGCGGCGGCGGCGCCGACACCCTGGCCGACAACGCGGCGGGCGGCGAGGAGCCGAAATTCTGCAACATCGACAATCCGGAGTGCGAGGCATGCCAGTAGAGGTCAATACCATCGCCGGCCTCGCGATCCAGCCGAACAGCGGTTTTGTGCCGCCGTCCGCGGGCGGCAGCGACGAGCGTTTCGCCGCCGGCAATGCGCACCGGCGCATCAGGGTCGAGGACAAGCGCATCATCAATTCCAAGGCCGACGTCAACCAACTGGTGCCGTTCAAGTACAAGTGGGCCTGGGAGAAGTACATTGCCGCCTGCGCCAACCACTGGATGCCGCAGGAAGTGAACATGAGCCGCGACATCG
>JBBPIU010000127.1:0-7678 GCA_038040245.1 Pseudomonadota bacterium | reverse complement strand
TGGTGTTCGGCCAGATGAACGAACCTCCCGGCAACCGCCTGCGCGTGGCGCTTACCGGCCTCACCATGGCCGAGAGCTTCCGCGACGAAGGCCGCGACATCCTGTTCTTCGTCGACAACATCTACCGCTTCACGCTGGCGGGCACCGAAGTGTCGGCGCTGCTCGGCCGGATGCCCTCCGCGGTGGGCTACCAGCCGACGCTGGCGGAAGAGATGGGCCGCCTGCAGGAGCGCATCACCTCGACCAAGGTGGGCTCGATTACCTCGATACAAGCCGTATACGTGCCGGCGGACGACCTGACCGACCCGTCGCCCGCCACCACCTTCGGCCACCTCGATGCGACGGTCGTGCTGTCGCGGGACATCGCCTCGCTCGGCATCTATCCCGCGGTGGACCCGCTCGACTCGACCTCGCGTCAGGTCGACCCGAATACCATCGGCGAAGACCACTACAACACCACGCGCTCCGTGCAGGCGACCCTGCAGCGCTACAAGGAGCTGCGCGACATCATCGCGATCCTGGGCATGGACGAACTCGCGCCCGAGGACAAGCTGGCGGTGTCCCGCGCGCGCAAGATCCAGAGGTTCCTGTCGCAGCCGTTCACCGTGGCACAGAACTTCACCGGCACGCCGGGCAAGTACGTTTCGCTCAAGGACACCATCAAAGGCTTCAAGATGATCGTCAACGGCGAGTGCGATACGTTGCCTGAGCAGGCCTTCTACATGGTGGGCGCGATCGAAGAAGCGTTCGAGAAAGCGAAGACCCTTCAGTAATGGCCAACGCCACCATCCACGTCGACGTCGTCAGCGCCGAAGCCTCGATCTTCTCGGGCGAGGCGGAGTTCGTCGTGCTGCCCGGCGAGGCGGGCGAGCTCGGCATCTACCCGCGCCATGCGCCGCTGATCACGCGCATCAAGCCCGGCGCGGTGCGCATCCAGAAGCCCGGCGGCGAAGAGGAACTGATATTCGTCGCGGGCGGCATCCTCGAAGTGCAGCCCAAGGTGATCACCGTGCTCGCCGACACCGCGATCCGCGGCGCCGACCTCGACGAAGCAAAGGCGACCGAAGCATTGAAACAGGCCGAGATCGCGCGCGCCAACGCGAAGGACGCCATAGGACTTGCTGCTGCCAGCGCCGAGTTCGCGAACTTCGCCGCCCAGCTCGCGGCGATCAGGAAGCTGCGCAAGAAGTAGCAAGGGGCGGTTCCTTCGCGTCCTTCGCGGTGAGGCTTTAAACCAGCTTCGCTCCGCAGATCCTGCAATACCCGGCGTCGTCCTCGTGGCCTTCGCTGCCGCATTCCCGGCATCTCTTATATGGGAACCGCCGTTCTCGAAATCGCTGGGCGGTCATCTCGGCGGTGACGATTCCGGTCGGCACGGCCAGTATGCCCCACCCGATCAGCATCATGATTGACGCAAGAGCGCGGCCGAAGTCGGTGCGCGGAACGATGTCGCCATACCCCACCGTCGAGATCGTGCTGATCGCCCAATAGACGGCGAAGGGAATGCTGGTAAAGCCGTTTTCCGGGCCTTCTATCACGTACATGAGCGTACCGATAATGAGCACGACCATCACCACGACTGACAGAAACACCATGATCTTGCGGCGGCTCGCCGCCATCGCATCCGCGAGCAGGCGATATTCGGTCAGATAGGCGGTCAGCTTGAAGATCCTCATGATGCGCAGGAGCCGCAGGATGCGAACGTCGATCAGCAGCGCCGCCTCCGGAAAGAACACGGCCAGGTAAGTTGGCAGAATCGCGGCTAGGTCCACGATGCCGTAGAAGCTCCTGACGTAGCGCATCGGGTGTTCGATGCACGACAGCCGGGCGATGTATTCCAGCGTAAAAAGGACCGTGAATATCCATTCCAGCGCGGTCAGCAGCGCTCCGTGCCGGAGCGCTATGTTCGCCACGCTGTCGGCCAGCACTGCGGCGACGCTCAGCAGGATCGCGGCGATCAGGATGACGTCGAAAAGCTTGCCGGCGCGGGTGTCGGACTCGAAAACGACGTTGAAAACGCGCCGCCGCCAGCCCGCGGCGGGCTTGCCGAGCAGATGGGCATCGGACTCCCGGAGTCCCGGGTCGCCGGTCTTACGCGTGTCGGATTGCGTCATTGTTTTGGCCCTGGCTTGAACATCGTTAAGAGAAACGGAGGACGGGAGAAAGGATGAAGGCGGAAGGATGAAGGATGAAGGAAAGATCGTAAAGCAGCATTGCTGGACGAGCGGCAGATCGGCCATCGTCCTGGAGAAGCGCCCGTTTCCGTTCGCGAACGGGTGTATCCAAGTGAGTCTATGGTGAAAGCGAGCGGCGATCTTGTCGAGAGAATAAGTCCGGTGCGCGACCTGGTACGTCGCGTCGTCAGCGCCGACGCCTCGATATTCTCGGGAGAGGCGGAGTTCGTCGTGCGGCCCGGCGGCGAAGAGGAACTGATATTCGTCGCGGGCGGCATCCTCGAAGTGCAACCCAAGGTGATCACCGTGCTCGCGGACACCGCGATCCGCGGCCACGACCCCGACGAGGCAAAGGCGACTGAAGCGCTGAAACAGGCCGAGATTGCGCGCGCCAACGCGAAGAACGCCATAGGTCTTGCTGCCGCCAGCGCCCGCTCACAAGCCGTAAATATGGTAATATGGGAGCTTGAAAACGACGCTCGAAATTCCGGATCCCCTGTTTCGCAAGGCCAAGTCGAAGGCCGCCGAGCGCGGACAGACGCTCAAGCAGCTCGTTACTGAAGCATTGCAAGAGAAGCTCGCGGTCCACACGGGCAAGACTCGCGCCGGCGAGCCCGAATGGATGCAGGGATTCGGAAAGCTGCACCGGCTGCGCCGGGAGACGGCGCACATTCAGGCCAGGATAGACGAACAATTCGAGGTCATCGAGCCCGAGGATCGGGCGTGATCCTGGATACCAACGCGCTGTCCGCGTTCGTGGACGGCGAGACTGGTATTGGTGAAGTACTGCGGCGTCAGGCGCGGGCGGCGATCCCAGTCATCGTGCTGGGCGAGTTTCGATACGGAATCGCGCAGTCGAAGCATCGCTCGGCTTATGAAGCGTGGTTGGAGTCCCAACTGCCTCACTTCGAAATCTTATCGGTAACGGAGGAGACCGCTGTAGCCTACGCGGCGCTGCGGGCAGCACTCAAGCGATCGGGCCGGCCGATTCCGGCCAACGACGCCTGGATCGCGGCATTGGCGCTACAACACCGGATGACCGTTCTCAGCCGCGATTCGCACTTCGACGTCGTACCCAGTCTCGAGCGGGAGAGCTGGTAGCGTTCATCCGGTGCGGCGCGGCGCGCAGGTCGCCGCGATCCGCAAGCCGCGCAAGAAGTAGCCGGTAACTGCGCTGCGCGTCAGCGCGGCGGGATGGCGTAGGGTTCGTCCTCGTCGACGAACTCGGTTTCCTTCACCGCCTCTGCGCTCCAGGCCTTAACGCCCGGCGAATCGAGCAGCGCCTGCTGGTACTCGCGGGCCGCGCCCTTCAGCTCGACACCGTAGGTGACGAACCGTGTCGCCACCGGTGCGTAGAACGCGTCTGCCGCGCAGAACTCGCCGAACAGGAACGGTCGCTTCGCCGCGGCCCAGAGGGCGCTGATGCGGGCGATGTCCTTGGCCACGGCCTCGTTCATGCCCTTGCCAGGATACCGGCTGCGGATGTTCATCGGCATCGTGCCGCGCAATGCGCGGAACCCCGAATGCATCTCCGCTGCGGCCGAGCGCGCCCGGGCACGCGCCTGAGGGTCAGCCGGCCAGATGCCCCGAGCGGGAAAGATTTCGTGCAGACGCTCGGCAATCGCGAGCGTGTCCCAGGTGGCGAAGCCAGTACCGGGCTCGCCTTCCCAGAGGACAGGCACAAGGCCGGAAGGGGAAAGTCGCGCGATATGGTCGCGCCACTCTGGCGATTCGAACTTGAGCATGCGCTCCTGGAACGGGATGTCGCGCCCGCGCAGCAGCACCCAGGGCCGCATGGACCAGGAAGAATAGTTCTTGTTGGCGATGACCAGGGTCAGCGGGGCGTTCATGCCCCGCATTCTATCGATCATTGCCGAAGCAGGCGGGCGCCGCCGGTGCCGTGTCCCGACCCTCCTTTCGGGTTCTGGCGCGCCCGCGGCCGCGGTTCGTTAAATTCGATTCATGAACAACGCCACCAGCCAGGCGACGGCTCGCCGCGCGGCACTCTTGCGGCGCGCCATAGAGATCCCGGCGGGAAGCGCGCACTCGACCCCGAGGGCAACGTCCCCGTAGCTCATGCCGCGAGAAGCAGGGCAACGCCCGCGAGCACGATGCTGGCAAACAGCCCGATTGCTGCCGCAAGCACGAGCTGGGCGGCGAGTTCAACGGCGAACGTGCTGGTCTTGGTCATTCGTTTCTCCTTGTTGACGATTCGCATTTCATGCTTCAAATGAGCAAACCGGAGGCTCGGAAAATGGCAAAGAGAGGAAGAAAAATGCGCAAAAAATGACAGCGGAGCTTCAGGTATAGTCGCCGCATGCCCCGCCGCATTGCGATCGTCGAAGACGACGCTGCAATCCGCGCCAACTACGCCGAGGCGTTGCAGCGCCACGGCTACGAGGTGTCGGTCTATGCCGCGAGGCGCGAGGCGCTGGAAGCTTTCCGCTCGCGCCTGCCCGACCTTGCGATCATCGACATCGGCTTGGGCGACGAAGCGGAGGGAGGCTTCGCGCTGTGCCGCGATTTGCGCGCCCTTTCGCCGCAGTTGCCGATCGTATTTCTCACCGCGCGCGATTCCGACTTCGACGTCGTCTCCGGGCTGCGCCTCGGGGCCGACGACTACCTGACCAAAGGTGTCAGTCTTCCGCACCTGATGGCGCGTATCGGCGCGCTGTTCCGGCGGGTGGACGCGCTTGCCGAGGCGAAGCCGGTCGAGGAGCGCATCCTGCGCGGCGATCTCGAGCTGGATCTCAAGCGCTTCAGCGTGCAGTGGAAGGGCGCCCGCGTTGAGCTCACGCTGACCGAGTTCTGGATCGTGCATTCGCTTGCGCGCCACCTGGGCCACGTCAAGAACCGCGACCAGCTGATGCGCGACGCCGAGCTGGTGGTCGACGATGCCACTGTTACCTCTCACGTCAAACGCGTGCGTGCCAAATTCCTCGCCGCCGATCCGGCCTTCGACGCGATCGAGACCGCCTACGGCCTCGGCTACCGCTGGAAGGCGTAGGCGGCCGCATTGAGTGCGGTCCCCGCGCCATGACCCGGTTCCCGCTGCGCGCCAAGCTCGCATTGGTCGCGCTCGCGCTGCTGGTGCTGCCATGGGCGGGTTGGCGCTACGTGCGCGAAATGGAGCGATTTCTCCTCACTGCACAGGAAGAAGCGCTGGCAGCTACGGCCCGTGCCGTGGCCACCGCGCTGCACGAACGTCCGAAGCTGCTGGCGTACCGCGCGCGCAGCGAATCCGAATTGCGCAGCGAAGCTGAACGGGAACTTCAGCGCCTCACCGGTGGAGTGATCGGGCATGAAGAACTTTCCCGCGACAACGATGCCGACGCCGAGATCACCGCGATCCTCAAAGGCCTGGAGCGGGCGAGTTCGCGTATCTGGGTGGTGAGCCGCGACTATCGCGTGCTTGCGCTCGCCGGCAGCCTCAAGCGCCCTGATCCCGCGCCACCCAGCCTCGCCGAGCGCTCTCTCGGTTGGCTGCTGGCGCCGCCAACCGAGGAGTTCGACGATGCAATTGCGCAAGACGCCATTGCCGCGGGGCGCGAGGTGGCCGGGGCACTGCAAGGCGCCGCGGGTACGCGCACGCGCAACACGCGCGACGGGCGCGCCGTGGTGGTGTCGGCGGCGCAGCCGATCTGGGTCGCCGACCAGGTTCACGGCGCGGTGGTCGTCGAGGAGACGACCAACCGGATTGTCTCGATGCGCAGCCAGGCGCTGGAGCGGCTGCTGGTGGTGACGCTGATCGTGTTTGCACTGGTCGGCGCAGTGCTGCTCTGGTTCGCGACGCGCATTTCGAACCGCATCCGGCGGCTGGCCGACGAGGCAGAGGCCGCGATCGACGCGCGCGGCCGTGTGACCCGGCTCACCACCGCCTCGGATGCAGCCGACGAAATCGGCGACCTCTCGCGCAGCTTTACCACGGTGCTGGTGCGACTTGCACGCTACAACGCCTACCTGGAAGCCCTTGCGGGCCGGCTATCGCACGAACTCAGGACGCCGGTCGCGGTGGTGCGCTCCTCGCTGGAGAACCTGCACGCCGCGCGCACACCCGAGGAGACACGCACCTACGTTGCGCGCGCCGAAGAGGGGCTCGCGCGCCTCAGCACCATTCTTTCGCGCATGACAGAGGCGAGCCGCCTCGAGCAAAGCCTTTCGGCGGCCGAACGCGAGCGCTTCGACGCCGCGGCGGTGGTGCGCGGCTGCGTCGAAGGCTACCGCCTGGCCTACGCGAACAGGACGTTCGAGCTCGTGGTTCCCGCCGAGCCCATCCTGGCGCAGGGCGCGGCGGATCTGCTTGCGCAAATGCTCGACAAGCTCGTGGAAAACGCAGTCGACTTCGCTGCCAGCGGAACCTCGGTGCGCACTTTTCTTATTTTGAAAGAGAATAATGTCATTCTCAGGATTGAAAATCAGGGTCCAACCTTGCCCGATTCGATCCGCGAGTCGCTGTTCGACTCAATGGTCTCGCTGCGCGGCGAGCATTCCGGCGCCGCTCCGCACCTGGGGCTGGGGCTCTACATCGCGCGGCTGATTGCCGAGTTCCACGGCGGCGCGCTGCATGCGGAGAATCTTGCCGGCGGGCGCGGGGTCGCCTTCGAAGCCACCCTCGCGCGCGCCGTATAATTTCGCGCTCGCAAACGTAGGAATTTCTTGGAAAACAAGGTCGACCTGCTGGTCGTGGGCGGCGGCATCAACGGCGCCGGAATCGCGCGCGACGCCGCGGGCCGCGGCCTGTCGGTGCTGCTGGTGGAAAAGGGCGATCTGGCCTGCGCGACCTCGTCCTCGTCCTCGAAGCTGATTCACGGCGGGCTCAGGTACCTCGAGCACTACGAGTTCAGGCTGGTGGCCGAGGCGCTCGCCGAGCGCGAGGTGCTGCTGAAGGTCGCTGCGCATCTGGTCTGGCCGGCGCGCTTCGTCATGCCCCACGTGCCCGAGCTGCGGCCACGCTGGATGATCCGCGCGGGCCTGTTTCTCTACGACCACCTTTCCCGCCGCACCAGCCTGCCGGGCTCCAGGGCGATCCGGCTCGATTCGCCGCCTTACAACTCGAGGCTCAAACCGCAATTCAGGCACGGCTTCATCTATTCCGATTGCCGCGTGGACGATGCGCGCCTCGTGATCGCCAACGCGATGGACGCCCGAGCCCGCGGCGTGCGGGTGCTGACGCGGACCGAATGCGTGGCGGCGAAAAGAGAACAGGGACTCTGGAGCGCAAAATTGTCGAACGGCGAGGAGGCGAAAGCCAAGGCGATCGTGAATGCCGCCGGGCCGTGGGTAAAAACGGTACTGAACGGCCATCTATCGCAGCCTTCGCGCGACCAGGTGCGTCTGGTGAAGGGCAGCCACATCGTGCTGCCTAAACTCTACGAGGGCGAGCACGCCTTCATCCTGCAGAACGACGACCGGCGGGTCATCTTCATGATTCCCTACGGCGACTTGCATACGCTGGTCGGCACGACCGACGTACCGGTGTCGGATGAAACAGCGCCGCCGGAAGC
>JBBPIU010000126.1:0-7914 GCA_038040245.1 Pseudomonadota bacterium | reverse complement strand
CACGCCTTCCTTGCCGACCTTGTCCATCGCGTCGGCGATGATCTTGCCGATGTCGGCGTCGGCGTTTGCCGAGATCGAGCCGACCTGGGCGATTTCCTTGGAGGTCTTGCAGGGCTGGGAGATCTTCTTGAGCTCCTCGACCACCGCGATGACCGCCTTGTCGATGCCGCGCTTGAGATCCATCGGGTTCATGCCGGAGGCGACGTACTTCATGCCTTCGCGGACGATGGCCTGCGCTAGCACCGTGGCAGTCGTAGTGCCGTCACCGGCGACATCCGACGTCTTGGAAGCGACTTCCTTCACCATCTGCGCGCCCATGTTCTCGAACTTGTCCTTGAGCTCGATTTCCTTGGCGACCGAGACACCGTCCTTGGTGACGGTCGGGGCGCCGAACGAGCGCTCGAGCACCACGTTGCGGCCCTTGGGGCCGAGCGTGATTTTGACGGCGTCGGCCAGGATGTTCATTCCATGAACCATCTTGGAGCGCGCGCCCTCGTAAAAACGTACCTCTTTGGCTGGCATTTAAATCTCTCCTGTGTGCGAATTCGTGTGTCTGCAAATGCTAGTCTGCGTGTCCCGGCCGGCTGGAATCAGTGGCCCTCGATCACGCCCATGATGTCTTCCTCGCGCATCACGAGGAGCTCGTCGCCCTTCACCTTCACGGTCTGCCCGGAATACTTGCCGAACAGCACCTTGTCGCCGGGCTTGACGTCGAGGGCGATCAGCTTGCCGTCGTCGTTCTTCTTGCCCTTGCCCACGGCGACGACCTCGCCCTGGTCGGGTTTTTCGGCCGCCGTGTCGGGAATGACGATGCCGCTGGCGGTCTTGCGCTCTTCTTCGATGCGCTTGACGATGACTCGGTCATGCAATGGACGGATCTTCATACGGGTCTCCAGAATTAATAGTTAGTATTTACAACGGCTTACATGATTTTTGGCATGGAGGGCGAGCGGTCCTGCTAGCACTCCCCCTTAACGAGTGCTAATGATAACGCCAAGCTCGTCTAATTTCAAGTCTTGTTCGGGATCACCTATTTTGGAACTACGGATCACCTGATTTGAAAATAGTGCGACGCGGCAAACGGATTTTCCGCCCTTTGGCACGGATTTGGAAGACGTGCCGCTCGGAGATCTTGAACTGCAGCGCCAGCCGGCGCGCCGAGATCCCTTGAGAGCTCCTTAAAAGTATTTTGCGATCACGCTCGGCCCGGCGATACGCGGCAAAGCGCGGCACCATAATCTCGAGCCCGCGCCACTCCTCGCAGAGCGCCTTGGCGGCCTCGATGCCAATGGCCTGGACGATCGCGCCCTCGGGCTTCAGCCGCGCAGGCCGCGGGATCGAGACGCGGCCACCGCCGAAGCGCCTTACGAACTTGAGCGCGGTCGGCAGGCCAAGAACCTCGACCAGGAGAACGACCGGGGCGTGGACGATGCCTGGCATGAATGCTTAGTAAAGCGCTATTACGTGTGATTTACAAGCGAGCAGCTCGATCGGGAAGAGGCCTTTGAGGGGGGTCGTAAATGGCCGGGAAAGGGCGGCGGCGATCGCGGCTGGGAAGTGCGCCCGGCACCTAGGCTTAGGCGCCGGGACTGGATTGGTTGCGCCGCTCGCGAAGCAGTCCTTCCCAGATCACCTTCAAATCCACCAAGCTTAAAGATACCGTCATGCAAATCACCCGATATTCATCGTTGGCGCCGTACAGGTTTTGGGCCTCGACCATATAGAGATCCGCAACAGCTGCAGCCACCACAAACGCGGCGTCTTTGCCATCGCGCGCTAAAGCAAAAACCCTCTCGTAGTGCTCGCGAAATTTGCCTAGGCGCTCCTCTGAGCTGGGCCATCTAATTTCAGTTCCGGAGCGCTTCAGCCCATCAGTCAGGAAAGCTTTCAGCGCTCGATGGAGTTTGAGCGCCTCGTATGCGTCCTCTGCGCTCATTTTATCATTCACATTCAGGCCCGCACGGCCGCCTCGAGCGCGCCGAACACGCCTTCCTTCACCGCGAGCCCCTGCTCGATCAGCGCCTTCACGATCTCGCGCGTCTGGTCCGCGGTCGCCGCGCGGAAGCCTTCCACCAGGCGCGTGTCGAGGCCCTTCAACGAAGCGTCGATCTGCGTGAGCGACAGGTTCATCGAATCGAACTGCACCGCGCTGTCGGTAAAGTTGCCGGCGATGGCCGATTTCAGGCCCGTAACCAGCGACTGCTGGTCGGCCTGCGAGCCCGAGAAAATCGCGCCGTAAGTGGGTGTTGAGGTGCCGTAGAAGCCCGCCGCCTCGCGCAAGTACGCCTGCTGCGACTGGTTGTACTGCCCGAGCGCATCGGCGTCGCCCAGGCGGGCGTTGCCGAGCACGCCCTCGTAGCCCGAGCGCGCCACATCGAGCCGTTGCTGGTGCGTGAGCGGCGAGAGGTCCGAGAGCGACAAGTTAATCGAATCCCGCTCCAATCGCTTCACCATTTCGCTGAAGCGCAGCGTCTCCTGGATGCGCGTGAACAGCCCCGCGATCTGCGCATCGGCGGCCTGCTGCGCGGCCCGCTCTGCTACCGCGAGGTCCTGCGCCGCGGCCACCCTTTGGGCTGCAAGGTCCTGCTCCGCTTTGGCCGCGTCCTGCGCGACGTAAACCTGATATTGCAACTGGCGCAGCGATTCATCCGTCGCCGCAAGTTCAAGGTGTCGCTGCTGCATCAGCGCGCCGGATGCGTCCCCCTGCGCCTGCATCAGTTGCACCTCCAGGCTGCCGCGGCGCTGCTCCTCCTGCGCGCGCCGATCGGCAAGCTGCTGCTCCGCCTGCGCAGCGGCGCCAGCGGCGCTCGCGGCCTGCGTGAGAACGCCGCCGAACTCCTGCCATTTCGCGAACTGCTCGGCGCTCAGCGTGCCATCCATCGCGGCGAGAAACTCCGCGCGCCACTCCTCCACGGTATCGGCCGAACTGCCAAGCTCGGTGCCGACCTTGCTCACCTGCGCCGACCAGAAGCCGAGCGGGTCCTGCGCCGCGCGCAATGACTGTCCCATCTGATCCGTCGCCGCGGCGAGCTGGTTGGCCGCCTGCGCCGCCTGAGCCGCATCAGCGAGCGCCGCCATGAGCTTTTTTACCATCTCCTCCGCGCTCTCACCCTGCGCGCCCTGCACCCACTGGTCGACGTGCCCCGCGAGCACCGCCGGGTCGTACTGCTTCGGGTCGTTGAGCGCGCCGCGCAACGAGCCATAGAGCGCCTGATTGGCATCGCCGCCTGGCACATCTGACTGGCCAATAAAAAAATTCCCGGCAGAATCCCGGGCGAGTTGCACCTGTGAGGGCTTGCGCTTGTCTTTGTCGTCGTCGCTCATCAATGAATAGGCGGCGATCGCGGCCAGCGCAATCCATCCGACAACTGGCACAGCGGCAAGCCCGGCAGCCGCGCCCCCCGCCAATGCACCGCCCGCCGCAGCGCCGCCGTACATACTGCCGACGCCCAGAGCCGCCGCCTCGCCCGCGAGTGCCGTTCCACCAAGCGCGGCCCCGCCAAGAGCAGTACCGCCAGCGGCATACAAACCTGCCCCTGCCTCCGTGGCCCCAGCCGCAATTGATCCGTCTGCGAGACCTGCGGTGTACCAAGAAGGGGCGCTGGTGCTGAACATGCCGCCGCTGTTGCCGCTGAACATGTTGTAGAGACTGTTCAGATTGCTCAGGCCGCCGATGCCTCCCGCGCCGCCCGCATTCGCCGCGCCTGGCATGCCGAACGCCCCCAGCACCGTCGACGCGCCGTACTGCGCGATCGGCTTGATGATCGGTTCGAGCACCAGCGTCTTGAACATGTTGACCGCCGCGTCGCGCAGGTTCTGCATGAACGTCTTGCCCTTGTCGAAGCCGCGCATCAGCGCATCGGTCAGTGAGCGCTCGATCGAGTCCGAGGTGCTCTTCCATGCATCCTTCGCGGCCTTCGCCTCCTCGACGGCGATTGTTTTGCCCGCGGCTGCCGAGGTGAGGTCGCGGCGCTCGCGCAGCAGAACCAGCTCGCGTTCGAGGAGCGCGACGTAAGCCTCATCACCGCCGGCGCGCGCGGCGATGACGTCGCGCTCCTGCATGGCAATGGTGTCATCGATCCGCCCTATCCGCAGGCGGCCCAGCGCCTCGGTGGTGAGCCCGAGCTCTTCGGTCTGCTCACGCTGGCGCTTGTTCTCCTCGACCATCGTCTCTGCCGACTTCTTCTGCTGATCGATGAACTGGTTGCGGGCCTGAAAGATTTCGAGGTCCTGCTTCGTCAGCTCCTCGCGCGCGCGTTGCTCGAGCTCCAGCGCGCGCAGATTGTTGGCCTTGGCGACCAGATCATCTACCTGCGCCCCGTTGAGCTTCACGGTCTTGTCGGCGACGGCCTGAAGCAGCTGCACCCGGATCTGGTCGCCCTGCGTCACCTTCTCGCCGGATGACGCCTGCAGCTCCAGCAGCTCGATGTGGGTGCGGAGCTCACGGTTGAGCCGGCTGTAGTCCGACTCGGCGTCCGCGCCGGTCTTCGGGAGGGCGGGCGCTTGGGACTTGCCGGCTGCGCCGCGAGCCATCATCCGAGAGACTTGGTCGCCGGTGTCCATGCCGGCGACGCGGTCGAGCGCTTCCTGGCGCTCCTGTAACTGATAGATCTGCCGGCGGCCCTGCGCTTTGCGCAGGTCGGAGCGCACGGTGTCGATTTCTCCGGCGAAATAATCAGCGAGTTGAGGCGTCTTTCCCGATGCGTTCAGCAGCCGGCGCTCTTGTTCATTGAGCGCAGCGATGTCGGCGTCGACCGATTGCTTCTTCCCAGCGTTCGACTTGAACGCATCCGAAGCCGGCTCGTTCATCGCGATTTGCAGCGCGCCGAACCAGCCGCCGCCGAGCTGCTTTGCATACAGCAACCGTTCGATCCAACGATTGAGCGCGGGCAGCGCTTCCTCGGCGATCGCGATCTTGCTGGCGCCGAAGAGCGCGTTCATGCGCGCGAGGTTCGCGTTGAAGTCGTCGGCGCGCCTGGCCATGTCGGGGCCGATGATCAGCTTGAACGCCTCGGCCTCGCGCACGGCGTCGCGGAAACCCTGCGAGCCCTTGTTCAGCCAGGAGATCAGTTGCTGGTTCTCGCGGCCGAAGAGCGCCAACGAGAGCGCGGCCTTGTTGGGGCCGTCGGCGAACGAGGCGAACTTGTCGGCGATCAGCGGCAGCAGCGTCTCGATCGAGGCGCCGCTCTTCACCGCGCTCTCGATGTCCCTGCCCAGGATCCGGAAGAGCGCCGCGCCGTCGCCCACGCCGCCGCGCGCCTCGCTGATGTTCTTCGAGAGCGTCTTCATGCCCAGGGCGAACGCCTCCTGGTCGATGCCCGCGAGGCTCATCTGATAACGGTAGGCCGAGAGCGCCTCGGTCGAGATGCCGTAGGACTGCGACATTGTATGGAGCGCAGCCGCCTGGTCGATCGCGGCCTTGACGCCGATCGCGGTATTGACCGCATAGGCGGTGATTGCGGCAGCCGCAGTGAGTGCTGCGCCCTTCACGAACGCGATCGACTGCGCCTGCCGGTCGTGCGCCTCGACCGATTTGAGCGAGGCCTCGGCGCTTTGCTTCTGCGCGCCGGTGAGCTGCAGGTGCCCGGCGCGGTAGCGCTCGATCTCAGTGCGGGATTTGCCCGCGGTCTCGGCCTCTTCCTTCAGCCGCTCGCCGAAGCGCTTGGATTCGTCGGCGTTTTTCTTCGCCTGCTCGCCGGTCTTGGCGAACTCGTCGGCGAGCCTCTTCTGCGCATCTCCGGCGGCTTTGGATGAGGAGATCAGGCCGGAAGCGTCGCCGGTGATGCGGATGCCAGCGGTGTGCGTGGAGTCACTCATGACGCTCACTCATGGCGCTTGTTGACTTCCGAGAGGTAGGCCGCTTCCATCACGCGCACGCCGTCGACGGCGGCGAGCTGCTCCTTGATCTTGGCGCGGATCTGCGCGAGCGTCGCCATCAGGCCACCCGGGTACCGGCGATGTCCGCCGCGATGCGCGCCGCCGCCGCGTCGAAGATCGTCCGCACCTGGGATTCCTGCGCCTGAAAGGTGAGGCCGAACGGGCGCTGCGCTTTCGTGCCCACGCGCGAGATCTTGCGCGCGATCAGGAACGCGATGCCGCGCGCGACCTTTGCGTCGGAGACGCCGCCGAAATGTTGCGAGTGCTGGACCCAATCAACCAGCGGCTGCAGCGGCGGGAAGTGCGGCTTGGTGCCCAGCTCCACCGCGACCGCGTAGCTCATCGGCGAAGACACCAGGCCAATGACGCCGGTATCGCTCACCCGCTCCTCGTTGAACACGCTCCTGTAAAGGAATTCCTGCGCACCCTTCGGCATGCGCTCCTTCACTTCGCGCAAAAGCAGGTTATCGGCTTCCGTCACCGCTGCCAGCAGATGCTTGCGCACCACCGCCGGGTTGCGGGCGAGGTTCGCCTGCAGTTCCTTCAACGCACTGTAGTCGATCTCGTATTCCATTGACCGTCAGACAATGGATTTATAAAGCCCGCGGTAGTTGATCACCGTGCCCCCGTAGATGTGGCGAAGCTTCATGGTGATCTGATCGTTCGAAAATAAGCTCCCGCCCGTAGGCAGGCCCTGAAGGATTATTTGCGGCTCATCGTTCCCATCGAGAAATGCCAGTTCGATGCTAGGCAGTAAATCGGGGTCAGCCGAAAGGCACCAATTGTTCGTGTTCTCCCAGTACCAGACCGGAATCACCTCGACCGGCATGTTCTGGACAAAAGTTTTGTCCTGGTTCGTTCCGCGCCTGAACAGATTGGCCGCACTTTCCTCCAGATCCAGGGGCACCCACAAGCAACGCGGCTGGGTTCCGAGCTTTTCCCCGCTTCCGGGTTCCGCTTGCCGCATCAACGCGACCCTGCCGGCGTGCAGCGAAGATGCGGAGAGCGCTGCGTTCCCCAGGTTGCCGTGCGTCGCGTGGAAAAGCGCCACGCCGTCATAGATCACGGGATTCGTCCTCAGAAATTCGAGCGCGAACCGCGCGACCGTGCGCTGCGCGGCTTGGGCAAGACGTTTGGGAACCCCGCGGATTGCCTGTATGTCATCGTTCTTTATCATCTCGAGCGTGATGGTCTCCGTGCCGCCGCGCTTTGTCACGGCATAGGACCCCGTTTCCTCGGTCGGCGACTCGAGCGAAGGATATGGATCGCCCTCGGCCACGTTTTGCAGGTCCCCGTATCCGCCAATACGCACGGCCTGCTGAGTGCGAAAGTTTGTCACGCCGCGTTTGATGGTGACGAGCCGGCGCCAAGCGTCCCAGCCCGGACCGCGATAATCGACGACCATTTGCCGATTGACCGCAGCTGACAAAACGCTGGGCCACGAGCCGCTGTCCAGCGCTTCGCGCATCGCCGTGCGGTCGCAATTCTTCAGGCGGCCGGTGATTCGTTGGTCGCCCGTTATTCTTTGGTAGACCTCGCGAAACGAACTCGACGCTTGAGAGTCGAAAAATTTGTCCAACATTGTATCCGCCAGGCAGGTGCCCACGGGTTCGAGTGGCAACTTCATCTTCGATGTCCTCTTGTTTTTTACCTAGCCGTGCACGAACCCTGCGGCAGTCAGCCTGTCGTAGATGGTGCGCACGTGGCTTTCAGCGGCGTCGGCGAACTTCTGGTCTGCGCCGTCAAGAATCGGCGGAACGCGCGACCCGTGCTTTGCTTTCATTCCAGGAAGCAGTACCTCCCCGCTCCAACCGTTCGTGTTGCCCAGACCACTCGCAATCATCACTCTCCGGCTAGCCGCGATCTGGAGAATCGTGTCAGCCACCTCCGGAGCAAGCGCGTTGTAGCGCTCGATCAAGCTGGCGTAGAGGCTGTCCAGGAACATGGCTTTCTCGCGCAGGTAGGCGGCCTTCAGCGGCTCTTCTTCGCGACTCAACTCCGCGATGCGCGCGCGTAAATTGCGCACCACCGCCTCCG
>JBBPIU010000125.1:0-7979 GCA_038040245.1 Pseudomonadota bacterium | reverse complement strand
CGCGCGTCAGCATGATCGGCAACGACATGCGCATGGACGGCGGCCAGGGCACCTGTGGCAAGGAAGGCCAGAGCGTGCCGGTGGGCGTCGGCCAGCCGACGTTGAAGATCGACGGCCTTACTGTTGGTGGAACGGCCTGAATGCCTAGGGCTCGTAGAGGCCTCTCGCTCCGGAAATCGCTGTCTGCAGCTGAACTATGCGGGATGATGAAGGAATTCTTCCCTCAGTTTCCGGTGGTAATAAAGGAACTAAGAATTCCCGCTGTGGCACCTCCACCCAAGAAACGAGTGTTGCACAAAACCTTCCTGGAAGCATTCCCGAAGAATCACAGCCGACTCCATGGTTATCTCAAGTGGTTTGGCGCCAATTGGGCTTCTTGGGATTTTGTCAATGAGTGTCGGTATGAAACGCGATATCTGATTCCGCACGCTGTGGAGAGTGCGTTGTTGCAAGGACGGAAAATCTCACCTGCTCCTCAAGGACACGTTTTTGAGCCGAAGGAAGATGTTTACGCGCTTTTGCGACGTTGCATCGATAAGGTACAAGATCTTTCTGAAGCAGATTTATCATTTCCCATCATCAAACCTGTGGACGTCTATAGCATCGGGACCGTCGTTGAATGTGGCGAGACAGATATTTCCGATCTACTTTTGCCGATTGCTTCAAGAATTGTTCGGCAAGTTTTGTGGATTCCGTACCCCAAGAACAGAGACCTCGATTCGGACTGGGTCAATTTCTCGGATCCGGTTTACGCGCTTCTGATTTACCCGCAACCAGCTTCGCCTTCTGAAATGCAACGTTTTGTGCGAAGGGCGCTAAGATCATTAGAAGTAACGGAGAAAAGCAAGCGGCGCTCTGTAATTCGGCGCTCTATGAGTAGTTGATCGATGTTCGCCGATGAGAAAACCATTTGTCATTAGCAACGGTATTCAGAAACCACTGACAGACATTCAATCGCGTCGACGGGGTAGACTGTTGACCAGAACGAAGACATATCAAGAGTATCTGTTGCGTCAGCGTCTAAAAACAAGACGCTCGCCGGGGCAACGGAAAGTACTTCCGAAAGCGCTTAGCCTTTTTCTGCGGCACAACTCGTTAGAAAATCCCGAAATTTCCTTGCTCACTGAAGCAATCGAGACGCTTGACGGTGGAAGCGGGAAGCCAACTCAACAGTTGATGCTTGAACTGGAAATCTGGACCCGATCGCATCGGCGCGTGATGGAATCTGCTCGAAAAGAGTCCAAATCGAAACTCTGAAACCGTGACCGATCTTCCAGCTAACAGTACTAGATTCTTGGCTGATGCCGAAGCAATTGCAGCGCAGATACCCGATGGCGCTTTCCTCGGCCTGCCGCCCGACTACTCGATGCCGGCGATGGCGGTGGTGCACGCGCTGATCCGCCGCAACGCCAAAAATCTCAAGCTGCTGGGCGTGCCGGTGCTGGGCCTCGGCGCCGACCTGCTGATCGGCGCGGGCTGCGTCGCCGAAGTCGAATCGAGCGCGGTGTCGCTGGGCGAAGCCGGCCTCGCACCGCGCTTCACCGCGGCCGCCGAGCGCGGCGAGATCCTCATCCGCGACGCCACCTGCCCGGCAATCCACAGCGGGCTTCAAGCCACGGAGAAGGGCGTGCCTTTCATGGCGCTGCGCGGTGTTCTGGGTTCCGATCTCATGAAATTGAGAAGCGATTGGAAAGTGATCGAGAATCCTATGGCGAGCAACGATCAGATTCTCATCGTTCCAGCCATACAACCCGATGTCGCCCTGTTCCATGCGCGCTGGGCGGACCAGGCGGGCAACGTGTGGATCGGGCGCAGGAAGGAGCTCGCGACCATCGCGCACGCTTCGCGCGCCTGCTATGTCACCTATGAAGAGCAGCGCCCCGGCGACATGCTCGAGGACGAGTTGCTCGCGCCGGGCGTGCTCGCTTCCGTGTACGTCAGCGGCGTCGCGCAGGCGAAACGCGGCGCGTGGCCGCTGTCGGTCGCCGACCTGTACGGCATCGACGACGCGCATCTGTCGCTCTACGCCAGGGCCGCGAAGACGAAGGAAGGATTCCGGGGTTACCTGGACGAGTTCGTGTGGAACCGTACGCCAAAGAAGAACTCCTCGCCTGCGCCATCGCGCGCCTGATCGGCGACGCGGGCCACGTCGCCGTGGGCGCGGCCTCGCCGATCCCGGCGACTGCTGTCTATCTGCAGAGATTCCTGAAGAACAGAAAGCTGCGGATTTCGCTCCTGCACAAGCGCAGCGGCAACCCATTCACCGAAGGCTCGCGCGAGCTGTTCGACCTCGCGGGCCAGGGCCGCATTGACGTGTTCTTCCTCGGCGGCGCGCAGATTGACGGCGAGGCCAACATCAATCTGGTGCAGGCGGAGGGCAAGCGCTTCCCGGGTTCTTTCGGTTCGGCGTTCATGTACTTCACCGCCGGCCGCACGATCCTGTTCCGCGAGGAGCACTCGAAGCGGGTGCTGGTGCCGAAGGTGGACTTCATCTCCGCACCCGGCTGGAGCCCGCCCGAGATCCGGCGCCGCGGCGGGCCGCAGGCGCTGCTGACGGGGAAAGCGCTGTTCGCGTGGCAGAAGGACAGGCGCCGCTTCCTGCTGCAAAGCGTTCATCCCGGGCATTCGGCGGCCGAGGTCCGGGAGAATACCGGCTTCGACTATGACGTTACCCCCGCGCTGCAGCAGACGCCGGCTCCTTCAACGGAAGAACTCTCGTTGCTGCGAGGCCCGGTAAAAAACGCCATTACAGAAAATTACCCGGAGTTCGGTAAGCGGGTATGGCAGGCCCGCATTTCGACATAGGCGCGGCATAGAATAGGTCATGCAGCATTCCGGGCTCGCCAGGATCTACAGCCACGCCTCGGCGGCATGGCTGGTGCTCGCCGCCGGCGTGGTCCTGTCGGCCGCGGCCGCCTACGCGGTGCAGCGCCAGGTGGAGCGCGAGGCCCGGTTGAAATTCGAGAGCGCCGTCAGCGACGCAAAAGCCGCCGTTGATACGCGTGTCAACGACTATGCCGATGTGCTGCGCGGAGTGAGGGGCCTGTTTGCCGCAATGGACACGGTCAACCGGGCCGAGTTCGCGCGCTATCTCCAGAACCTCAACCTGGGGAGCCGCTATCCCGGCATCCAGGTGATTCACTACAGCCGGCGCATCACGGCCGAGCAACGGCCGGCGTTCGAAGCCATGATGCGCGGCGATACCAGCGTCGATCCGCGCGGTTATCCGGACTTTGCGATCCGGCCGGCGGGAATCCGGCCGGAGTACGTTGTCGCGCTGTACGTCGAGCCGATGGCGGGCAACGAGCGGGCGCTCGGTCTCGATCTCGGCGGCGACCCGGTGCGTCTTGCCGCGCTCGAGCGCACGCGCGATTCGGGCCAACTCACGGCATCCGGAAGCATCGCGCTGGCGCTGGACCCGAAAAGGCATCCGGGTTTTGCGATGCGGCTGGCCATTTACCGCAAGGACGCGTCGGCGGCCACCGCCGCCGAGCGCCAGGCAGCCTTCAGCGGCGTGGTGAGCGCATCCTTCGTCGCGATCGACCTGATGCGCGGCGTGTTGAGCGAGCCGTTCCTTCAGAAGGTGCACGTGCGCATCCACGACGCCGGGTTCCTGGGAAACCCGAGCGGCCTGGCGCCGCCCACCGCCGAGAACCTGATGTTCGACAGCGACCGCCTGCACGGCAGGGAGCCGGCCCCGCAAGGGCTCTGGGACGCAGCCATGCCGAGTCTGCGCAGCGTATCGGACCTGGAAGTGGGCGGGCGGCGGTGGAACCTTTATTTCAGCGCGCGGCAGGGCTTTGGCGATGCATTCGATCGCTGGCCGCCATGGTTTGTGCTGCTCGGCGGGGTCACCGTCAGCCTGCTGCTCTTCGGCCTGATCCGCTCGCTCGCCACCACCGGCAGCCGTGCGGTGGAGCTGGCCAACCGCATCACTGAGGACCTGCGCAACAGCGAGGCGCGGCTCGCCGCGGCGCAGCGCATGACGCAGCAGTTGATCGAAGCCCTGCCGAACCCGATCTATTTCAAGGACACGGATGGGCGTTACCTCGGGGTCAACAAGGCATGGGAAGCGTATTTCGGCACCCCACGCGACGCGTTTCTCGGCAAGACGGTGAGCGACCTCTATCCCGACAATCCGGAGGTCGCCGAGCGCTTGCAGGCGACCGACCAGGCGCTGTGGGATCGGCCCGCGACACCGCAGGTGCACGAGACCTCGATCACGACTCCCGACGGCCGGCACCACGAGGCGATCTACTACAAAGCCACGTTCGCGCGCGCCGACGGCGGCGTCGCCGGACTGATCGGCACCATCATCGACATCACCGAGCGCAAGCATGCGGAACGGCGGCAAGCGATGGAGCACGCCGTCACGCAGGTGCTGGCGAAAGCGGAGACCCTGACCGAAGCGGCTCCCAGAATAATCCAGACAATCTGCGAAACTCTCGGATGGGCCTGCGGCGCGCATTGGCGATGGGATGAAGAAGCACAGGTATTGCGATGTGCAGAAACATGGCATGTTGACGCCGTGGAGGTCGCCGATTTCATCACTGCTACTTTCACCACCATTAACGAAGCACCGGCCTGGCATGGCGAGGCTCCCAGGACCACCACTGGCGGCTTGGTTCGACGCGTGTGGATCGACGGCGCACCAGTGTGGTTTTCCGATGTCACCCGGGTATCGGGTTTCCGGCGCGGGCCGGATGCCGCCAAGGCAGGTTTGCACTGCGCGTTTGGATTCCCGATCATGGCTGGCACACAGCCATTGGGCGTGATGGAATTCTTTAGCCGCAAGATAGCGCAGCCTGACGAAGCGCTGTTGCAGGTCGTGCGGGCTATTGGCAGTCAGATCGGCCAATTCGTGGTGCGCAACCAGGCCGAAGAGCGCGTCCGCCACCTCGCGCATTTCGACGAACTCACCGGGCTGCCCAACCGCAGCTTGTTCAACCAGCGCCTGAGCCACGCGCTCGCCAGGGCGCGGCGGGCCGACGAGCCATTGGCGATCCTGTTCATCGACCTCGACCGTTTCAAGAACATCAACGATACGCTTGGCCACGAAGCGGGCGACCGCGCCCTCAAGGAGATCGCGCAGCGCCTGCGCGGCTGCCTGCGCGAGGTGGATACCGTCAGCCGCCTCGGTGGCGACGAGTTCGTGGTGCTGATCGAGGGGCCGCCCCGGCCGGCGGATGTTGCCGAAGTGGCGCAGAAAATCCTTACCGCGGTGGCCCGGCCGGTGCTTCTCGAGGCACAGGAATTCCACCTCACCGCGAGCATCGGCATCAGCACCTGCCCCGGCGACAGCAACGACTTGCAGGGCCTGATGAAGAACGCGGACATCGCGATGTACCGCGCCAAGGAACAGGGCAAGAACAACTTCCAGTTCTACTCGGCACAGACCAACGTCCACACGCTGGAGCGCGTCGCGCTCGAGTCCGATCTGCGCCACGCCCTGGAGCGCAAAGAGTTTCTGCTCCATTACCAGCCCAAGGTCGATATCGGCAGCAATCGCATCGTCGGCATGGAGGCGCTGGTGCGCTGGCAGCAGCCGGGCAAGGAGCTGATTGCGCCGGCGCATTTCATACCGCTGGCCGAGGAGACCGGACTGATCGTGCCGATCGGCGAGTGGGTACTGAAGACCGCTTGCCTGCAGAACAAGGTCTGGCAGGACCAGGGGCTGCCGCGGTTGCGCATCGCGGTGAACCTGTCGCCGCGCCAGTTCGCCCACGAAAGCCTGCTGCAGGACGTGGCGCGCGTGCTTGCCGAGACCGGGCTGGATCCGGCCTGGCTGGAACTCGAGATCACCGAGAGCATGGTGATGCGCAATCCGGAGCATGCGGTGACGCTGCTGCGGGGCCTGAAGGCGATGAGAATCCATCTTTCGATCGACGACTTCGGCACCGGCTATTCGTCGCTCAGTTATCTGAAGCGCTTCCCGCTGGACAGCGTGAAGATCGACCGCTCGTTCATTCAGGACATTCCCGGGGACGGCGACGACGCCGCGATCACCCAGGCGATCATCGCGATGGCGCACAGCCTGAGGCTCGGGGTGATCGCCGAGGGAGTGGAAACCGGCGAGCAGCTGCACTTTCTGCGCCTGCATGGATGCAACGAGATGCAGGGGTATCTCTTCAGCAGGCCGCTGCCGGAAGACCAGTTCCTGCGCCTGCTGCAGGGCATCGAGGCCGCTGACAGCATTCCGCTCAAATCGGCATGACGCTGAGACGTGCGCAGCAAGACCCTGACGATCAAGCCCTAGCCGGCGCGGGATGCGGGCTTCTTCTTCCTTGAGCGCACGCGCGGAGCGGGCGAGAACTGCGTTCGGTGATGCGCGAGCAGCGCCTCGATCTCGGCTGCGGGCTGAGGCCGCGAGAACAGGTAACCCTGGAACGAGTCGCAGCCGCGCGCGCGCAGGAACGAAAGCTGCGCCTCGGTCTCCACGCCTTCGGCGAGCGCCTTCAGGCCCATCTGCCGTGCCAGGGTGATCACCGTGCTGACGATGGCGGCGTCGTCGCGGTCGCTCTTGATGTCGCGCACGAACGACTGGTCGACCTTCAGCGTGTGCACCGGGAAGCGGTGCAGGTAGGCAAGCGACGAATAACCGGTGCCAAAGTCGTCCAGCGAGATCTGCACCCCGAGGGCGTGCAGCGCGCGCAGGCCCACGGCCGCTTCCTCGGCGCGGTGCATCATGGTGCTCTCGGTGATCTCGAGTTCGAGGCATGCGGGCGGCAGGCCGGTCTCGGCGAGGATTCCGGCGACCATCTGCACCAGGTTTTTCTGCCGGAACTGGCGCGGCGACAGATTGACCGCCATGGCGAGCGGGCCCAGCCCGGCGTCCAGCCAGCGTTTCGCCTGCCCGCAGGCTTCGCGCAGCACCCATTCGCCGATCGGCACGATCAGCCCGGTGTCCTCGGCCAGCGGGATGAACTGCGCCGGCGAAACCAGTCCGCGCTCGGGGTCATTCCAGCGCAGCAGCGCCTCGACGCCGATGATGTGGCCGCTCCTGATGTCCACCTGCGGCTGGTAATGCAGCTGCAGTTCGTGGCGCGCGATCGCGCCGCGCAGGCGCGCGAGCAGGTCGACCCGCTTCTCGGTGCGCTCGCTCATGTCACGCGAAAAGAACTGCACGTTGTTGCGACCTTCCTGTTTGGCGTGGTACATCGCCAGGTCCGCATTCCTGAGCAGCGTGTCGGCGTCGTGGTCGTCGAGCGGGTACACGGTCACGCCGATGCTGGTCGAGAGGTGCAGCTCGTGGCCGGCCACATCGGCGCGCTCGGCAATCGCGCCCAGCAGCTTGCCGGCGACGCGCGAAATTTCGTCGACGCTGCGCACGTCTTCCAGCAGGATGGTGAACTCGTCGCCGCCCAGCCGCGCCACGGTATCGGTGAGCCGCAGGCAGCTCTCCAGCCTGAGCGCCGCTTCCTTGAGCACCGCGTCGCCGCCGGCGTGCCCCAGGCTGTCGTTGATCTCCTTGAACTGGTCGAGATCCAGGAAGATCACCGCGAGCAGCGTCTGGCCGCGGTCGGCGCGCGCCATGGCGCGCTTCAGGCGGCGCTGCAGCAGCACGCGGTTGGGCAGCCCGGTGAGCGTGTCGTAGTGCGCCAGACGCGCGAGTTCTTCCTCGGCGCGGACCCGCTCGGTGATGTCGCGCGCCACGCCGCGATAGCCGCGGAAATTTCCCTGGTCGTCGAAGATCGGCTTGCCGGCGTGGCTGACGTAGGTGACCTTGCCGTCGGCGTTGCTGCGCGCCAGCACGAAGTCCTTGAACGGCAGGTGGGCCTCCAGCGTCGCGCGGTGGTGCGCCATTTCCTCGTCGCCGCCGACGATGTTGGTGGATTCCCAGCGCCGCTTGCCGATCAGCGACTCCGGGTCGATGCCGCGCACCTTGCGGATGCCCTCGGAAACGTAGGTGAAGCGCAGTTCGGTGTCCATTTCCCAGTACCAGTCCGAGGACAGCTCGGTCAGGCTGCGGAAGCGCTCCA
>JBBPIU010000124.1:2282-8184 GCA_038040245.1 Pseudomonadota bacterium | reverse complement strand
CGCCCGGGTCGATGCGCTGGAGCATCGCGCCGCCCGCGGGGCCCGCGCTCCATATGGGTTGGATTCCGTTCTCGGAAAGCTTGCGGGCCAAAGCGAGCCATTTCGCTTCCTCCCAGTGCTTGAGCGGCGTGCTCGCCTCGACGTGCAGCACCGCGTACCGGCCTGCAGGCGCATCGAAGGGCGCGCAGGCCGGCGCGGGCCAGTCGCCCGGGCGGTAGGCGCTCGGCGGCGCGCCCTCGGCGAGGCCGGCCACCATGTCGCCCCAGGCCGCGGGCGTCTCGCCGTAAGGGCGCAGTTCATCCACGGGCCAGCTCTTGTGCGCCGGCCGGTCGCCGGAAAAGGCCACGATCCAGCGCGCCCCCGCCGCCGCCGCGAGCCAGCTGTAGCGGTTGTCGCCGGGCACGAACGCCAGATCGAATCCCGGTTCGTCGAACAGCGCGTCCAGCGTCGCCGCCTCGCGCGGTTCGTAGACCAGCGCGCGCGCGCCGTAGGGCCGCCCGGAGAAAAGCGGCGCCACCGCGCGCCGCGCGGTGATCGCGATGTCCGCAGCGGGGTGGCGTTGCCGCAGCTTGGCAAGCAGCGGCGCGAGCATCAGCACATCGCCCGTGAGCAGGTGCTGCGCGACCAGGATGCGGCGCGGCGCGGCGGGCCGCGAACGCCGCTGCATGCGCAGAAAGCGCCGCGTCAGCGCGCGAGGCAGGACCTTGAGACGGCCCGCCAACCGGCTGGCGCTGCGGCCGGCTGCCGGGCTAGGAGACGCCGGAGGCATCCGACACATCCGATACGTGCGATACGTGCGATACGTTGCGGTAAATCGCTTCCATGCGGTCGAGCATGCGCTCGTAGGAGTAGCCCTCGACACAGTGCTTGCGCGCCGCCTCGCCCAGCTCGCGGCGCAGTCCTTCGTTGCCCGCGAGGCGCTCGATCGCCGCTGCCAGCGCAACCGGATCGCGCGGCGCGACCAGCAGCGCGGTCCGCTCATGCTCGGCGATCTCCGGAATGCCGCCGACGGGCGTCGTCACGCAGGGCAGTTCGACCAGCATCGCCTGCACCAGCGCCTGCGGCACGCCTTCGTTGGCGAACGACGGCAGCGCGAAGATGTCCAGCGCGCGCAACCACGGCAGCACGTCCGCCTGCTGTCCCTGCATGCGCACCCGGCCCTGGAGGCCCAGGCTGGCGATGCGCTGCTCCAGCGCCTCGCGCTGCGGCCCGTCGCCGACGATCACCAGTTCGACATGCGCCGGCAGCCGGGTCATCGCGTCGATCAGAAAGGCATGCCCTTTCCAGCTGCGCAGCGTGGCGACGATGCCGACCAGCACGCGGTCCTGCGGCAGGCCGAAGCGGGCGCGCATCGCCTTGCGTTCGCCGGGCCGGAAGCGTCCGGCGTCGATGCCGGTGGGCACGGATTCGATCCGGGAGGCGCGAAATCCGTTGACCTCCACCAGTTGCTGCCTGAGCGCCTCGCCCGTGGTGACGACGCGCTCGGCCGCGCGCATATATAACCAGCGCGACAGCGGGCCGTGCGGCACCGGCGCGGAAATATGGCGCGTGCGCACGATCGGCACCTGGCGGCCGAGGATCAGCAGCGCGAGCGCCGCGAGCCAGGAGTCGGTGGAGCTGTGCGTGTTCACGACGTCGCTGCGGTTGGCGCGCAGCCATGCAGTCAGCGCGCGCAGGCCGCGCCACCTCTTTTTGCCGATCGGCAGCGCCACCACCGGAACGCCCCAGTTCGGCGCTTCCGAGTGGATGCGCGCTTCGGGCGGGCAAACCAGCCTGACGTCGTGGCCGCGCCGGATCAGGCCCTGCGACTCGGAAAGGATCCGCATCTCCTGCCCGCCCCAGCCGAGCGAGGACTCGGTGTGGACGATATGCAGCGGTGCCATGACTAAACTGCGGCTTTCACGTGCTCGACGGCGTATTGAATCCGGTACAGCCTTTCATAAACACCACCACGCGCGATCAGCTCACCATGCGTCCCGGACTCCGTGATCTGCCCGCGCTCGAGCACCACGATCCGGTCGGCGCGCTCGATGGTGGACAGGCGGTGCGCGATCACGATTGTGGTGCGCCCGCGCATCAGCGTTTCCAGCGCATCCTGCACCAGCCGCTCGGATTCGGAATCCAGCGCCGAGGTGGCTTCGTCGAGAATCAGCACCGGCGCGTTCTTCAGCAGCGCGCGCGCGATCGCGAGGCGCTGGCGCTGGCCGCCCGAGAGGCGCATGCCGTTCTCGCCGATCAGCGTGTCCAGTCCCTGCGGCATCTCGCGGATGAATTCCATGGCGTGCGCCGCTTGCGCGGCCGCGATCACCTCCTGGTCGAGCGCGGCGCCCATGCCGCCGTAGGCGATGTTGGCGCGGATGGTGTCGTTGAACAGCACCACGTCCTGCGACACCAGCGCGAGATTGGCACGCAGGCTTTCGAGATTGAGCGCCTGAATGTCGTGGCCGTCGAGCAGGATCCGGCCCGACTGCGGTGCGTAGAAGCGCGGCAGCAGATTCACCAGCGTGGTCTTGCCGCCGCCCGAGGCGCCGACCAGCGCCACGGTTTCACCCGGCCGGACCGCGAAGCTCACCGAGCTCAGCGCCGGCTCCGTACGCGTCGAATAGGTAAGGCTGACGCTCTGGAATTCAATCTCACCGCGTGCGCGCGCGAGGTGCTGGGTCCCCTTATCTTCCTCCACCGGCGCGTCGATCAGCTCGAACACGCTCTCGGCGGCGGCCAGGCCGCGTTGCAGCGGCGCGTTGATCTCCGTCAGGTGCTTCAGCGGCGCGAGCAGCATCAGCATCGCGGTGAAGAACGACGCGAACTCGCCCACCGTGATGCGCCCGGCCAGTGAGTCTTCGATCGCCAGGTACAGGATGATCGCAAGTGCGGTGGCCGCCAGGATATGCGTCACCGGCGTGGTGAGCGCTGCCGGGACCGTCTGGCGCATGTTGAAACCGCGCAGGCGCTGGTTGGCGCGCTCGAAACGGCGCGATTCGTAGGCCTGCCCGCCGAACACCTTGACCACCTTGTGGCACTCGATCGTTTCCTCCAGCACGTGCGCGAGGTCGCCCATCGAGTGCTGCGCCTCGCGCGCCATGCTGCGCAGGCGCCGCGACAGCAGGCGCACGAAAAGCGCGATCGGCGGCCCCACCCCGAGCGCCACCAGCGTCAGCTGCCAGTTGAGATAGAACAACCACGCCAGCAGCCCGACGACGGCGATCGAGTCCTTGACCGCCACGGTGAGCACCGTGGTGGCCGCCGCGGTCACCCCGCCCACGTCGTAGGCGATCTTGGAGAGCACCGTTCCGGAACTGTGATCGTCGAAGAACTTCGCCGGAAAGCGCACCAGCCGCGCGAACATCGCCGCGCGCAGGTCGAGCACCACGCGGTTCGCCACCCAGGCAAGAAAATAGGCAGACGTGAAGGTAAAAATCCCGCGCATCACGAAGATGGCCACCAGCACGGCCGCGAACACAATGGGCGGGTACAGGGGCTGCTTGGCGGGACCGAAGCCGCCGTCCAGCAGCGGTTTCATCAAGGCCGGAAACAGCGGCTCGGTCGCCGCGGCGGCAATCATGCCGAGCACGGCGAAACCGAACGCCTTGGCATAAGGGCGCACGTAGGACAAAAGCCTGAAATACAGCGCTCCGTCGCGCGTCGCGCTCATGCAACGGTCGCGTAGAGTTGAGTCAGCTTGCGGGCCATGTCGTCGATTCCGTAGCTTTCGGCCGTGCTGCGCGCCGCCGCGCTTGCAGCACCGCCGGTTCCTTCATCGGCCGCGACGCGTGCCGCCGCGTGCATCAGTTGCGTCAGCCCGGCCACATCATCGGGCTCGCAGATCCAGCCGTTTTCTCCGTGCCGCATGATTTCGGCGGCGCCGCTGCGCCGGCCGGCAATGGCGGGCAGGCCCATCGCCAGCGCCTCCAGGACGGTACTCGCGAACGGGTCGTAGTGTGTTGGAAGGATAAAGCAATCCGCCGCCGCGTAGAGCGGCCGCACGTCGTCGCGGCCGCCCAGCAGCCGCACCCGGTCGCCCAGGCCCTTGGCAGCCGCCAGCGCCGCGAAGCGCGCCGCGTGCCGGTCGCGTCCAGCGACCGCCAGCCGGAACGGCGCATTGCCGCACCCGGCAAGCGCGCCGATCGCGGCAGCCAGCCCTTTGCGCGCGAACCCGGAGCCGACGAAGACAAACAGGATCTCGCCGGCGGCGACGCCCAGCTCGGCGCGCGCTACCGCGCGCAGCGCCGCGCGATGGCGCGGATGAAAGTGCTCGAGATCGACGCCGTTGTAGATTACGTGCAGCTTCTCCGGCGCGAGCCCAAAGCGCTGCCGGATCTCCTCGCGAACCATGTTCGAGTTGCAGATCACGGCGCGCAGGCGCCGATGCTCGAACACGCGGCGCTCGACCGCGCAGACATAGCGGTGGTAGGGATTGAGCGCGATGCCAAGCCGCTCCAGAGACCCAAATGCGGGCCCGGCCGCGGCGCGCCGGATCTCGAGCCATTCGGCATGCACGCCGTCCCCCGCGCGGTACAGATCGCAGCCGGCGATGCGCTCGTGCGACTGCACCAGATCGAAGTCGCCTGCTTCCCAGGCTTCACGAGCCGCGCGCGCAAACGATACGTCGCGCCATAGATTGCCGACGTAGGGCGGATTTACAAGCACAACCTTGCGCGTTTCCCACCTTGTTGCGCCGCTCTGCCAGCTGCGCGCAATCAGCGACACATCGACCCCGGAGCGCTCGAGCGCCGGCAGGGCGCGCTCGATGAAGCGCTCGGCCCCGCCATAGGGGTTGTAGCGCTGCCGCACCAGCGCGATGCGCACCGGCTCAACGCTCCCCGGCGGGCAGCGGTTGCGCGGCGAGCAGCTGTTCCACTGCCGCATGCACCTGGTCCACGCCCAGCGTGGTCAGGCATTCACTCACTTTGCCGCCGCCGCAACCGTCGTTGCCGCAGGGACGGCAGGGGTGGTCGCTCGCGACGACGCGATGCTGCACTTGCCAGGGCCGCCATTCGTCTTCGCCGCTCGGGCCGAACAGCGCCACCGCCGGCGTTCCCATTGCCGCGGCAAGATGCATCGGCATCGAATCCACGCCGACGAACAGGCGCGCGCGCGCCGTCAGGGCGCCCAGCTCCTTGATCTGCAGCTTGCCCGCAAGGACCAGCGGTTTGGTTGTGGTTTTCGCCACGATCTCCCCCACCAGGGCCATTTCGTCCGGATCGGGGGCCGCCGTGAGCACCACCCGGTGGCTGGCGGAGAGCCGGTCGATCAGCTCGGCATTGCGCTCGGGCGTCCAGCACTTGAAGCTCCAGCGCGACGCCGGATGGATTTGGATGTAGCTGCGCTCGGCCAGCCCCTCGGCCGCAAGCAGCGCCGCGATACGCGCCTCCGCCGCAGCACCGGGAACGAACTGCAGGCGGCGCTCGTCCATCCCGGGCTGGACGCCGATGCGGCGCAGCGCGTCCAGATTCGCTTCGACCTTGTGCCTGCGCCCGTTGCGCGCCAGGGGATAAAGGTGCGTGAAGCTGCGCGCCCAGAAGGCGCCGCGCCCCGGCACGACCGGCGCGATGCTCGCGCGCGCGCCAAGCGCGCGGGCGAGCCACGCCCCGCGCGGCTGCTCCGTAAGGTGCACCAGGAGGTCGTAGCGGCGCGCGCGCAGCGCGCCGTGGAGCTGTTTTTCCAATGCGAATCTGGACAGAAGACCTTCCTTCTTCCAGTTCCGCCCGACGACATGCAACTGGGCGAGCGCAGGGTGCCCTTCAAGCATCGGCGCGGTGTCGTCGTAGACCAGCGCATCGACCTCGATCTTCGGTGCATGTCCCTGGAGCACGCCCAGCACCGGCGAGGCAAGCAGCACGTCGCCGTGATGGCGCAGCATGACCACCAGCGCCCGCGCGATCTCCTTGAGCGGAACCGCGTC
>JBBPIU010000124.1:0-2182 GCA_038040245.1 Pseudomonadota bacterium | reverse complement strand
CCGAACAGATTGTTGAGCGCCAGGGCCATCTTCCCCCAGGCAAAGCTGTGGCCCAGCTTGAGGTCCACGGTGGCGTACCGCGGAATCTTCGTACCGAGCGTATTGGGCTCATCGTTGTCCATGAACTGGCTCGAAACCGCGCTCAGCGTGCCGGCAAGCTGGGTGGCGCCGGAGATATCCCACGCGAACCCGGCATTCAGCTTGTGCTGCGGGACCAGAGGCACGTGCTTGCCGGCAACGTTCAGGTTGGTGCCGATCGCAAATGGGCTGCCAGCCAGCATACCCTCGATAAATTTCGCATCGGTGTAGGCGTAGCCGAACCGCAAGCGCAGGCGCTCCGCGGCCTGCCAGCCGCCATCGAGTTCGATCCCCTGGCGGCGCGACGGGGGCAGGTTGGTGTTGCCGATCCCCGTCGAGAATGGATCGAGATGGATCTCGTCTGTGACATCCGTACGCAAGACCGTTGTCCGCAGCGAATGCCCGCCTCGGCGCCACTCGGCGCCTACTTCATGCGTGCGCGCATGCTGCGGCCGGAGAATCTGAAACTGGGCGTTGAACAGCGCGTCGTTCTCGTAGATTTCGTCCACGTTGACGAAGCGCAAGCTCCTGCCCGCACGCCCGAAGACCGACCATGCCGGGGAAATTGCGCGCCGCAGCCCGAGTTCCCAGGCGTGCTGGCGCAACGTCTCGCGCGCTTCTGGCGCCGCGGTGTTGAAGAAGAAACCCGGCACGGTGGGATCGACCGTGTCTCTGGCGGCATAGCGCACGCGCTCGGAGCGCCAGCCGAGCAAGACTTGTGTTGCGCGCGCAATCTCGATCAGATCCTGGAAATAGAGCGCCTGACTGTCCTGCGAAACCCGCACCTGGTTGATCGGCCGCGCGGTATTCTCCGGCAGGTTGCTGCGGCGGGAGTCATAGCGCCAAGCGTGCATGTCCGCACCCAGCGTAAGCCGGTGCCGGAGACCGCCGGTGGCGAAGGGCAGGCGCAGGCGCGGCGTGAGCGAGCTCACGTCGAGCCCGTCGGCGCGATAGATCGGGAAACCGCCCTGGTCGAAATACGAGCGCTGGTCCTTCTGCCGCCAGTCGAGGCCGACGCTCAATTCCGCGTCGCCAAGGCGATGGCCCAGCGCCAGGCTCGCGCGCTTTCCGTCGCGGCTTGCGTAGTCGAGCGGCGTCTGCGCCCCCCTCGGGTCGGCAACGTACTCGTTCAGCCCGATCGATGGCTGGATGCGGCGCGCGCCGGGGAGGCGAAGATCCTGCGAATCGGTGGCCGCACGCAGATCGAGCGTCGTATCGCCGAAGGCCCAGCGCAGGCCGGCGGTGTTGTTGTGCTGCTGGTTGCGGTTATTGACGCGATAGCCATCGGAAGTGAATCCGTAGACCGAGGCGTTGATGCCGAAGTTTCCGCTCGTGTGGCTGCCGTAGAGCTGGCCCTCGCGCGTGTTGAACGTCGCGGCCCGGCCGAACGCCTCTAGCACCGCACCCTGCCTGAGCGGTGAGCGGGTCACGATGTTGATCACGCCGGTCGAGGCGCCGTCGCCGTAGAGTACCGCGCCGGTGCCGCGCAGGATCTCGATACGCTCGATGCCGGCGAGCGGAATCGCCGACCATTGCACGCTGGATAGATCGATATCCGTGATGCGTCTGCCGTCGAGCACGATGAGCGTGTTTTGCGGCCCGGTCACGCCGAAACCGCGCAGGTCGATCGAAGTGAGCGCGCCGTTGTTGCCGTAGAAATCCTTCATCGTGATGCCGACCTGCTCCTGCAACAGCTCGGGCAGCGTGCGTGCCGCGCTCTTCTGGATGTCGTCCGCGGAAATGACCGTAGTGCTCGCGGGCAGCCGGCGCGCGTCCTCCGAAAAGCGCGTGGCGGTGACTACGACCGAGTCTTCATTTTGAGAGTAAACAGGCAAAGCAAAGGCGGTGAGTACCGCCACGGAAACGGCGAAGCGCATTGGAACCCCTTTCGGCGTCGTCCCCGACGCCTCAACAAGTTGGAAAAAAGCTCCAAGGCCGGTCTCCGGACTCGCGAGTGGCGTATCTGATCCGCCGGGTGCACGCCTTCCCGTGAACTGCTTAGGGCTCGGGAGCCGTGGCTCCCGAAATCTTCGCAGCCTCACAGTGGCCGGGTGTGCACCCCCTCGCTTACCGTTGCGGGGGCAGTCCAGGCTTTGCGCCGCCT